>NZ_AP021845.1:0-397391 GCF_009177135.1 Azospira sp. I09 | reverse complement strand
TGTGTATGCCAGTGAATATGAGCAACCCTCCCGGCGTAATGAGCACGTAGTCCGTTGCTCATGAGCGTTGCTAATGCACAGAACAACGCCACCAATGCGTTTGAATTTTAAAATATTCTTATTTGCACACTTATAAAATGAACTCTCCGTGGTCTCGGATCGGCGAAGCCGAACGAGCCAGGCGCCAAGCGAAGCGCGGCAGCAGTCGAAGGAAGGGGAAATTAGGGACTCGTCCCGATCAGAACCGGTCAAACGCCAAGCTTCTACCCGGGATGTTCAAGGGACCGGTCAACTCTGGAACCTGCCGGAGGGCCAATTCACACTGGTCGGCCATTCCGGTTGTTGGAAGACCGCAGGCGCTACATCAGCAATGCGCCAGATTGCCGACGTTGCACGACTAGGTTGCCTATAAAACACAAGACTGCTTCTTTATTTTGGGTATATGTAGTTACTCGAACCTTAACCATACCGCGTTCCGGACGCGATTTTGAAGGACGTGTATCGAGAATCTCACACTCGACATGTAACTCATCTCCAGGTCTGACCGGTTGTGGCCAACGTAACTCCTCGACCCCCGCGCCAACTAGCCCTCCGGCCGGATTAAGATAGCTAGCGAGGATTAGCCGAATCGTCATAGCAGCGGTGTGCCAACCACTCGCAGTCAATCCACCGAATATAGTGTCTCGCGCAGCTACTTCGTCAAGGTGAAATACTTGGGGATCAAATTCAGAAGCGAATTCAACCATTCTTTCCTTTTCAATTCGTAGTGATCCGGATTGAAAAATCTGCCCGATTACAAAATCTTCAAGATAGTTAATGTTCATGAGGTTGGCTTCTGCTTTAGCGGTGTCGCGCAAATGATGAAACGATATTGAAACGCCATCTGCACGGCGATGCTCGTTCTCTACATGTTGGGATAGTTCGGCCCACCGCCACCTTCCGGCACCGTCCAGTTGATGTTCTGGGTCGGGTCCTTGATGTCGCAGGTCTTGCAATGCAGGCAGTTCTGGCCGTTGATCTGGAGCCTTGGCTTGCCTTCATCCTCACCGAGGATTTCGTACACGCCAGCCGGGCAATAACGCGTTTCCGGCGAACCGTACTTGGCGTAATTGACCGAGATGGCCACCGACTCATCCTTCAAGCGCAGATGGCACTGCTGGTTTTCCTCGTGGTTGGTTGCCGAGAGGAAGACCGAGGACAGGCGATCGAAGGTGATCTTGCCGTCCGGCTTCGGATAGTCGATTTTCGAATAAGCGTTCTTGTCACCCAGCTGCGAGTGATCGTCGTGGTGATGCATGGTCCACGGTGCCTTGCCGCCGAATACGTAGGTATCAATCGCGCCGTACGCCAGTGCACCGAACAGGCCCCACTTGAAGGCCGGACGGATGTTGCGCACCTTGTACAGCTCTTCCCACAGCCAGCTCTGCTTGATCAGCTCACCGTAGGCCTTGACCTCGGTACCGGCGTTTTCCTTGAACAGGTGCTCGAACACGGCCTTGGCGGCGACGATGCCGGACTCCATGGCCATGTGCGTGCCCTTGATCTTCGGCACGTTGAGGAAGCCGGCGGTATCGCCGACCAGCACGCCACCCGGGAAATGCAGCTTGGGCACCGACTGGTAACCGCCCTCCGACAATGCACGGGCACCGTAGGAGATGCGACGGGCGCACTCGAAGTAGCCGCGAATGGCCGGATGCGTCTTGTAGCGCTGGAACTCCTCGTAGGGCGATAGCCAGGGATTCTTGTAATCCAGACCGACGACCATCCCCACCGCCACCAGATTGTTTTCCAGGTGGTAGAGAAAGGAACCGCCATAGGTGTCGCTTTGCAACGGCCAGCCCACACTGTGCACGATCAGGCCCGGCTGATGCTTGGCCGGGTCGATTTCCCACAGCTCCTTGATGCCGATACCGTAGGTTTGCGGATCAACACCATCACGCAGGTTGAACTTGGCCCACAGCTCCTTGGTCAGCGAACCGCGGCAACCTTCGGCAAAAATCATCTGGCGGGCATGCAGTTCCATGCCCGGCTGGAAGTTATGGCCGGGTTGGCCATCCTTGCCAATGCCGAGATCGCCGGTCGCAACGCCCTTGACCGAACCATCCTCGTGATAGAGCACTTCGGCGGCCGCGAAACCCGGGTAGATTTCGACACCCAGCCCCTCGGCCTGCTCACCCAGCCAGCGGCAGAAGTTGCCCAGACTGATGATGTAGTTGCCGTGGTTGCCCATCTGCGGCGGCGTCGGCAGCTTGAAAGAGCCACCTTCGGTCAGGAACAGCAGGCGATCTTCACCGGCCGGCGTGTTGAGCGGCGCGCCGCGTTCTTGCCAATCCGGGAATAGCTCCTGCAGCGCATGAGGTTCCAGCACGGCGCCGGAGAGGATATGGGCGCCGATTTCGGAGCCCTTCTCCAGCAAGCAAACGGAAACATCCTTGCCTGCCTGCTCAGCCAGCTGCTTGAGACGGATCGCCGCGGTCAGCCCGGAAGGGCCGCCGCCGACGATTACGACGTCGTATTCCATTGCATCGCGATCGGTACGCGTCATCTTTATCTTTCTTGTAGGTGAAAAGACTAATTCAGCTCCGCAACAAGAGCAGGAGCAGTTTCGAATAAGTCCGCTACCAACCCGTAATCCGCCACCTGGAAGATCGGTGCATCCGGATCCTTGTTGATGGCGACGATGACCTTGGAGTCCTTCATGCCAGCCAGATGCTGGATAGCGCCGGAAATACCGACGGCGATATACAGTTGCGGCGCGACGATCTTGCCGGTCTGGCCGACCTGGTAGTCGTTCGGGACGAAACCGGCGTCGACCGCAGCACGCGAGGCGCCAAGGGCGGCACCCAGTTTGTCGGCGAGCGGCTCGAGCAGCTTGTGGTAGTTCTCGCCGCTGCCCAGGCCACGACCACCGGAAACGATGATCTTGGCGGCACCCAGTTCCGGACGCTCGGACTTGGTCAGTTCGCGACCTTGCAGGGCGCACTGGGCAGTGTCGTCGGTAGCGGCAATCGCTTCAACCGCGGCGCTGCCGCCATTGGCGGCGGCATCGAAGGCGGTGCCGCGCACGGTGATGACCTTGACGGCATCGGCGCTCTTGACGGTAGCCAGCGCGTTGCCGGCGTAGATCGGGCGGACGAAGGTGTCGGCCGATTCGACGGCGGTGATTTCGGAAATCTGCGCCACATCAAGCAAAGCGGCGACACGCGGTGCGACGTTTTTGCCGAAGGTGGTGGCCGGGGCCAGGATGTGGCTGTAGCCGGCGGCATTGGCGATAACCAGCGCAGTCAGGTTCTCGGCGGTCTGCGCGTCGAACTGGGCGGCATCGGCTACCTTGACCTTGGCGACGCCTTGCAGCGCGGCGGCTTGCTGGGCAGCGGCGGCACAGTTGGCGCCGGCGACCAGCACGTGGATGTCGCCACCGATTTTCTGGGCGGCGGTGACGGTGTTCAGGGTGGCGGCCTTCAGGCTCTGGTTGTCGTGTTCAGCGATAACGAGAATGGTCATGATCAGATCACCTTGGCTTCGTTCTTCAGTTTATTCACGAGGTCGGCCACGTCGGCGACCTTGATGCCGGCACTACGCTTCGGCGGTTCGCTGACTTTCACCGTGGTCAGGCGCGGGGCGACATCGACGCCGAGGTCGGCCGGCTTGACGGTGTCGAGCGGCTTCTTCTTGGACTTCATGATGTTGGGCAGGGTGGCGTAGCGCGGCTCGTTCAGGCGCAGGTCGGTGGAAACGACCGCCGGCAGGGAAATCTGCAGGGTTTCCAGGCCACCGTCGATTTCGCGGGTCACGGTCGCCTTGCCGTCGGCGAGGACGACCTTGGAGGCGAAGGTAGCTTGCGGCCAGTTTTGCAGGGCGGCGAGCATCTGGCCGGTCTGGTTGGCGTCGTCGTCGATGGCTTGCTTGCCGCAGATGACGAGTTGCGGTTGTTCCTTGTCGCACAGGGCCTTGAGCAGCTTGGCAACGGCCAGCGGCTGGAGGTCGACATCGGTTTCGACCAGGATGCCGCGGTCGGCACCGATCGCCATCGCGGTGCGCAGGGTTTCCTGGCAGGCGCCAACGCCGCAGGACACAGCGACCACTTCGGTGGCAATACCGGCTTCCTTCAGACGCACGGCTTCTTCGACGGCGATTTCGTCGAACGGGTTCATGCTCATCTTGACGTTGGCCAGATCGACGCCAGAACCGTCCGCCTTAACGCGCACCTTTACGTTGTAATCAACGACTCGCTTCACTGGAACCAGAATTTTCATCAAATTACTCGCTATTGATTACGTAAAAAACGGTTTGGGGGGTTTCCGCCCCCAAACCCAAAGCCACTGGTAGCGTCGAGGTGCTTACCAGCAGAGGAGACACCAAAAACTTCACATCAGAAATTAAAAAGCTCGTCGCCTAACGCTGCCAAAGCGGCATCACCTGCTTTCACCGTTTCGGCATAGGCTGCAGCCAAAGGTAATAGTTGGTCGGCGTAGAACTGGGCCGTGGCAATTTTCGCCAGATAGAAAGCCTGGTCGCTTTCGCCCTGTTCAAGATATCTGGCTGCGGCCAGTGCCGCCTTGCCCATGAACCAGCCACCAGACACCGTGACCGCCAGATGCAGGTAGGGAACAGCTGCGGTCAACACACCGGAGAGGCCAGTTTTTGCATTGCCGGCCAGCCATTCGGTCGCGCTGATCCAGGCTTGCAGGGATTCCCCCAAACGCTTGCCGATGGCTCGCAGTTCTGGACGAGTAGAAACGCCGAGCGCCTTGGCTGTCACCCCCACTTCGCCGAAAACGACACGGGCAGTCGCTCCCTGGTCGCGCATCAGCTTGCGAAACAGCAGGTCGTTGGCCTGGATGCCGGTAGTACCTTCGTAAATAGTGGTGATGCGCGAGTCGCGCCAGTGCTGAGCTGCCCCCGTTTCCTCGATGAATCCCATGCCGCCATGGATCTGGACGCCGAGCGAAGTGACATCGATGCCCATTTCGGTACTGCCGCCCTTGACGATGGGAATCATGAATTCGGCGAGATACAGCAGGCGCTTCTTCTCTTCGGGATCGGCCTCAGCGTGAGTGCGATCAAGCAGGCCCGAGGTGTAATAAGCAACAGCACGACAGGACTCAATCCGCGATTTCATCAACATCAACATGCGTCGGATGTCGGGATGTTTGTCGATCGTGACCAAGGCTTCGCCAGTAATCGCATCGCGTCCCTGCTTGCGCTCTCGGGCATAGCCGAGTGCCTGCTGATAGGCGCGCTCGCCAAGTGCGATGCCTTGCAGGCCGACCCCGAGGCGAGCTTCGTTCATCATGATGAACATGTATTCCAGCCCGCGATTTTCCTCGCCGAGCAGATAGCCGACGGCACCGCCATTGTCCCCGAAGGCCAGGACACAGGTCGGGCTAGCGTGGATGCCGAGCTTGTGTTCAATGGAAACGCAGTGCGCATCATTGCGCTCACCGAGCGAGCCGTCAGTGTTAACCAGAAACTTCGGCACCAGGAACAGCGAAATGCCACGCACCCCGGCCGGTGCGTCAGGCAGGCGGGCGAGCACCAGATGGACGATATTGTCCGTCATATCGTGGTCGCCGTAGGTGATGAAAATTTTCTGGCCGAAAACGCGATAGCTGCCATCCGCTTGCGGCTCCGCCCGCGAGCGGATCAAGGCCAGATCGGAACCGGCTTGCGGTTCGGTCAGATTCATCGTGCCGGTCCACTCGCCGGTGATCATTTTTTCCAGGTAGATCGCCTTCAACTCGTCGCTAGCGCAGGTCAGCAGTGCCTTGACCGCCCCAGTGGTGAGCAGTGGGCCGAGCGAGAAGGACAGGTTGGCTGAGCAGACCATTTCTTTGACCACGGTCGCCAGCGTTTCCGGCAAGCCTTGCCCACCGAATTCGGTCGGTGACTCAACACCACTCCAGCCCGCTTCGCAGAAGGCCTTGTAAGCCTCTTTCCAGCCAGGGGGCGTAGTCACGCCATTCGGCGTTAGCGTGCAGCCTTGCTGGTCACCGATTCGGTTGAGCGGGGCCAGCACTTCGCCGGCAAACTTGGCAGCTTCGTCGAGAATGGCATCGGCCAGATCCGGCGTCGCCTCTTCAAAGCAGGGAAGCTGGCTCAACTCCTTGAATCCGGCCAGGTCATCCATCACAAATCGCATTTCCTTGACCGGTGCGCGGTAATCACTCATCGCTCTATCTCCTTACAGACGTTCAAAAATGCCGGCCGCACCCATGCCGGTACCGATACACATACTGATCATCCCGTACTGCCCACCGACTCGCTGCATGCCATGGACCAGCGTGGCAGTTCGGATGGCACCGGTCGCTCCAAGCGGATGACCAAGCGCGATGGCACCGCCCAGCGGATTGACCTTGCTCGGGTCAATCTGCAAATCGTGCATCACGGCCAGGGTCTGTGCGGCAAACGCCTCGTTCAGTTCGATCCAGTCTAGCTGGTGCTGCGCAATGCCCGCCTGTTGCAAGGCTTTGGGAATGGCTGCAACCGGGCCAATGCCCATGATTTCCGGCGGCACACCAGCCACGGCAAAGCTGCAGAAGCGGGCCAGCGGCGTCAGGTTGAACTGCTTCAGGATCTTCTCGGAAACCAACAGCACAGCCGCTGCGCCATCCGACATTTGCGAGGCGTTACCGGCCGTTACCGTGCCTTTGGCATGGAATACCGGTTTCAGCTTGCCCAGGCTGTCGACCGTGACATCGCCGCGGGCCCCTTCGTCGTTCTCGGCCAGGCGCTGACGGGTTTTGACCTGCCCGGTTTTCAGATCCGGCAGATGTTCATTGATGGCATAGGGCGTGATTTCCGCCTTGAAATGGCCGGCGGTGATCGCCGCACAGGCCTTGCGATGCGATTCGACCGCGAAGGCATCCTGTGCCTCGCGGCTGATCTGCCATTGCTGGGCAACCTTCTCCGCCGTTAGGCCCATGCCGTAGGCAATGCCTCGTTGTTCGTCGAAAACGGCGGGATTGATCGCGACCTTGTTGCCCATCATGTTGGTCATCACCGTCATCGATTCGGTGCCGGCACCGATCATCACATCAGCCAGGCCGAGACGAATCTGGTTTGCGGCATCGGCCACGGCCTGCAGGCCGGACGAGCAGAAGCGGTTGATGGTGATGCCCGGCACGACGTTCGGCAGGCCGGCCAGCAGCACACCGATGCGGGCGACATTCATGCCTTGCTCGGCTTCGGGCATGGCACAACCGACGATCGCGTCGCCGATCAGGGCCGGGTCCAGGCCCGGCGCCTGCGCCATCACGCCCTTCAGGGCATGGGCCAGCAGGTCGTCCGGCCGCACGTTGCGGAACATGCCCTTGCGCTTGGCGACCGGCGTCCGGGTCACCGCGACAATGTAGGCGTCTTGAATCTGTTTGCTCATGGTTTTTCTCCGCCGTTTCAGTTACGCAGGGGTTTGCCGGTATCCAGCATGTGCTTGATGCGTGCCTGGGTTTCCGGGGTTTTAAGAAGTTCGAGGAATTGCTGGCGTTCAACCGCCAGCAGCCAGTCCTCATCGACCAGACTGCCGTACTCGACCTCGCCGCCACACAGGGCAACCGCCACGGCGCGGGAAACGCGATAGTCATGGGCCGAGATCATTCCGCCCTCAATCATGTTGACCAGATTCATCTCCAAGGTGGCAATTCCAGTCCGCCCGGCAACCGGTATCCCACGAGCGGGAACGGGGGGCACATAGCCGACATCGGCCAGCAGGCGAGCTTCCTTCAGGGCGACGAAGAGCAATTCGCGGGCATTGAAGCGGATGGTGTCGCTCGCATTACCAAACCCGAGATCAATGGCTTCATGCGCGCTCTTGCTCACCTTGGCCATTGCCAGCGCCATGAAGGTGGGCGACAAATTAGGCATTACCTCGCCCGGCGTGCCCGACTGGCCTGCCCAACGGGCGGCGCGCAAGGCGAGTTCCTTGCTGCCACCGCCAGCCGGAATCAGGCCGACACCAACTTCGACCAGTCCGAGATAGCTCTCCAGGGCCAGTACGCGCTTGGCGGCATGCATGGCAAACTCGCAACCGCCACCCAGCGCCATGCCCTGTACCGCTGCAATCACCGGGACCGGGGCATACTTGATGGCCATGGACGTTTGCTGGAACTTGTTAATGGTCCGCTCCAGACGGTCAAAATCGCCAGTGGTGCAGGCCTCGCTGATCTGCTTGAGATTGGCGCCAACGGCAAACGGCGCCTCATGCCAGATGACCAGGCCATCAAGGCTGCCGGCCGCCTGCTGCAGTGCAGCCTGCACACCATCAAGCACCTCGTCGCCGATGGCATGCATTTTCGATTTGAAGGAAATGATGCCGATGCCGGCGTCGACCGTCGGCAGGCACCACAAGCGCACGCCATCATTTTCAAACAACGTCTCACCGGCGGTTTCCGGTGGGGTGCCGGCTTCGCCGAGCAACAACTCTGGGAATAGCTGGCGGTCATAGACCGGCAGGGTCGAGCGCGGCACATAGCACTGGCGACTGGCCGACCAGGAACCCGCTGCACCATGCACGCCGTTTCTTGCCGGATCGGTCACCCAGGCCGGCAAGGGCACATTGCTCATGGCCTTTCCGGCCGCGATATCAGCGGCAATTGCTTCGGCTGTTTCTGCCCAGCCGGCCGCCTGCCACAACTCGAACGGCCCTTGCGCCCAGCCGAAGCCCCAGCGCAGCGCAAAATCCACATCACGGGCATTGTCGGCAACATGCTCCAGTTGCACGGCGCAGTAGTGGAACAAATCGCGGAAGATGGACCACAGGAATTGCGCCTGCGGGTGAGCCGAGGTACGTAGTGCCGCCAGGCGCTCGACTGGATCGGCAATCTTCAGCGCAGCCGCCACTTCCCCGGCAATCGCATCGCTGGACGGGCGGTAAGTGAGTTCGGCCACGTCGAACACCTGGATTTCCTTGCCCTGCTTGCGGAAGATACCACCCTTGGTTTTCTGACCGAGCACGCCTTGCTCAATCAATCCTGCCAACCAGTTCGGCACCGAAAAATGGGCATGCCACGGATCGTCCGGAAGCGTGTCCTGCATAGTCTTGACGACATGCGCCAGGGTGTCGAGGCCAACCACATCGCCCGTACGGTAGGTCGCGCTTTTCGGACGACCAACTTTTGGCCCGGTCAGGGCGTCGACTGTATCGAGGCCCAGGGCAAAGGCTTGGGTGTGATGCATCACCGACAGAATGGAGAAAACGCCGATCCGGTTAGCCACGAAATTGGGCGTATCCAGCGCCCGAACAACGCCCTTGCCCAGCCGCGAGGTCAGCCAGGTTTCGAGGCCGTCAAGCGTCGCCGCGGCAGTGCTGCGGGTGGCAATGATCTCTACCAGCGGCATGTAGCGCGGTGGGTTGAAGAAATGAATGCCGCAGAAATTAGGACGTAGTGCTGCCGGCAAAGCGTCGGCCAAGGCATTGATCGACAGCCCCGAGGTGTTGGAAGCGAAGATTGCGGTCGACGACAAAAACGGGCCGATTTTGGCGTAAAGGTCGTTTTTCCAGTCCATCCGTTCGGCAATGGCTTCGATGACCAGATCGCAATCGCTTAGCAATTCCAGATTATCGTCGTAATTGGCGGCATCGATATATTGCAGCTTGTCGCGGGTGACCAGCGGCGACGGCTGCAGACGCTTCAGACCATCGAGCGCCTTTTTGACGACCCCGTTCTTGTCACCGTCTTTGGCTGGCAGATCGAAAAGCACGACCGGTACGTTGGCATTGGCGAGATGGGCGGCAATTTGCGCCCCCATCACCCCAGCCCCCAGAACGGCCACCTTCCTGATGATCAAATTTTTCAAGCTGTTCTCCTTTTTATGGATTTAGAAGCTATAACCGACTGCGAGATTCAGGTAATCGCGATCTCGCAGGTTGTCGAAATCGCCCCCCTTGCCCAGGACGGTGAAATAACTCACGTCAGCAAAGTAGCGTTTCTGGTATTCGCCGCGCAGCGACACATTGAGAATCTTGCGACCCTGATTAAAGGTGTTGTCGTGCGTCCAACCCTTGACATCATGCGCAAAACCGATGGTCGGAACGAGGTCGGCACCGGCCAGCAACCCCGGGTAGCGCGCCGAGGCACGCAAGCGGTAACCCCACGAGTCTTCGGTAACGTAACCATCGTTACTGCAGGTCGCAGTCGCGGCGGTACATACACCGTTCACTGGGCCCAAACCGAAAACCGTTGAGCGGCCGTAGCGACGCTGGTTAACATCCGGCAAATTGGGGTAGCGTCGGTAACCTGCCTCACCAGCCAGTATCAGCGTGTCGGCACCAAGCACGTCCTTGAACGGCTGAAGCACCCCAAGCTGTAATTGCAGCATCTGCTTTCTATCGAAAGCCTGGAAAGTGCCGCCGGCGGCCGTATTGATAGCATCCTGTCGCAAAGGCGTTGGTGCGGTATTGGACAGGAAGGCGTTTAGCAAATCCGTACCATTCAGACCGAGTGGCTGATTCGGGCGATAGGTCAATTCGCCGAACACGGTTGCACTTGCCACCTTGCTATCAAAGCTCAAGCCCCAAACGCGAACATTGTCGGCATATTCCGTGCCGTATTGGGCATTCAGCCCGCCAGGGTCGCCCGGAATATAGGGGGTTGCACGCGTACTCTTAACCACATCGAGATTCGGGAGCCGATTGTGATACTGCGCAAAATACAGGGCAAGATTGGTGTTGATGGGGCCCAGGCGTAAGCGATAGGCAAGTCCGAACTGGCCACCATCATCGGGTTCGACCGTACCTGTCCTTTTGACGAAATTGCCGGCAGCGAGTTTGGCTCCGTCGGTCTGTGCCCCACCTGGAAAGACCCCATTGCACCCTTCGGCCAAATAATCGCTTGCGGCGAAATAGGTACCGCAGCCGGGCAGTTCGCTATGCCTGAACATGAACTGATAAAACGCCTCAACCGATTGGTTGTCGACAAACTGCCAGCGAGCAGTAATTTGGGGTACGGGAATGGTACTTTCCGCCGCTAAAGCTCCCGGGCGGCGAAAAGCACCGATATCAATCGGGCTGATAGCCGCCAGTCCGCCACCGATACTGGATCGCTCCCCCCATTGCTGCAGAACCTGGTTACCGAGGCGCACATCCAATGCCTGCCCCCCTATCGAGAAGCGCTGCCCCACGTAGGCATTCATCAAGGCCACACCGGAAAACTTTGCCAAGGAATCAAAGCCGTTGTCCGAAAGTGGCTCACCAGCCCGATAGCCATTTGGGTAGTTGCCCCACGGGCGGTCGTCGTGAGACTGACCATAGTCATACCAGGCCTTGGCAGCGAGGACGACCTCCGTGTCCTCCCGCTTCAGACGCATTTCGCTATAGGCCTTGAGCACGGTAGAGACTTGGTCACCTTTTTTGTAGTTCAGGTTGCTGTCATCATCGTTTTGGCCTGTTAGCGCATTGCCGCCCATACCTTGACTAGCGCCATTAGCCTTGAACATGAGCTTTTGGTCCTGCGACTGCATGCGAGTCTGGGTACCCACAACCACCGTGGTGTTAATACTGCCCTTCCATTCCCCCAGTTCAAGTTCAGCCGCACTGGCGAGTCCGCCAAGACAGGTACCAAACATTGCCAATAAGCCAACAAGCGGTCGACGGCGAAAAGGCAAAGTAACAAGCTGTGTGCAAATCATGAAAATCCTCCTCCTTGTTGTAATTGCTGAAAACTTAGGCCAGTTCCTCGCGCATGGCCTTTTTGTTGAGCTTGCCGACGCTGGTACGGGCAAGGTTGTCGACAAAGCGCACCTGATCCGGGACGGCAAACTTGGAGATATGGCCTTCCTCGGCGCAACGTAGAACATGCTGTTTGATATCTTCAGCAGTAGCCGTTTGATCAGCTTTGAGTACAATCATCGCTAGCGGGCGTTCCCCCCATTTGTCATCTTGGATACCGATGACAGCGACTTCGTTCACCGCTGGGTGCTGCGAAATAATGCTTTCCAGTTCGAGCGAGGAGACCCATTCGCCTCCAGTCTTGATCACGTCTTTCAAGCGGTCAGTTACGGTCAACATGCCGCGCTGGTCAATGACACCGATGTCGCCCGTATGCAGGTAGCCACCAGACCAAAGCTCTTCCGACGCGACAGGGTTGTGCAGGTACCCCTGAGTCAGCCACGGTGCTCGAACGACAATTTCGCCGGTGGCCTTACCGTTCCGGTCGACATCAAGCATTTCGTCGTTAACCGTACGCAGATCAACGAGAGGAATCGTGTAGCCAGTTTTGATGCGTTCGCTGACCTGCGTATCGGGATCATTACCAAGATCGTCACCGACTCGAACGATGGTTAGAATCGGGCAGGTTTCCGACATACCGTAACCGGTAAAGACATCCATCCCACGCGCCAATGCAGCTGCAGCCAAGCCCTTGGGGAATGCCGCCCCGCCAATCACCATCTTGCAGCGTGACAAATCAACGTTTGCGCCAGCCTTGCTGTTCAGTAGCATGTGCAGGATCGTCGGAACGCAGTGCGAGAAGGTCACCCCTTCGCGAGCAATTAGTTGCAACAGCATATCGGGGGCATAGCGACCGGGATAAACCTGCTTCAAGCCAAGCATGGTCGCCACGTAAGGGACGCCCCAGGCATGAACATGGAACATAGGGGTAATCGGCATATAAACATCGTCACGATGCAACCGACCTTGCCCAACCGCAGAACCAAGTGATGCCGCCACAGACAATGTATGTAATACAAGTTGGCGGTGGCTGAAATAAACCCCCTTGGGCACCCCCGTCGTGCCAGTGGTATAGAAAGTCGTTGCCCTTGTGTTTTCGTCGAAATCCGGGAAGTCGTAATGTGCTGATGCGGCTGCAAGTAGGGCTTCATACTCGCCGGCATAGGGAACCTTGAAGCCACTCATTGTTCCGCCATCGTCAGTGATCAGGATGAATTTCTTCACCGTTTCGAGCTGATCCTTGATGATTGCCAACATCGGAATAAACTCGACGTTGACCAAAACAATGTCGGCCTTGGCATGATTCAGGGTGTATAGGATTTGCTCCGGTGACAGGCGGACATTCACCGTCTGCAGTACGGCCCCCATCATCGGCACGGCAAAGAAGGCTTCAAGATAGCGATGGCTATCCCAGTCCATCATCGCTACCGTATTGCCGGGTCCAACACCCTGGCCTGACAACGCATTAGCCAAACGACCAATGCGCTCGAAAAACTGGCGGTAGTTGCCGCGGTACTGATCGCGATAGACGATCTCTTGGTTGCCAGCAGTGGCCCAGGCTGAATGCAGTAACTGCTTGATCAGTAGCGGGTAGGCATAAGCTGAAGGGGTCGTCTCGATTGGCTCGAACGGCATCCTTGTCTCCTTTGTTGTTTGCTTGGGAGACGCAGAATAGATTCGCGCTAATTCAGCTTATGCAGGAATTTTCCGGCATTGGTGTAAGAATTTTCTTAAGGCCGAGAATGGGCATCAGCATGATGGTAGTTCTTACCAAGGAGGTGGCTTGCCCATGGAGTCAACTGCATCATTAACTTAGTCCATGTGATAACGCATAGCGCACCAAATTTGCGTTATTTTCCAGCCCCAGTTTGGCGAGAATGCGAGTGCGGTAGGTACCGATGGTTTTGACACTAAGAAACATCCGCTCGCCTATCTCGGTCAGGGATACACCCTGAACGATCAATAACATGATTTGCATTTCACGAGCGGAGAGTTGTTGGTGAGGAGGTTGGGTGCCGGCATCCTGAATATTTAGAAAAAGCCCACCCAAGGCGTTAGGCGAAATGTAACGCCCCCCACTTGCCACGGTCCGAATTGCTCTCACCAACTCAGGCGCATCAGTATCCTTCGAGAGGTAGCCGTAGGCTCCCGCCCTGAGGGCCTGAGTCGCGAATTGCTCCTCCGGATACATGGAGAGCATCAGCACCGCCTGATTTGGCCATTCAGCCTTTATCCGCTCAAGAACCTCCAGGCCACTTCGCCCTTCCATATTAATATCAAGCAGAATGGCTTGATATTGGTGCGAACGTAACAATTCGATCGCTTCCCGACCGTTTTTGGCTTCGCCAGTAACGCGCAGATCAGGTTCATCCGATAAAAGACGAGACACACCACTCCTGAATATAGCGTGATCATCAACAATCAGTATTTCGATCATGCCGCATTCTCCAAGGGCACCCTAAGTAGCAGTCGAGTTCCGTTGCCCTGCTCCGAACAGATTTCAAGACTCCCGCCAAGCTCATGTGCTCGTTCAGCCATGCTAACCAGGCCAATCGACTTCCCGGTTGGAGTCAGAACCTGAATGCCTCGCCCATTATCGCGAACTTCAACGGTGAGCCATTTTTCCGATTTTTCGAGAGAAATAGTAACCTCACTGGCTTGGGCATGCCGGGAGATGTTGGTCAGCGCCTCCTGGCAGATGCGGTAGACACCTGTAGCCTGCGATTGCGAAAGATGCAGTTCCAACTCGTCCGGACTCATGGTCACAACGATGCCAGTGCGACCAGCAAACTCTTTAAGCGCAACGCGCAAGGCAGTTACCAGACCAAAATGGTCGAGCAACCCCGGACGTAGGCATTCCGAAATCTCTCGTACCTGAACGATTGTTTCCTGGGCAAGCCCTAACAAATCCTCGGTCATTTGCAGGAGCTCCTTGTCCTGCACTCGCCGGGCGATACGTTGTATATCCAGTTTCATTGAAGTCAGCATGCCACCAACCACGTCATGAAGCTCCCTGGCAATTCTGGAGCGCTGTTCCTCGCGAACGGTGTTTATGTAGGCCGCCAGTTCCCTCAGGCGTTCATGCGACTTTCGCAGTTCCTCCTCCCGTTGAACCCGCTCAGTAACATCGATTCCCACACCGACCACGGCCAGACGACCTTGGTAAAGAAGTCGGGAACCGTGTACTTCGAGGTGGACAATGCTGCCGTTCTTGTGCACCCCCTGCGTAATGAAACGAATACTTTCGGCTTCGCCGCGGATACGTCGATAATAATTATGGACGACCTCGTCTACGGCCTCTTTCGGCACGATCGCACTGAGATGCAAACCAATCACTTCCTGAGGCGTGTATCCGGCGATAGCTGCGAATGTGCTGTTTACGTAACGGAATATCTCGTCCTGAATGACATACACCCCGGCCAGGGATTGCTCCACGATGCCTCGAAAGGGTATATCGAGAAAATCATTTTCAGAGTCCATGAGGTATTCCTAAATATCACTTGCTTGATGGAAAAGTGAAAGGAATCGGTTTCTCCCTGCGACGGGCGTTCCTCAAACAGTCAGAGCTTCCCCGAGGATTGCTCGACATTTGGAGACACCAGAATGGCCTTTTCCTGCACGAAATGTTCAAAATAGGAAGTAATCGATTCATCATCAGCGCATCATCACAAGGATAAGGCTATTGATTTCTCGGGAGAAAATAACTGTCTGTAGGTCTGTTTGCATCACCGCAATTGTCCCGCAATGACTAAAAAAAATCCAAGATAATCCAAATACATATTTCGTGCGCATAGAAGAAAGATGCGGAGCTCCGAAAGTACGTGGCCCGCGACTTTTCCCGCAAAACGCGGGAATTCAATGCGTACGCGTCTTTTGCCTCGCTCCGATCCTATCGAGTAAGTTAGCTTAGGGATTCTCTGAACAACCCGCCATTTCAGCGTGGGCTGTCATAAAAAAATGAAAAATTGGCGATTTTCGACCGTTGACCGTGAAATTCCGGGGCTCTCACCCGCATTTCCCGTTTCACGGGCGCACCTCGCCCAACAAGGGCAGCAATCGCTTGCGTGCCAGCCACAGATTGGCCAGTGCAAACAGCGTCACAATCTGCCCGGTGTTCTTGGCCAGTCCGCGATAGCGAACTTTCACAAAACCAAACTGGCGCTTTACCACCCGGAACGGGTGTTCAACTATCGCTCGTACCGCCGACAGCATCCGGTTGAATCCCTTTTGTTCGTCGGTCAATTCGCCACCCTTGGGTTTCTTGGTCGGCGTCAGCACAGACAGACTACCTTCTTTCTCAAAGGTCTCAATCGTCCGGTTCGTCTTGTGATAGCCGCGATCACCCAAGGCAATTTTCTCTTCCCCGTGCAAGCACGCCTCCATCATCGTGATGTCCGCTACTTTGGTCGTTGTGCATTCCACGGTATGAATCAGACCGCTCTCGGCATCAACACCGATGTGCGCCTTCATCCCGAAGTACCACTGATTGCCTTTCTTGGTTTGCGTCATCTCGGGATCGCGTTTCTTGTCTTCGTTCTTGGTCGAACTCGGTGCCGCAATCAGCGTGGCATCGACCACCGTGCCGCGCTTCATCGACAAGCCTTTCTCAGACAGAACAGCACTGACTTCAGCAAACACCGCCACTGCCAAATCATGCTTCTCCAGCAGGTGACGGAAGCGAAGAATGGTGCTTTCGTCTGGCATCACGTCCTCGAACGCATCCAGCCCGGCAAACTGGCGAAGCAAAGGCACATCGTGCAAAGCCTCTTCCATTGCCGGATCAGAGTAGCCAAACCATTGCTGCATGAAGTGAATGCGCAACATCGTACCCAACGGCATCGGCGGGCGACCGTTTCCCTTCTTCGGGTAGAACGGCTCGATCAAGCTTTTGAGACGCGACCACGGAACAACCGCCTCCATCTCTGCCAGAAACACCGCCTTCCGGGTTTGCTTACCTGCTTTCGGCAGAAATCCCGTCTCGGCCAGGCTCAGTTGCTTCATCCGTTTCATCTTCTTCATCAGCACCATGACAATGGCGCTATTTTCTCAAATTGCGCTGCATGATGGTTACTTATGCAGAGTTTCCTTAGTGATTGATACCAGCCCAATCCAGCCAGACACATCTCTGGCGGCTCTGGCCGGAGGCTGTGTGGAAACGCTCGGGAATTTCGGCCGCCACGGGTTGGATTCAGAAATTCTGGCTGCTCATTTCGGGTTTGCCAGGTGGAATTCGGAATAAGACTGGCAAAAAGGCCCGGCGAGGCCTGGATCGCGGCCATCAACCCCTCAATTCCGATAATTTTCATCACGCGTTCATGTTGTAGGCAAGAACATGCAGGCTCATCCTATCCCCGGAGACCGTCAGCAAGGTGGCGCCGCTGTACGCTTACCAAAGACCCGACGAATCCCTTGGAACGGCAAAAAAATGCCTGACCACATCAGGTCAGGCATTTCAGTCCAGATGAAATTACAAAGCCTATTTTTTACCGGTCACTTTGTAAATTTCATTCAAAATTTCCTTGCCATACCGCCCTTCCATTTCCTTGTGCACCTTGGTGAAGGACTGCTTCCACTCAGCAATTTCTTGAGGATTTGGCGTATAGATCTCGGTCTTTCCGGCCTTTTTGATTCCCTCCATGGCCATCCGGTCCTCTTCCTTCGCCTGATCGTAGTAGTAAGCCGTCGTGTTCTTCATAACGTTATCGAGGGCACTACGAATGTCGGGTGGCAACCCGTCCCAGAACTTCTTGTTCACGATGACCACATAGCCATGGTAAGCATGATTCGTCACTGCCAAATGCTTTTGTACTTCATAAAATTTCTGGGTATAGATATTGGTTGCTGGGTTTTCCTGGCAGTCAACCACCCCCGTCATCAGTGAGTTATAGACCTCTCCGAACGCCAGAACCTGCGGCATGGCACCAATTCCACGCATCTGCGCCTCAGCCACCTTTGAAGACTGAATACGAACCTTTTGCCCCTTCAAATCACTCGGCCTATGGATCGGCTTGTTACAGGTAAAAACCCGGAAGCCGTTATCCCAAAATGCCAATCCAGTGATGCCCTTAGGGGCAACAACAGCCATGAAACAAGAAGATTTCCGCAATTTTCAGCTGGGCCACCTGAAGCCATGCACGAGTTCGCGCATCAGGAATGAAACCGCACGAGCTAACAGCACCTCTCGTATGCGTATAGCGACTGCTTACAGCAGCATTGCTGCCCGACAATGCCACCCATGCTACTGGCAGCTAAGGCCGAGAAGTTCGCGTTCAGCAAACGCTCTGGATGTCCGCAACACTCAGTAAGCTGCCGTTGCGCTGCCTGAGTGCTAAAAGTCGGCTGAGGATTGGGAGCACGTATTCGTCGAATGAGAAAGCTAACCTTCGTTGCTGCCTTTGCCTGAACGTCCCCTGATTGAGGAACGACTGTCTCTCATCTTGCACAGACTGGTTTGCGGATCGACGGAAGAAATCTGAACCCATGAATTTGCGCGACGCAAGAAAGTTCAACCGTTGCCGGCGTTAAGTTGAGTTCCCCCACTCCTCCCAACCATTTCCCCATTCGTGAGCACGGTATAGAAGGGCTAATTTCGGGCCAAAGTAGGAGATTCGATCACTTGCCCACTCCTGGCCATGCCAGAATACGTGCACGTTCATACGCTTTCCCGGCGAAACCATCACCCAATACTGGCATACCTTATCGACATAGGTGAAAAGCTCGGGGTAGTGCGCACAAGTTTCCGGTGCGTCCGCCAAGATGGGCTGCAGCCGAGCGTAGCAGTCGAGCGCCATATCGCGTAACTCGTGAGACGCGGTCTCCTCTGAAAGTTTGGTCAGGATCGCAACCGCTGCCAGCGCGTCAAAATTCCCCAGCGCCACAAGGCAATCAAAGTGCTCATGGGTCAATTGGACGAGTTCTGCTTGCCCCTTGATAGACCCTTCTGTTGTGATCAATACGTCAATGACTGCGGGGGAAAGTGTCTGCAGCAGGCGCTGCAATTCCCAACGATCCGGCTTGGTTCCTTTCAAAATTTCCCAAAGGGGATTGTCAAACCAACTCGCCGTTCCTGGGTAGTGCCGCTCGGCTAGATCAACTGCATCGCTCAGATCATAGCTGCGCTTGGGAACCCGGGTGCCATGTTCATAACTGTCCCACTTCCTAGGACGATTCACCCCATCTGCAGTAATGCGGACAAGGTGGGGCTCCAAGGCTTTCTCGATGGCATAGGCGCTGGGCAAACCTGAACGCAGCTTGAGCACATGGAACCAAAGCTGAGTCCTCAAGACATCAATCAAGTTTCGTGGTGGCCGGCCCGGCTTTTTGGAGGTAAGGAATTTCGGCATTTGTATAGAGTACAGAAATTCCGGATTTCTGTTCGGGTAGATTGGGCGTGCGATCTGGCGAACACTGCGTGACCAATGACGACACTGACTGCCATGACCCTTTCGCCATCTCCCAAAACCCCAAGCCCCTTAAGGGCGCTCGATACACAGCAAATACTGCAGTCGAGGCCGCTTGTCGTGCAGTTGTATGAAGATCTTCTGGAGCGCCATGGCCCGATCCTCGGTGGAGTTGATTTGGCTCAAGCGATGGGATATCGGTCCTTGGCTGCATTCCGTCAGGCCCGCAGGCGCGGGCAGGTTGAAGTTTCCCTGTTCACCTTGCCTAACCGTCGGGGAGTCTTTGCACTGGGCCTTGATGTGGCCCGATGGTTAGCTGACGCATATCAAGCCAATCTGGTGGCTTCACATGAGTTACGCCAACCGACCTGAATAACAAATAGATCAGCGATATCAGGAATTCATTGGCATGAAATTGAGAACGACCAACGAGTAGATGAGTTGGCGGTTTCAGATGTGATCGAGAATTTCTGTCTATCGACGATAGCGCATTCACGAAAAGGACCTAGGCAGCAGGCGTTGCCTAGCTTTGTAATAAGGAGCATGCATGAAATAAGGACCGAACAAAATTCCCGGCCCATAAAACGCAAAACCCGAGGTGGCGACCTCGGGTTGCGTACTGCGGATTCAAGTTTGCGACTTGGAATAAGCAGTATCAGCAACGTCTCAGGATAAGTCAAGTCCGGGACGGTGGGCTTTCTCATCCGTTCGTTTCGCGTGAACGAACATTCAACCCTTCGGCGCGAGTCGCCGGATACGGAGAGATCCATGCGGATACCTGTAACACAGCAGCGTGAGATTGCACGCCTGCATTTTCATCAACCTCAATCAGCTCGTTCGATCAGTCGGATCACGGGCATCTGTGCCAACTCGGTTGGCGAGTTGCGCAAACGAATCCAGGCTAGTGGCAAAAACTGGCAGGATATTGTCGATCTGGACGACGATCAGTGGGAGTTGGCTCTGGGCACTAAAAACCGCTCAGTGGCCCAACGCAAGGTGTCGCCGGATTGGACATGGGTCCATGAGCAGATGCAGTTAGAGGATGCCACCCGGGAACAAATCTGGCAGGAATGGCGTGAAGAGCACCCGGATGGGATTGGTCAGTCCCAGTTCAACGAAGGTTACCGGAAATGGCTGGGGCAGCAACGTGTGGTGATGCGCCAGATTTACCGCCCGGGAGACCGGATGTTTACGGATTTTGCCGGGCGCAAGGTGGTCATCCAGGGCTGCTCAGGCGAACCGGTTCGCGAGGCCAATCTTTTCGTCGCCGTCATGGGCTGTTCAAGCCGCACGTATTTGGAACTGGTATGGCAACAGACGACGGCCTGCTGGCTGGCAGCACAGGCAAATGCCTTCGAGTATTTTGGCGGCGTGCCAAACTGGGTTGTCAGCGACAACCTGAAGGCGGCTGTGCTACGCCGTGAAAAAGATCGTATTGTCCTCAACCCCCAATATCTGGAATGTCTGAAGCACTACGGTACGGCCCCCATGCCGACCAAGCAACGCTCACCTCGGCAAAACGCAAAGGCGGAGGCCGGAGTGAAACTGGCCCAGCGCTGGGTTCTCTTCCGCTTGCGTGACCGGGTGTTTTTCAGCTTGGATGAGGCGAACGCCGAAATTCGCCGGCTCAACGAATTGTTGAATGATCGGAAGTTGACTAAAAGCGAAGATACTCGGCGCAGCAGGTTCCTTGCACTGGATGCGCCGGCCTTGCGTCCGCTGCCTTCTACTCGATACGAATTGTCGGAGTGGCGTCACAGCGTCCGGGTCGGAGACGACTATTTGATCGAACATGGCAAATGCTATTACTCGGTTCCCTGGCAACATCGGGGGGATGTGGTCGATTTGCGCATCACCAGCACCTCGCTGGAAATCTTTCGGCGCAACAAGCGGCTGGCGACCCATACGCTTCTCACGGAACCAGGAGATATCTCCCGGTACGAAGAGCACATGCCGGTTGCGCATCGCCGCGTCCAGGAAGGCGAACCTCATGCATTGCTGAATTGGGCCAAAGCGAAAGATCCAGTCATCGAGCAGCTTTTCACGCACCATCTCATCGAACGCCATGATCTGACCAACGGGCTCAAAGCGGCACGGAAGTTGCGAACATGGGCGCTGGAGTACGGTGATGAGCGTTTCCTGGCCGCCTGCCGTTACGCGCAATCCTGCAATATCACGGCGATCCGGAGCATCGAGTCTATCCTGAAGAAGAAAGCAGATCTGATGGCACAGCAGGCGGATGCCTCACCTCACTCTGGCGTACGCGAAGCCCACGAAAACAATCGGGGTGCCGCTTATTTCGGAGGGGAAGCATGAGCACAGTGCAACAAACCCTGAGCGGGCTGCGCCAACTGAAATTGGGAGGTATGGCCGACGCCTACCAACTCCAGCTGGATCAGCCGAAACTCAACACCTCATCCTTTGACGAACGATTGGCCATGCTGGTCGATCGGGAGATCTCGAATCGCGATACACGTCGCATCCAACGGCTGTTGAAAGGAACCGGGTTTCCGGAGTCGGCGGTATTGGAAGACTTGGATGATCGGGCTGGTCGAGGGCTGGATAAGGCTTTATTGGCTACTTTGGCTGGGTGTCAGTGGATTCTGCGCCACCAGAATCTGAACATCCTAGGGCCGACAGGGGTTGGAAAAACCTGGCTGGCATGTGCATTGGGCACCCAAGCTTGCCGGCAGGGAATCTCCGTTCTTTACTACCGGTGCTCGCAACTGTTCTCCGATATTGCGATGGCGTTGGCCGACGGTTCGGTCTCGACGCTCAAATCTCGGCTAGTCAAACCGGCGTTGCTGTTGATCGACGATTTCGGCAACGGGGAGATCAATCTGGCCGTTGGGCACGTGCTGCTCGATATCGTCGACCGGCGCATGCGCTGCGGTTCGCTGCTGATCACCAGCCAGTATCCGCGGGCGCAATGGCACGGACTGTTCCCTGATCCGACCCTTGCCGATGCGGTATTGGATCGTATCGTCCATCAATCGTATCAGCTTCAACTCAAGGGGGAGTCGATGCGGAAAATTCGGGCCCAGGAGAAGATGGCAGGGGAGTAATTCTCTTGGAGGGATGCTCACGCGTAGCAACGCTCGTGAGCATCATTTCTTTGTTGAGCGTGCGCAGTGCCGGACCGTGAATGCTGCTCATGATATTCGGGCGACCTGCTCATGGCAAACTGGGCCGACTGCTCATGTCGAATCGGTCGGGGTGATTGCGAAGGTCCGCTGTCAACAAGCGACGGAACCTTGAGCGTCTCCACTTTGTGGATCGCGCTGCTCCACGTTCGCTATTCGCTCATCCCTGACGGGACTGGCATTCGCCAGCCCTCCACGGCCCGACACTGTGATCCGGGCCTGCGCGCTCCGCTTGCATGTTGAGCTGGCGACAGCAGGGCATGCAGAGCGAGCCGCGCGCAGATGATTCAGCCAAACGCTAAACAAAGCTGTAGGGCATCCCATAGAGAGCGCGGTTGCGCTACTCGTGATTTCTATGGAATTTGATCGTATCCAAAACTGCATGAGGCAAGCTTGCGAGTTACTTGATACTCTTCGCCAGAATACTGGCGAACTCGACCTCGTTCCGAAACAAGGTGCAGGTTCTTCCTTGCCCGCGAACCAATGACATACAGCAATTTCATCGCGCTTTCTTGACCGTTCGGATCATTGAAATGCGGCACCATATCTTCTAATAATGCATAAGCGATCACTGCATCGAACTCGGCTCCCTTGACGCCGTGTATCGTCGAGATGGTGATTCCAGTCCTATGCTGAAATACCTTCCTGAATGTCTCAATATCGCCTATAAATTCGCTACCTTCACTCTTCAATCGATTTACCCGGGCTTGCGAACTATCGAAGAAGGCAACGTGATGCTCTTGAAGCAGCGTGAAAAGGCGAAAGTCGATTGCTAAGTTTGCAAACAGACGCTCGAAAAATGCGCTCAAGTAGGTAAGACCATCTGTTTCATCGATCTTAATTGCATTGCACTCCCTCAACAAGGACCTCCGCGTGAGCTTCGACACGCTAGCCCCGGCCGCCTCTAGGTCATTCAGAATCTCCCCGGCCCACCGCAGTCTGCGCACATACATTCCCGGCGATGCCTGAGTAAGTGCAATCTTAGAAAGCCTGTACCAGAAATTCTCTGTGTCCCGTGCAAAGGGAACCATACCGGGGCCATCGAATGAGTACTCCGGCATGCTGGCGACCAAACGACGTGTCATGCTTGCAAGATGCGTCCACTGTGGCGCGAGAATGCACACCTCGTGAGGTGAGATGCCCATAGTCTCAATGTTGAAACGGATGAGCCGGATGAGCTCAGCGTCCAGATCATTTTTGCTCACTGTGTCGTCGAATGAAATAAGGCTTGGGTACGCCTTGTCCTCGGATGCGGCTTCGATGCGTGTGTTGTGAACGTTGTAGTTTCCGAAGTACTCAATGATGCGCTCAGAAGAACGGTAGTTCCGCGACAGTTCGAGTTCGTCCAAATCGATATTGGCCATCGCCTTGAAATCCTCGAAGGCAATCGGATATCCGCCAAGCGATTGATAAATCGCCTGGTTAGGATCTCCGACAATAAAGGCCTTGGTCGCACCTTGACCAGCTTTCAGAATGGCGGTGATGATCGAATACTGAATTCGTTTGGTGTCCTGATACTCGTCGATCAGCACGAAAGAGAACAACTGTGCCAGAAGAGTGCTGATCGCAGGATGACGTGCGATCAGTTGGTACGCATAGTAAAGAATGAGCTCAAAGTCTAGCTGCCGACTTTCGTGCAGAATCTCAAAATACTTGCCCAATATGACGTGAAGACCCGAATGCTTCCAATCTTGTGGGCAGGAGAGCACATATCCAGTTTCGGTGTAATAAAACTCACAATCCCAGAATGTTATTTTTGGCTTCTGGTAAGGCTTGCACAATGCCTCCAGGATTTTCTCGCGCTCATGCTGATCGATCACACGGAAGCCTCGATCCAACGCTTCGTGATAGATGCCGTACGGTTTCAATATCCATTCAAGACAGAACGAATGTATCGTTCCTATCCATAATCGGGATGTATCCACCCCAAGGCTCTCAATGCGCTCGTGGATTTCGTCGGCGGCACGGTGCGTATAAGTGATGGCAACGACAAACTGCTTGTTCGATTTCAGCCTGGACAACTCATAGGCGATTTTGTAGGTGAGCGTGCGCGTTTTCCCGCTGCCCGGGCAAGCGATGAGAAAGACGCTCCCTGGCTTCAGAATGGCTGCTTCCTGCTCGGGATTCAGATCATCTTTGTTCCACATGAACATGATCAGAACACCGCGAGTACATCGTTGATGCGATCATCTGGGAACGTGGCAAGCATCTCGTTTCGGATGCCGACGAAGTCGATGTCTCCATTTCGGAAGGCCAGCAGCTTGGCCCTAAAGTCGTCGAATACGGCAGACGCAGTGAAGATATCTTCTGCATCGATGTAGTTCACGCGGTAGCTCAGCACGTTAAACCAGACTTCCTTAGTGACCACCGGATGCGCAAAAGCGATGGCGTCCAAGATGTACTTCGGAATGGCGGTCTGCGGATCGATCTTCTTTCCCAGCAAGATGGCAAACCATCCCTTGCCGTAGTTGTCCGCCATGGTCAATGCGCGCTGACCGAACAACGCGATGTCCGCTGATTCGAGCTCCGCCTTGGCCGTCGCGATGGTTGGTGCATCCTTGTAGACATCAGGAAGGATGCCGACCACCTTACGCGCATTGCCGGCGGCAATGAAGTCGACCTCGAAGGTATGGGGGGCAAAGAATGGAGAAACCCACCCGTTATCTTTGAAGGTGTCTTCCAATAACGCTTTCCTGGCGACCCCTTTTTCCTGGGATGCCTGATACTTGCCCTTGCGCCGGAGCAGCCCTTCGGAGTCTCCCGCCGCCGGCGTTGTGTCAATGATGGACTTGTCAAGGTCGGTGACGATGCTGCACCGCTTCCGGATTCGGGCATCATCGAAAAGAACCGCGACGTTCTGAAATCCAGTGCTGCGGATATTAATTAAACTGATGCCGAGTTCATCAAGGCTGACGCCTAGCACGTTCTTGATCAGGATCGGAACGAGAATTTCTTCTGCATCGCCCTCCACTAAGAGGACGCTCTTGGCAAACAACAAGTTGCTACGGACAGCATCCAGGTAGCGTTGAATGTTGCCGATCTCTTCTGGGTTTAGGCCAATTGCAGGCTGGTATGCCTCGCAACGATCACCTTCTCTGCCGAGGATGTTCACGTTCTGAACATTGCTGACCTCAGAGATGTGCGTCGAATGGGTCGAATAAATGATCTGTGTGTCGTCGTATTTGAGCTTGTCGAACAGTGTTTTCTGGATATGTGTGTGAATGTGAGCTTCCGGCTCTTCGATAAGCAGAAAGTTGGCGATCGACTGTTTAGCCTTTTGATACTTGAATTCAAGCAGTTTCAACGTGAGGAATATCAGGTTTGCTCCACCAAGGCTCAGCTCGTGGATCGGTCCTTCGTGGCTCTCCCCCGATTCGCCAACGAACAGCTTGAGCGACTGGAACAACTTGTCAGCTTCGTCTGGCAGATCCGACTTGATAGAAAGAGAAGACGGCGAATACGCCTCACCCGCCGCATCCTTGATGGTGTCTCTGATATCCGTCCGGACGACCTGCACGTCTGGCAACGCTTCGATGGAGTCATTCAATGCCTTTACCCCGTCGGTGATAGCCTGGAACGCCACGGGGTCGATATCGCCGCTCTTGCCCTTCAGAAGCGAAAAGAGCGGATTTGTCCGGTTGTTGTGAAATTCGGAGACGACGTCCCGTAGCGCCTGGACGAAAGTGAACGAAATTTCTTTGGAGACGGACAGCACGTTCGGAATCTTCGCGCCGATAACACGAAATTCAACCTCTTCATTGAATCGAACATTCGCGAAGTCGCCGACCACATCCTTATAGAAGGCCTCGTCGTTGAAGTCGGCTTCACTCCGACCTGTGAAAATCGTTTCATAGTCGTCGATGGTGACCGGGTTCAGGATAGCGTCGAGGCCTGCCTGATCACCATCGTTCAATTGAGAAAGTCGCAGCCTGATTTCCTTCTTCGGACGAAAGATCAGGTTGTAAGTGGCCTTGCCGTTCGCCTCTTCCTCAATTACGCCCGTCCCATGTCGGAAGAGCGCCTGCACTGATTCATCCGCAGAGATTTCCTCAAACTCAAGACTGATGATGATCCAATGTCCCTGCCAGCGCCCTAGGCCGCGATGAAAGTCGGTATGCTCCAGCCGGTAGGCAGAGCGAATCATGTTGTCATCAAGCAGCAATCTGATTGCGCGAAAGAGATTGGTTTTGCCAGATCCATTTTCGCCGATGACAGTGTTGATACCCTTCTGGAACAGCAGCTTCGTGTTGGGAAAGTTCCGGTAGTTGACCAGGCTGAGCTTGGATATATGCATTTGATTCAATCTTGTTGTTGAAATCCACATGCCGATCGGCCGATGGATTGGTTGAACACTGCAGCCATTGATCCCAACTACGGAATGGCCAACTGTCAGTTGGTTTTAGAACGGCACCGTGTCTAAGGTAGGAATCGGTTGGAGCGCATTTTTAATCTCGGTTAGCCTTGCAAGTAGTTCATCGAAAGTCACGATCACGATCTCTGCGAACGCATTTCGAACGAGCTCGAATGACTTTCTTTGCTGATGCTCTTGTGGCGTCATGCCAGCGACAACTATGCAGCGAACCGCATAGCTGTGGAGGTCGTATCGGTTCATGTTATTTTTTATGACGGGTAGTTCACTCTGCAATTTGAAACGCTGATCTAGAATTTGAGCAATCGCTCCACCCAATTCTGTCGATGGGCCAAAAACATCATCTCCACGATAGGGAGATTTTCCTAGCAGTTCGGTTTGCGGCTTTTTTATCTCAATGAGGCCAAGATTGCCCGTGGAAGCGGATGCGTATAGAAAATCTGAAAATTTTCCGCCGGACCCGTTAAGTCGCTTGCCACCTGCATAAGCTTGCCCCTGAACCAGCATGGCTGGAACGGCAAATGCAAGACTAAGTATGAAAGGATTTTCCAGAAAGAAGCTTTGCCACTTGCTTTCCGTCAGTCCTTTTCCAAGCATTTCCTGGTATCGCTCAATCAGTTGATTCAGTGTGATGAGCTCAATATCATTCTTTAATGCCAGCAGCGAGCGCGGCTCAGATTCCGCCAGTGCTTCTATATTGTCTTGAACCATGCGAACAGCGGCGCGCCGATCACGCTTGGAAAGCGTCACATGCTGCCGCCCACCATCGGTCATTTCCGTTAGTGCATCAGGTCTTACGCTCTTCTTTAGAGCGGGAAATTGTGCTGAATCGGCAGCATGTAATAAGGTCTGGTAGACATGAAATTGCTTGTCCTTGCGCGCGTCTCTCTGGTGGCGAGAGGCTATGCGATTTAATTCTTTTCTTAATTCATGAAATCTTCTTATTCCGAGAATAAAGAATGGCGAATCAATTTTCGCGTCATTTCCTTTGTGGACAATGAGTATGCTTACGTTTTCTAAGCTGGCGGCTGTTTCGCAAATTTGCCGATATTCCCACAGAAGCCCCAAACCGAATCGAAAATCTTTGGCAAACCCATCCGGCAACTGCTCAAGAAGCCCAACGACATCGTCAGTAGTCTCTGGCAGTATGTAGGGCTCGATAACAGGCCGAGCGACGACGATGCGTTCAAGGGTGCCGTATTTAGGTTGCAGGTAATCGTCGCGATCTTCTCGAATATTAAGAGGCCAAATGGTCAATCTGTCTGGACACACATTGAGCAGTCTCGCTATTGGCGAATCCGGCTTGCGCTCCGCTGCGGGAATATCAGTGAAGAAAACGTTAATGCCTTCCTCTTCCGGTTCGGCTGCTTCAATGACAAGGAAGGGGCCGCCGTCCAAACGCTCACGTTGATTGAATGCTGAAGGTCTGATAGATGCCATGAACTATTCTTGATCCCTACTGTTCAGAGAAACGATTTGCGGGCCTTGCCTCAGCGCAACCTTATGGTGCCTTCCGATCAGAATCGGACGACACACGATTGATGTCAAAGGGGAGTGCCTTATCTGCCGCGATTCGGGTCAGCAGCATCCGAATCGCATCCGAAATTGATAACCCCATTTCAGCCAGAACAACAGTTGCGGCTTCTTTAATCTGCCCGTCAATCCGGGCACGAACGACGTCGTTACTTGCCATTGTTGCGCTCACAATAGATGTAGCTACATTGTGGCTCATAAGTACTATTGCGTCACTTACATTTTGTTGTGAACAGTAGAGCATCCCGGCGTGCCGCCGTCGGGCTCGCGGGCGTTGCCCCGCGCCTCGTGCCGAGTCGCGGCCATGCGGCTTTGATCCCTGATGCCTCCGGCCGTCTCTTCGCTCCTGGCCTGCGCGCGGCGCTTGCCCTCCAGGGGATCGGCTGGACAGCCCATCCCCGCCGCGCCTTGCTTGGCGCCCCTCGCATGCACCGAACAGGTTGCACCTGATCGACCAACAGCCATCCAGCTAGGCGTGCCGCTGGCACGCAGGGGCGCTCGCCGCGCGGCGTTGGTTTCAGCGCACCCCCTGGCCCATTGGCCGCTGTTCGTCTTTCCCCAAGTTCATCGCTTTTTCCCGCGACCGTAGCCCGCGGTGCCTGGCCGTCAAGGCGCGCAGGGCCGAGTCCTCGCTGCGCTGCGGGCCGCACCAACCCTGCGCTTCTCCCTTGACGGCCAGTCCCTCGCTGGCCCGGTTTTTCGCGGGCGATGAACTCAGGAAAGACGGCGGCAAACAGGACCGGCCCAGGTCTCTGCGCCGAACCAACCGAAGCCACAACGGGCTCCGAATCTTGGAATCCGGTCAGCTTTGAAACCACAGCAACTCATTGGAGAAAACCATGCAACTCGCATCTCGATTCGCTTCCCATTCCCCGACGCTGCGCAGTGACTACCCGCTGTCCGACGACCAAATCCGCCGCGTAGCCCCGTCCATCTTCGCGGAGGCCCCGCACGATAGCCGCTCCGAACGGTACGCCTACATTCCCACCGCCGCCGTGCTGGCGGAACTGCGCAAGGAAGGGTTTGAACCCTTCATGGCAGCGCAAACCCGCGTGCGGCACGACGACCGCCGCGACTACACCAAACACATGATTCGCCTGCGCCATGCCAGTCAGATCAACGGCGCGGAAGCCAATGAAATCGTGCTGCTGAACTCGCACGACGGCACCAGCAGCTATCAGATGCTGGCCGGAATGTTCCGGTTCGTTTGCAGCAATGGCCTTGTGTGCGGCGATACCGTGGCCGATGTGCGCGTGCCGCACAAGGGCGACGTGGCCGGTTCTGTCATCGAAGGCGCTTTCGAGGTGTTGAGCGGCTTCGAACGCGTGAAGGAATCCCGCGACCTGATGCGCGCTATCACGCTGGACGAAGGCGAAGCCGAAGTGTTCGCCCGTTCCGCGCTGGCCCTCAAGTACGACCCCACCGATAACAAGCCCGCGCCCATCACGGAAAGCCAAATCCTGATGCCGCGCCGGTTCGACGACCGCCGCCCGGACTTGTGGAGCGTGTTCAACCGCACCCAAGAAAACCTGACCAAAGGCGGATTGCATGGCCGCAGCGCCAACGGACGCCGCCAGCAGACCCGCCCCGTGCAGGGCATTGATTCCGATGTGCGCCTCAATCGCGCCCTCTGGATGTTGGCCGATGGCCTGCGCCAGTTGAAGGCCTGATTCCCCACGCGGCAGGGGCAGGCAGCAGCCCTTGCCGCTTTCTTCGCTGCTGCATCCCTGAACCGATAGGAGTTATCACCATGAACGCCATTACCCAAACCGAAGCCCGCGCCCTCAACACCGCCGCCGCTATCCCGCTGGAAGCCGCCGACCCGACCAAGAACCTGATTTTGGTTCCGCTGTCGCGGCTGGTGTCGCGTCCTGCTGGCCGCAACGTGCGCAAGACCCCGCGCATGTCCATTCCCGAACTCGCCGCGAGCATTCAGCGTGTCGGCCTGCTGCAAAACCTCATCGTCATTGCCGCCGCCGATGGCGAGCATTACGAAGTCGTGGCCGGTGGCCGCAGGCTGGCCGCGTTGAAGCTGCTGGCGAAGAAGCGCCGCATCAGCAAGGAATGGGAAGTGCCTTGCCTGTTGGTGGCCGATGGCACCGCCCGCACGGCCAGCCTCACCGAGAACGTGCAGCGCGAAGCCATGCACCCCGCCGACCAGTTCGAGGCATTCGCCGCGCTGGTGGCCGAAGGCCGACCCATCGAGGACATAGCCGCCGATTTCAGCGTCACGCCGCTGGTGGTGCAGCGCCGCTTGAAGCTGGCGAACGTCTCGCCCCGGCTGCTGGCCGACTACCGCGCCGAAGCCGTGACGCTCGATCAGTTGATGGCCCTTGCCATCACCGACGACCACGCCGCGCAGGAAACCGCGTTCTACGACGCGCCGACGTGGCAGCGCAACCCTTCCCAATTGCGCGACCGCCTCACCGAGCGCGAGATTGACGCATACCGGCATCCGCTGGTGCGTTTCGTGGGGCTGGATACCTACGGAGCCGCAGGCGGTGGTGTGCGCCGTGACCTGTTCGCGGAAGGTGACGCGGGCGTGTATCTGACCGATGCCGCGCTGCTGGAACGGCTGGCGCAAGACAAGCTGGCAGGTATCGCCGCCGAGGTGAAGGACGAAGGCTGGGCGTGGGTGGATGCCACCCCCGCCGTGACCCATGCCGACCTGCACGCCTTCCAGCGTGCGCCGAGGGAGCGCCGCGAACCGAACAAGCGCGAAGCGCAGCGCATCGAGAAGCTGCAAACCAAGATGCACGAACTGGCCGCCGCCGTGGATGACGCGCTTGATACCGAGGACGAGGAAAAGGCCGATGCCTTGCAGGAAGAAGGCGAAGCCGTGGGCGAGCAGTTGCAGGCGCTGGAAGATGGCTTGCAGGACTACGGCACGACCGTGAAGGCCGCAGCCGGTGCCATCGTCACCATCGACCGCAACGGGCAGGCAGTGATTCATCGCGGGTTGATGCGCGAGGCCGAGGCCAAGGCGCTGCGCACACTGGAACGCCTGCGCCAAGGTTTCGGCAGCGAAAGCGAAGCCGGGAACGACGACGAAGGCGAGGACGACGAGCAGCCCAAGACCGCCGCCATGTCCGACAAGCTGGCGCAGCGGTTGAGCGCCCACCGCACCGCCGCGCTGCAAATCGAAGTCGCCCGGCATCCGCAAGTGGCGCTGGCCGCGCTGGTGCATGGCATGGTGCAGACCGTCTTGCAGGGCAGCCACTACGGCCACGACTTGCCGCTGGGCGTGAGCCTGAAAGCGCAAGACCGGCTGGAAGGCATCGCCCCGGATATACCGGATTCGCCCGCCGCCGTGGCGCTGCGCGAGTTGCAGCAGGTAGCAGGCGAAGGCTTGCCGGAGGACAGCGCCGAACTGTTCGCCGTGCTGCTAGCGAAGTCGCAAGATGAACTGGTGCGGCTGCTGGCGATATCCGTGGCCGTCACGGTGGACGTGGTGACACCCCGCGCCACGCCGCAGCAACCGGGCGCGGAACTGGCGCAGGCTGTCGGCTTGGACATGGCCGCATGGTGGAAGCCCACCAATGAGGGTTATTTCCGGCATGTGCCGAAGGCCGCGATTCTGGAAGCCGTGGAGCAGTACGCCCCGGCGCACGTCACCCGGCTGGCGAAGTTGAAGAAGGCCGACATTGCCAGCGAAGCCGAGCGGCTGGCCGATGGCACCGGCTGGATGCCTGCCATCTTCAAGGCCGAAGGCACCGACGACACCACGGCGCAGGATGCGCCGCAGGCGGTGACGAACGACGAGCCGGAAGCCATCGACAACGACGACGAGCAGCAGGCCCACGCACTCGCCGCCTGACCTTCACCACCACCGAGCGCCCCGGTTTCGGCCGGGGCGCTTCGCTGTTCCATCAGCATCGGCCCCAGGCCGTTCCGCCCTGGTGCCGATGGTCAAAAATCCGGGCGCGGCGGTGGCCGCGCCCGGTTTCCAAGCCCAAAGCCAGAACGCCCCTTCGCCGCCTTCGGGCGGACGGCGAAGGGGCGGCGCACAAGTGACCTTGTGCGCGGGAAACCCTCGAAGCCCATAAGTGCGTCGGCGCACAGCGCCGACGACATTCCGAACGCGCCCCACCGCAATGGACGGGCGTGTGGGGCTACGCCCCGGCTTGCTGCCGCAGGTTGCACGAAAGCGTGCCGTCCTCGACGCTGGCGGTTCGTCGCCTGTACGTCACGAAGGACGGTTCACCGACACGCCGCCCGGCCTTGCAATGGAGCTTCCACGCCACGCCTCACGCAAAGGGCCGCAAGCAGCAGTAGGGACGCTTTCACCTTGTCGCTGGGCATTGTCCTTGCCCGTGTCAGGGCGCAGGCCGGTGAAGCCGTCGCGCGGGGATGCCGAGTCGGCCATGCCTCCATTCGGGAGCGGGCGGCCAGTACGTCCTTGTGTTGTTGTGAATCCTGGCGGTGGCTGGGCTTCATGGCCGCAACCTTCCAGCGAAAACAATTCCCCCTGCGCTGCGCGCATTCCTCGCGGGACAAATTCTTTTCGCTTCCAGGTTCTCCACGGTGTTGCGACCGCTGCGCGGTGCGGCCAGCCCATCCCCCGCCGGACGGATCACAACAAGGACGCACTGGCGCGACCTTGTTCAACCCGAAAGGAGAAATCATCATGGCTAACATCGGCACCTTCACCGCAGAGAAAGACGGCTTCACCGGCCAGCTCCGCACCCTGACCCTCAACTTCAAGGTCAAGCTGGTTCCCAACGACAAGGGCGAGAACGAAAGCGCCCCGGACTTCCGCCTGCAAGCGGCCGGCCACGACTTCGGCGCGGCGTGGAAGAAAACCAGCGAGGCCGGGCGGGATTACCTGTCGGTGGCCATCGACGATCCTTCATTCCCGGCGACGGTCTATGCCCGCCTGATCGAAGGCGAGAATGACACGCACGACCTCATCTGGTCGCGCAGCAAGCCCAAGGCGGCCTGACGGCCGCCCACCGCGCCCCGCCCATTGCGGCGGGGCGCGGTGCTGCTGATCGCAGCATCGCACGCACAGGGTTTCGGCAGTTGCCCCATGTCCCGCATGTCCAAGGCCAGCATTGCATTGGTGATGGTCGAATGGCTCGAAGCCCGTGGCAGTAGGAACAGCATGGCGTGTCGGCGCATTGCGCCGCCGGGCTTTCGGGCTGCGCCCCATGCCGCCAATGGCGTCATGTCCATTCGGCTTCAATCCCTCACGCCTTCGCGCCTGGCGGCGCTGCGCGCTCCGCTTGCGGGCATTCAGACGCGCTAGGGCGCGTCGCGCTCTTTCAGCACGGCCTCGAACTCCTGGCGCACCCGCGCCAGCAGTTCGTCGGCCTTGTGCGTGTCGTCGCCGGCGTAGGCCAGCGTCAACAGCGTCAGCGGATGCACTTCCATGACCTCGCACAGCTCGGTCAGCTTGTGCAGGGTCGGACTTTTCAAGTCGCGCTCCAGCGTACTCATATAGGTGCGGCTGGACACGTCGGAGAACGCTTCCTGGCTCAAGCCTCGCGCCTTCCTGACTGTCCGTATTGCCGTTGCCAATGAGTGTTTCGCTGTCACTAACTTGGTTTCCCCATAAAAACCAAGATGACAGCCCATTGCGCCCTATAGGGCTACAATCTATAGTGTTCATTCATGGCTGAAAGGCCCGCTTTCGTGCTTTTACGGAAATCCGCAGATGCGGATTCCGACAGAACCGGGGAATCGCATCCGTGTCTTTCCGGCTTCCGACAATTCCGCTTCGGCGCTTCTGTTCTTCTACGGATGCGATGGCTTGCACATCGGTGCTTCCACACGAATGCACGGATGCGTTTCGGCAGTTCTGCGCTTCGGCACCAAAGCGCATTCGCGCATCGTCGGTTTCGTGGAGAAGCTGCCCATGACCCTGCCGCTTGTCACCGCTGATGAACGCGCCCGGCTGCTGGCCCACGGCGCGGCGCTCGCCGCTGGTCAGCGGCTCGACCCGCTGCCCGTGGTGCGCTTGTTCACCCCGGACGCGCATGTGACCTGGCTGCTGGTGTCGCTCGACCCGGCGGATGGCGACACGGCCTACGGCCTGATCGACCTCGGTATCGGTATGCCTGAGCTCGGGATGGTCAAGCTGTCCGACCTGGCGGGCATCGTCGGGCCGCGCAAGCTGCCGGTGCGGCGGGATCGGTATTTCCAGGCGGTGCGCCCGTTATCGGAGTACGTCCGGCTGGCGCAGGAGAACGGCGCGATCACGGACTGATGAAAACCAGCGCGGCCTAGCCAGCCGGGGCGCATCGTGACTATTTCAATCTTGATCAAGACCGTGCAGGTCTGAATCCGCATTCTTGCACCGAAGTGGTGCGATCCTGTTGAAAACAGTCCTGATCTTGGGCGCGGGCTGCGGCACGGTGTTCGGTGCTGCGCGTCATTTTCCTGAAGGCGTAGCCGTCGCATTCAGACGATTTCCGCAACACGCAGAGCCAAATGGTCTTGACACCGACAGTTACAGCCTAACCAATTTTGATGACGACCTGATGGCATTTCGATAGTTCCCGCATCGCGGAAATCGTGGCGACGCATCCCAAACAGAGGGAGGTTTCGCCATGACTGATCGCAGCGCCGAACACTGGTATCCGACAGCGGCCTATCTCTACGTTCTGCACCTTGACGGCCCTGCGCTGGCGTGGGAATACCTGCGCCGAAATCCCGACTACCGCCGCGACTGGCTGCGCCGCCGCCGCCGGCCGGACACGGCGCAGGCGTGGGGCCTGCGCCTGCTGGAAGACCCAGCCCTGGATGCGCGCGACGCGCATCCGGCCTGGTTTCCCGATCACGATGCCGTCGTGCAGGTTTACCCGGACGATGACCCGCCACCCGAAGCCCATGCCTTCGAGTTCTGGCGCGTCCCTGGCCGCAAGCAACTGATCCACGACGGCAAGCGCCTGGTGCTGGTGTCGCATTGGCCCGGCTGCTGCCTGCGGCTCGCGCTCGCGCCGGGCCTGGAAGACGGCATGGCCTACCTCTACGCCACCCGCGCCTGCGCCACGCCCTGCGCGCGCTATCGCACGCTCGCGTCCGAGCTGGACGCATTGGCCGTGGCCACGGTTGCCACGCCTGCGGCGGCGGCCCGTTCCAGGCCCACGACGGCCGCGGTGCTGGAACTGCACACCTTGCAGACGCTCGACGCGACCCTGGCGGGCGCGTCATTGCGCGAAGTGGCCGAAGGGCTGTTCGGCGCCGATGCCGTCGCCGCCGACTGGCACAAGGACAGCGCCTTACGTGCCCGCGTGCGGCGGCTGGTACGTCGTGGCGATGCGCTGATGCGTGGCGGCTATCGCCGCCTGGCACAGCTTCCGCCGCCGTTGCAGTAGGGGGGGACGTTTCGCGTCCCCCGTAGATCGTCCCTTAGCAAGCAGCCTCGCTTTCTTGAAAGTGCCTCTAACCGGCCGCGTGGTGTGGCCGGGCTTGATGGAGGTACATCCCATGCGACCCGCTCCCTTGCGGCCTGCCGCCGCTGCTGTCGCTGCGCCTGCGCAGCCCCAACGCTACCTGACCAACGACGAAGCCGCCGAGTACCTGCGCCTGTCGCCACGCACGCTGGAGAAACAGCGCGTGATCGGCGGCGGCCCGAAGTTCCGCAAGTTCGGCCGCCGCGTCATGTACGCGGTGTCCGACCTCGATGCCTGGGCCGACCAGCGCAGCTACGAGGCGACTTCCGACCCGGAATATGCCGAACGCCACGCGGGCGATTACCGTGATGGCCGCTGATCGCTGGCGCGTGGGTGGCCGTCGCCATGTCCAGCCCGCCAGGGCAAGCCTTGCAGCGCGAACAGCTCGACCTGTTCCGCGCGCTGCCGGGCGACATGGCACCCCGCGACAGCCAGGACTTGATGGCCTTTCCGTTCTTCTCGCTGGCGAAGTCGCGGCGTACCGCGCCGATCGACTTCCGCGCCGGCGGCATCACCATCCGCGTGGAGGGTACGCAGGAGCACGGCATCGCAACGATATGGGATGCCGACCTGCTGATTTGGGCCGCCTCGCAGATCGTGGAGGCGCGCGACGCGGGCTTGCGCCCGTCGCGCTGGATACGCGCCACTCCCTACGAGATCCTGCGCTTCATCGGGCGCGGCACGTCTCTCAACGACTACCTGCGCCTGAAAGCCGCGCTCGACCGGCTGCAATCGACCACGGTGGCCACGTCCATCCGCGAAACCACGGGAAGGCGATTGCATCGCTTCTCGTGGATCAACGAGTGGAAGGAACTGGCCGATGCCAGCGGCGTGCCGCTGGGCATCGAACTGATCCTGCCGGACTGGTTCTATGCGGGCGTGCTCGATGCCGCCTTGGTGCTGACCATCGACCCAGCCTATTTCCGCTTGAAGGGCGGGATCGAGCGCTGGCTGTACCGCCTGGTGCGCAAGCACGGCGGCAAGCAGCCGGGCGGCTGGCAATTCGACTTCCGGCACCTGCACCGCAAGTCGGGCAGCGCTGCGCGCTTCTCCGACTTCGCTTACGACCTGCGCGTCCTGGTGGCGCGGCAGTCGCTGCCCGGCTACGTCCTGGGCATCGAGCGAATGCCGGACGACGGACAAGAACTGCTGACCTTCCGGCCCGTGCTGCACACGGCACGGGGATAACTCGTGGAAAAGGTGTGGACGGCCTCGTGCTATCAGGAGTACCGGGTATCGTGCTATCGGGAGTACGCCTATCGTGCTATCAGGAGTACGAAAACGCCGGAAAGCCAATAACGGCGCGGGTTTGCGGCCCCTCTAACTTCCCTAACAAGAAATACATAACTTTTAGTAGAAGCGCGCCGTTTCGGTGGACAACCGAGAAACGGCACGGCGAACAGCGTTTTGCACGGCAGGTAAAGCCCGGCTTTCCAGCAGGGAGGGCCGCGCCATGATCCTCGCTCTGCTCAACCAGAAAGGCGGTGTCGGCAAGACCACGCTCGCCACGCACATCGCGGGCGAACTGGCGATGCGCGGCCAGCATGTCGTCCTGCTCGATGCCGACCCGCAGGGTTCATCCCTGGACTGGACGCAGCGCAGAAGCCAGCAAGGCTTGCCACGGCTGTTCAGCGCCGTGGGCCTCGCACGCGAAACGCTGCATCAGGAAGCGCCAGAACTCGCCAGGCGGGCCGATCACGTCATCATCGACGGGCCGCCGCGCATCGCCGCCTTGGCGCGCTCCGCGCTGCTGGCGGCCGAGCGCGTGCTGATCCCGGTGCAGCCCAGCCCCTACGACCTCTGGGCCAGCTCGGAAATGGTTTCGCTGATCCGCGAGGCGCAGGTGTTCCGGCCGCTGCTCCGCGCGGCCTTCGTCATCAACCGGCGCGTCAGCACCACCATCATCGGGCGCGAGGCGCGGCAATCGCTCGCCGAACAGCCGCTGCCCGCGCTGCGCTCGGAGGTGCATCAGCGCATCGTCTTCGCCGACAGCGTGGCCGCTGGCCGGCTCGCACGCGAGACAGCGCCCGACAGTGCCGCCGCCCGCGAAATCACCGCCCTGGTGGACGAACTGCTGCGGTGGCCGACATGACAGCGCAGCAGCCACCCAACAGCAAACGCACGGGCAAGCGCGTCGGCATCGGCGCACGTCCGCCCGCGAATCCGCACGCCGAGGCGTGGATTCGTCAGGGCGATGCCGACGCGCTGGGCAAAGGCGACCTCTACACGGCCCGCCTCACGCTCGACATCACGCCCGCCATGCGGGCGCGCATCAAGGTGTCGGCCTTCACGCAAGGCGTGACCGTGGCCGACCTGCTGCGCGGCCTGCTGGAGCGGGAGTTTCCGCCGGAGAACACACCATGAACGCATTCGCTTGGCCTGCCGCGAACGCGGCACCGGCTGCGCCGCTGCCTGCGCTTTCGGCACTCGCCGGACAGGCCGGCAATGTGCCGCTGACGCGCGTTTCGCTGGCCTACCTCGAACATCGCTTCAAGCTCTACCTGCGCTTCGGCGAACCGGCGCGCACGCTTCAGCTCGACCGCTGGCGGCGCTGCGCGGTGTTCCTGCCGGGCGCGATGCTCTGCCGCATCCGCTGGCAGGCCAACGACTACGGCACGATCCGCTGGCAACTCATGGTGATGCAGGCTTGCACACCGCTGGACGCGGCGCAGCGCATCCCCGGTGTTCAGCCGGGCGCGCGCTTGCTCCTACACACCGAAGGCGATGCCAACGTGCGCGCCGTGCTGGAGCGCATCGACGGCATCGAGGCGCTGGGCATCGCTGCCATCGACGTGTCGCCGGCGTACTGGCGCACGCTGGGCAACCGTCTTGCGGCTCGCCTTGCGCTGCCTGAATACACCACCGAGCGGCATACCGCCTGGCTGGCCGGGAAGGTGCTGCCATGACCGCCCCGACCACCACACCCAACGCGCCCGACGTGGCGCCGCGTCCTCGCTCACGCCTGCGCGCTCGCATCGTGCTGGCGACACTGGCCGCCATCGGCTTCGCTGCGCTGGCCTGGGCGGCTTTCGTGTCGCCGCTGCCGCGTCTGACCTACAACCCGTCCGACAGCGTGGCGGTCGGCTGGTATCGCATTGACCCGTTCGACCCGCGCACCGCCTCGCTGCCACGTCCGTTGTCCGTGGACAGCATCGTGCTGGTGCCGCTTCCGGCCACGGCTGCCGCGCTCGCTGCGCAGCGCGGCTACCTGCCGACGCGCGTTCCGCTGCTCAAACGTGTGGGCGCGGTCGCGCCGCAACACGTCTGCATCGTCGCCGGTCAGGTACGCATCGACGGCGTGCCTTCGGCCGCCGTACTGCCCGCCGACCGGCTGGGCCGGGCGCTGCCGTCCTTGCAGCTTTGCCGCCGCCTTGAACCGGGCGAACTGCTCCTGTTGAGCGTGACGAATCCAGCATCGTTCGACAGCCGCTATTTCGGCCCGGTCAGCGCATCCGCCGTGATCGGCGTTGCGCATCCGGTGTGGCCGGAGATACGCCCATGATGGCCGCCGATTCGCTGCGCTCTGACGTGCCATCGGGCATGTCGTTCTGCTGGCTGCTTCAGTGTCGCTGCGCCTGTCGTGCCGGTGCATTCGCACCGCACGTCGCGCAGCATCCGGCGCAGCCGTCCAACGTTCAGGCGTCTTGCCTCGAACGCGCCCGGCCTGCGGCCATTGGCGCTTTCGCCGGCGCGCTGTCTGTTCACGCAGCAGCGCCGCCGGGCCGCCGTTGCCTGGAGCGACAGCGAAGGGCAAAGGCGGAAGGCAAGACAAAAGGACGCGGCACCTGGCCGCGTCGAAAGCCAGTCAGCACATGGGGGGAACGCGGCACGGAGCGGCTTCGCCACCGTGCCGCGTTTGGCGCGAGGGTCGCGCCAATGCTGGCATGTCCGCGTGCTTCGCACGACAGGACACGCCCAAGCTTGCGGGGAGCGCAGCCATGACCGACAGCCGCGACGACGACTTTCGCGTGCGCCCCAGCGCCCCGAAGAACCGGGGCAAGGGCCAGGGGCAGAGCTTCGTTTCCAAGGTGCTCAAGCAGGCCGGCAAAGCCAGCAGCGGCAAGTCGGCAGTACGCCGTCCTGGCGCGGCTGGCACCGGCCAGCGGCCCGGCTCTCGGCTCGGACGTGGCCACACGGCGGCGCGCTTCGCCGGGGCGAAGCTAATGCCCATGTCGCGGCGCGTGACCATCAAGACCTTGCTGGTCAATCACCAGCGGGCCAGCCCGCAATCGCTCGCCAAGCACCTGCGCTACATCGAGCGCGACGGCGCGGGTCGCGATGGCGAACCGGGCCGGGGCTACGGGCCACAGGCCGACGAAGCCGATCTGGACGCCTTCAAGGAACGCTGCGCCGACGACCGGCACCATTTCCGCTTCATCGTCTCGCCCGAGGACGGGGCCGAGCTGGACGACCTGCGCACCTACACCCGGCATCTGGTGAGCCGCATGGAAGCCGACCTGGGCACGCGGCTGGATTGGGTGGCGGTGGATCACTGGAACACCGACAACCCGCACACCCACCTGATCGTGCGCGGGCGCGACGACACCGGCAAAGACCTCATCATCGCGGGTGACTACATCGCCCACGGCTTCCGCCATCGCGCCGCCGAGCTGGCGACCGAGTGGCTGGGGCCGCGCACCGAACTGGAGATTCAGCAGACCTTGAGGCGCGAGGTGGAACAGGAGCGGTGGACGAGCCTGGATCGCACCTTGCAGCGCGAGACCGGCGAGGATGGCCGGGTGCATGTCGAACGGCTCAACGAGCCGAGGTTGCAACGCCAGCGCCTGCTGCTGATCGGCCGCCTGCAACGCTTGCAGCGCCTGGGCCTAGCCGACGAGGTGCAGCCCGGCACCTGGGCCATTCATGCCGATGCCGAGAAGACCTTGCGTGCCCTGGGTGAGCGTGGCGACATCATCCGAACGATGCAGCGGGCCATGAGCGGCCAGCCGCGTGAGCTGGCGGTGTTCGAGCCGGGCGACGATGGTCGCAGCCTCATCGGCCGCGTGGCCGCGAAGGGGCTTGCCGATGAGTTGCACGACCGAGGCTATCTGATCATCGACGGCACGGACGGTAAGGCCCACTACGTTGCACTGAACGCCCGCGACGAACTGGCGAACTATCCCACGGGCGCTGTGGTAGAGGTGAAGGGTTCGACTGAGGTGCGCACGGCCGACAAGAACATCGCCTCGCTGGCGAGCGATGGCCTGTACCGCACCGATCATCACCTGGTAATCGAGCAGGGCCGGGCTACGCCCGGACGCGACCCGCAGGAAGTCGTCGCCGCTCATGTCCGGCGGCTGGAAGCCCTGCGCCGGGCTTGCATCGTGGAGCGCGTGGCCGAAGGGCTATGGAAGGTACCGGACGACCTGGCCGAGCGTGGCCGCCAATACGACGCGCAACGGCTGGGCGATGTAGCCGTAGAGCTGAAATCACACCTTCCTATTGAACGGCAGGCCCGCGTCATCGGCGCGACTTGGCTTGACCAGCAACTGATCGGCGGTGGCCGTGGGCTGGGCAACTTGGGCTTTGGCGGTGATACCAAGCAGGCCATACAGCAGCGAGCCGATTTCCTCGAAGAACAGGGGCTGGCACAGCGCCGCGGGCAGCGCGTCATCCTCGCGCGCAACCTGCTGGGCACGCTACGCAATCGGGAACTAGTGCAGGCCGCGAAAGACATTGCGGCGGAAACCGGCCTAGAGCATCGCCCGGTGGCCGACGGGCAGCGCGTAGCCGGTATCTACCGGCGTTCCATTATGCTCGCCAGCGGGCGCTACGCGATGCTCGATGACGGCATGGGGTTCAGCCTTGTGCCGTGGCGGCCGGTAATTGAGCCGCGACTGGGACAACAGCTTGCCGCAAAGGTTATCGGCGGAAGTGCCTCTTGGGAACTTGGACGAAAGCCCAGTATCGGTATCAGTTAGATATCAAGGGAAGCTGAGTACCAGGCGCAGTCTGCTTGGCTGCTGTGATTCTTCTTAGAGATTCAATCAATGCCATAAACTCCTTGGATTGCCTCAGTGCTTCGCCTCCCGCAGTTTGCAGGTCCAAGACATCCGTAGCCTCGATCGTGAAGGCTGTGGGCACGCGCAGCAGCGAATGCCGGATCTTGTCGTCCGGCACGTCGTTCAGACTTACGCTTACTACGTAGATTTCTGCGTCGGCCGCAAAGGGGCTGTCCGCTTGGCCACGGGTGCGGACAATCTCGGAACGCCAGTGTTGCAGGTCGTCGTTAAGCATGGCCAGCGTCACCTGGGTCTCGCGAGCGCCGGCACCGAAGATCAGCGACTCAAGTACTTGCGTCGTGCTGGGAACTCGGTCGCTACTGTCCACTCTCTCGCTCAGTCCTCGTTCGGAGTTCACCGTCACCAACACGAGTCGGCGCAAGCTTCCGGGCTTGACCTCCGAGAAATTGGCGCTCATTGAGCCCGAAGCTACTAGCCGGTCTAGCATCAGACGTACGCCGAGGTTGTCGGAGACACCACCGTCCACGAGGTGGATATAGGGCCGATCGTGCGCATTGAGGTAGCTGTCTATGCCGCTTTGCAGGATGCGTGATCTGTAATTTTGCCCTCTGACAGGCAAAGATCGGAGAGGCGGCGGACAGGTATTGGCGTTGTTTCGCACCGTTACGGGCGACAGCACCAGCGGTACTGCCGACGAGGCCGCCACCGCGAAAGACAGCGGCGTTGCATCGAGGTCGGAACAGATTAGCCGGAATTGCTCGGTGGTGAAATCGAAAGGGGCACCGGTCGTGAGGTCGGTTGCCGTGATCATCAGTTCGGGCGCGCCCGGTCGTCGGCGCACGTCACCAAAGGTGCGGCCTTCAAAAAGTTCGTCCAAGCGTTGAGCCAGGATCTGGCTGCGCCCAAACCAAGGTGAAGTTAGTCTATAAAGACGCTCAGGCCACAGAGCTTCACGTATGAGTCGCCCCTCAAAAGGCACAAGCAGAAAATCCGGCTCGAAACGAGTCAGCGTGGCATCGCCGAAGGCCGCGAAGTGCGCGGCAAGGATGCTGCCCCCCGACACTCCGCTGACCAGGAACACCTGATCCAACAGAGTGGTCTCCTGGCCCTCTAGCGCGAAGCGTGTGGCCTTGAGTTCGCGCAGCACGCCCAGGCCGAAGGCCGCCGCCCGAGCGCCCCCGCCTGACAGTGTCACCGCTACAACCACCGGTTGGTTGACCTCCGACGGCCTGATGCGTTGGTCGTTCTCGGCGAGAGACATTAAGGCGGCGTCGGAAAGTGTCGGGTTGATCCAAGGACGGTAAGTGGAACACCCTGTCAGAACTACCGTTGCCAGCACACCGGCCAAACTCCATCGTGTGAATTTACACACCTCCAGGCGCTTTACCTCTGCAAGCAGCACCACGCAGCGTTTCGAATAGACAAGAACGAGAAACGCCGGCAATTTTGCGACGAAGCAGAGCCACTCCAGAATGCTGCAGACGTTACAAGAACGGCACCCTACGAATCCCCTTGATGAGGCTCCTCGCGATCCGCGCGAAGTTATGGAATAGCAGCTATTCACGAGCCAGCACTTCTCCAAGCGCTATTGATCCGTTCAAGGCAGGTGGTGATTGGTATGCGTCCGGCCAACCCATCTTGCGCATGATAGGAGTTGATGGTCAGCACGCCAGCGGTGCGTGCGCGCTGCCATAGACTCCCGGTGAACAGCCGCCGTCAAGCGGTGGAGGTGCGCACCGAAGATGAATTCCAAGCAGACGATTCTGGACCGCGAGTTGTTTACCCAAGCCCTGCGCCACATGGGCGAAGAAGACCTGCTGTACCTCAACCGGATGGTGGTCGAACGCTTGAACCTGCTGGCTCAGGCCAGGAGCACGGTGGAGCTGGCGCAGTTCGCCGAAGGCGACCGTGTTCAGTTCATGGCCAGCGATGGCAGCGTCAAGAGCGGCATCGTGCTGCGCCTGAACAAGAAGACCGCCAGCGTGCACACCGACGAAGGCCAGAACTGGAAGGTCTCCCCAGGGCTGCTGCGCAAGATAGCCACCCGATGAACAAGGCCCCTGGCGTCGATGGCCAGGATTAGTCCGCCGGTTGCCAGCGGTGCGGCAAGAGCTCGCCGATGCGGCTGGCCTTGTGCGTGGGCAGCCGGGCAAGCACATCCTTGAGGTAAGCATACGGGTCGTGCCCGTTCATGCGCGCTGACTGGATCAGACTCATGACGGCAGCTGCCCGCTGGCCTGCGCGTAGGCTGCCGGCAAACAACCAGTTGTTGCGTCCGATGGCAATCGGCCGGATCTGGTTCTCGATCCAGTTGTTGTCCGCCGGCAGTTGCGGGTCATCAATGAATCGCGTGAGCGCCGCCCAGCGTTTGAGGCTGTAGTCCAGGGCCTTGGCCGTGGCCGAGTTACCCGCTACCTGCTGGCGTTGCAGCACCATCCACGCGTGCAAGGCGTCCAGTATCGGCCGGCTGTGCTGCTGGCGCATCTGCAGCCGCTGGGGTGCCGGTGTGTCCTGGACGGTCCGTTCGATCTCGTAGACCCGCGCGAACTGCGTCAGGGCGAACTCGGCGATCTGGCTCTTGTTGGCCGCGTGCAGGTCGAAGAACTTGCGCCTGGCGTGAGCCAGGCAACCCGCTTCTGTGACGCCTTGAGCGAAGCTGGCTTTGTACCCAACGTAGTCGTCGCAAATCAGGCTGCCACGCCAGTCGCCCAGGAAGGCTCGGGCGTGTTCCCCGGCGCGTGACTCGCAGAAGTCGTAGACCACGCCGCGCATCTCCTCGAACGCCCCCGGGGCATAGGCCCACAGGTAGGCCCGGTGTGTCTTGCCGTTGCCTGGCTTGAGCATGGCCACCGGCGTCTCATCGCCGTGCAGCACCCGGTGCCCGAGCACCTCAGTCTTGAGGGCATCGACCAGCGGCTGCAGCTGCGCGCCGCAGGTGCCCACCCATTGCGCCAAGGTCGATCTTGGAATGGCCAGACCGGCGCGGCCGAAGATGTTCTCCTGGCGGTACAGCGGCTGGTGGTCGGCGTACTTGGCCACCAGCACCTGGGCCAGCAGGCCGGCCGTCGGGATGCCTTTGTCGATGACGTGCGCCTGGACCGGCGCCTGTTGAATGGTCTCGCACTTCGCGCAGGCCCACCTGCCACGGACATGGCGCTCCACGGTGAAGACGCCAGGCACGTAGTCCAGCTTCTCGGCCACATCTTCGCCGATGCGTTTGAGCTGGCAACCGCACTGGCATGTCGTGGTCGTGGGTTCGTGGCGGATCTCGCGCCGTGGCAGGTTCGCCGGCAGCGGTGCACGCCTGGGTTGCTGCCTCTCGGTCGCAGCGGGTGCCGGCCGCAGTTGCTCAATCTCGTGCTCGACGGCCGCCAGATCGCCATCGAGTTCTTCTTCCAGCAGGTTGCGCTGCTCGGCGCTGTGGCGCTCGGACTTGGCCGCGAACTTCAACCGCTTGAGCAGCGCGCATTCGTAGGCGAGCTTTTCGTTCAGAGCGCGCTGGTGGCGCAGTTCGGCCAGCAGGCGTTGGCTGACCTCACGCAGTTGCTCTGCGTCCAGTTCGCCCAGGGCCTGTTCGTCGATCACCATGAAGCGCAGTGTGCCTGTGCGTGCCGGGCAAGACCATTGGCGCATCACCCGATTGCCAGTGGCCAACCCGCACATCGAAGATTCAGACCACAGTGATGGCGCCTTGTGAGCCCATGCGCCGCCAGGGCAGGCCCAGCACCAGCGCATTGAGCTGGGCGTGCTCCAGCGCCACGTTCGGGCTGCCCGGCGGCGCCCAGACGAACTTGCCCTGGTGCAGCCGGCGCGCGGCCAGCCACAGACCCACGCCGTCGTGCACCAGAATCTTCAACCGATTGGCACGCTGGTTGGCAAAGACATAGGCGTGGTGCGGGTGGGCCGCGCCAAAGGTGGTGATCACCCGCGCCAGGGCGGTGTCGGTGCCCGCACGCATGTCCAGCGGGGCCGTGGCCAGCCAGGCCGCATCGATTCGGATCACTGCAGCAGCTCGCGCAGTGCCTGGGCGCACTGCGCCGCCGCTGTCACCGGCCAGTCCATCGTGACGGTGGTACCGTGGCGCTGGACTTCAATGTGGATCGCTTCGCATATGCCACTCACCGGTGCCGGCGCAGGGGTCACAGGCAGTGCAACGCGTTCCTGCGAAACCACCGACTGAACCGGCAGCGGCACGAAGGCGGGCGTGCCTGGCAAGGCCTTCTCCCGCAGCAGGCGCTGCTCGCGCAACCAGCGATGCACCATGTTCGGATGCAGGCCATGACTCAAGGCAACACCGGAGACCGACGCGCCACGCTCCCGGGTCTGCCGCAGAACCAGCGCTTTGAAATCGGCGCTGTACTCGCGCCGCAACCGGCGCTCTCCATCGATCAATCGTTCCATCGTCTCCACGATCTCCTTCGTGGGGACGATCCTTGATTACCGCCTTCGCTTCAAGATGGGTTCACCGGACGCATACGGTGATTGCAGACTTTGCATGCCCGAGCAGTGTGTAGGAGCCTTTGAAATCCGCGAGAGCGTTGCCGTGCTCGAAGCAGCTAGCAGCAGCCACCCGACGATCTGTTTGTTCATCTACTGCCTCAAACTCCAAACTAGCTCCCCCAGTTGTCACTGGTCCAACAAGCAACGTCGTTAGGGTGTTGACTGCTCTATTGGGCGTCTCAATGGTCGTAATTGCCACACGCACACGTATGCGGCCTGACGATGCGGGAGCTTCGGACTTAGTTTGGAGATGTCGCAGTTCACTGTTGACGTGATCGAGAAGCTCTCGCACTTGCTCAGCTTCAAGCCCACCTATGCGTCCAGTTGCCGTCACTACCTGAGCATCCTCGACTAATATTTCCCGGTAACGACTGGGTTCAAAGCCTGGCGCCTTGAAGAGCAGAACATTTTCGTACTTCGTTTTTCCCAATACATCGTAATCACCAAGAAACCCTGATCGAGTCATTCCGTTTGAAGCACAGCCAGATAAGGTTGCCGTGAGGCCTGCCAGCAGCACAAAATGGATTAATGAAATAGGGCGTTTCATATATATTTTCATTTATCCCATTTTCAGACAGACGATGCCAGCAACAACCAGCGCAATTCCAACCCAACGTATCAAGGAGGCGGTATCGCCGAACACATACACGCCCACGAAAAACGCGCCCAGCGAACCGATGCCGGTCCAGACCGCATAAGCTGTTCCTATGGGGATCTGTTTAAGAGATAACCATAGGAAAAAGCCGCTGGCTGCCATACAGGCAACTGCAATCGCCGGCCCCACGTAGCGCATCGCTGCATTGGCCGCACCCATCTTGAGGCCTAGTGGCCAACCGATTTCGAACAGGCCGGCAATCAGTAGAACCAACCATGGATTCCATGACAACGGGTTCATATATTTCTCCAAATCTATTCAGTGAAAATTGATTATCAAAGCATCAAAGCATCAAAGAATAGGCAGTAGGCGGTCAATTCGCTCTGCTTCTGATTTCTTCTTAAACTCTCTGATGGCGAGAATCTGTCTCCCCGATCTCTCCGGCCACGAGAGAGATCGGGGGAAGCGTGTGGACAGTTACGCTGAGGGATCAGACCGGTTGCACTGGTTGTTGTACCGCCTCGTGACTCCGTTTGCTGCCCGGCCACTTCATTCCGAACAGCACCTCGTAGAGCAACGGAATCAGGCCAAGCGTCACGAGCGTGCCAAGTGCGAGACCACCGATCATGCCGATGGCCATGCCCTTCCACAGCGGCCCCGCAAACAACATCAGGGGCACGAGACCCGCGATACAGGTCACCTTGGTCATCACGATTGGACGCAGCCGCTGCATCGCAGCTCCCACCAGGGCTTCATGTCGGGCGAGACCTTCCGAGAGGCCGTGTTCAATTTGTTCGAGCAGAAGAACGGCGTTGTTGACGATGATTCCGAACAGCGCAAGCACCCCGAATGTCGCCATGAAGCTGAAAGGAGTGCCTGTTGCCTTCAGTGCAATCACGACCCCAATCAACGTGAAGGGAATCGTTGCGAGAATCACGATCAGCTTGCGGAAGGAGTTGAACTGCCAGATGAATAGCAGCAACATCGCCAGAAGAGCGAACGGCATGTAGTGCGTGAGCGATGCATTCGATTCAGCCGATTCCTCAATTTCTCCACCAAGCTCTATGGCATAGCCTGCAGGTAGTTCAATTGCGGCGATCCGAGGTGCGAGGTGATCCACGATCTCTTGCGCGGTGTATGCGGTGTTCTGCCCCTGAACTGTGACTGTACGAATGAGATTGCGGCGCTGGATCACAGACGGCTCGCTAGCGAGCGTGACATCGGCCACTTGCGCCAGGGAAACCGGCTGGCCACCCGACGCTGGATAGATGGTCGTCGAACCAACGTCCGCAGTGCTGCGCCGATCATTGGACGTCCCGCGCATCACGATTGGCACGCTGGTATCGCCATCTCGGATCACAGAGATCGACTGGCCGATGTAGCGGGTGCCAAGCCAGGCAGCTATGTCGTCGGTGGTGACGCCAGCACGTCGCGCACGATCTTGATCGACCCGAACATCGAGACGGCCGACACGGGTATCCCAGTTGTTCTTGATGTTGGCCGTACCTGGCAGCTCCCGTAGCGCGGACTCAATTTTCGCCGCCGCATTCATCAGCACCTCATGATCCGGCCCACTGACCCGGTAGACGGCTGTGCCGGCTTCGGTAGTGCCTAGCGAGAACCGCTGAGGCTCTGCGCGTACATCTCCATGATGCTGCGCGAAGTAAGCCCGAGTTCGGGCAATCACGACGTCAATGTTGGTGCCTGCCTTGACCGTCACGACAAAGTACGCGATGTTCGATGCTGGCAATGGGGGATTGAGCCCAAGGATGAAGCGCGGCCCACCGTCAGCGACGTAGCCAATGTGATCCGTGATTTCGGGGTTGATTTCTTGATCACCGAGCCAGCCGCTCACTTCCTTCACTTTGGCAAGAGTGAGCCGTGAATCCGTTCCAGGGGCGAGCTGCACCGGTATTTGGAATTGAACTCGGTCGGACTTCGGCAAGAAGTCGTATGGCAGTGTCGTGAATCCGTACAGAGCTACGGCCAATGCACCCGTCATCACACCAACGTAGATCGCCTTGTGGTCAAGCACCCACTCAAGCAACTTGCGATAGCCGCGATAGAAGCGTGTGTTGTAGGTTTGCGCGTCATTCGCCGGTTGATGATGCACTTTGGTGAAGTGGTAGCACAGCAGTGGAGTGACGGTCAGACACAACAGCCAAGATCCGAGTAACGTGAGCGCGAGGACAATGACGAGAGAGCGCAGATACTCACTCGTCGCACTCTGGCCGAAGAAGAACGGGGAGAAGGCGATGACGATAACCAATGAGGACGTCAGCAGCGGCAGTGCGAGGGTACGACCCGCTTCGAGACAAGCCTGTTTGCGGTCTTCACCGGCTGCCAAGCGCCGTTCAATGTCTTCGGCAATCACGATGCCGTTGTCTACCAAGAGCCCCAAAGCGATGATGATGGCTGCCATCGAAACACTTTGCAGCTCGATGTTCAGCGCGCGCATCACGATCAGTGCCCCCAGAATGGTAAGCGGCACGATCATCCCGACGATGAATCCTGTGCGCCATCCCAGGAAAAGGACGACGACGCCGAGCACGATGACAATCGTTTCGATCATCACCTGGTTCATCTTGCCCATTTCACGTTTGACGACGTCTGCCTGGAATGTCACATAGGAGAGCTCGAAACCTGCGGGCAGAAGTTTCTCAAGCTCGGCCACACGGGATTTGAGGGCTACGCCGAATTGCTCCACGTTCTGGCCCGAGGTCATGGACACTGCCATCACTACGGCAGGCTGGCCCTTATAGACTGCAGCAGACTCGGGAGGATCTGCAGGTTGTACCTGCACGCGCGCAAGCTCTCCCAGTGAGATTGAAGGAGCAGGCGAAGCACCGCGCGCACCCTGAGCTTGCGCCATCATGATCGGCAACGCGCGCAGCGAAGCGGCGTCGCGAACCTCTCCACTAACAGCCAGCGAAGCGTTGATGCCACCGATGGCGATTTGCCCGCCTGAAAGCACGACGTTTTGTTTAACGAGTTGATCGATCACCCCTTGTGGGGTCAATCCAAGCTGGGCTAGTTTTGGTCGATCAAATTCGAGATAGACGCGCTCTTCCTGCAAGCCGTAGAAGCTGATGCGATCAACGCCGGGAAGCGCGTATAGGCGATCGCGCATCTCTTTCAACGACACACGCATTTCGCCCATGGAGTAGCCCGGCGCGGTCACCGCAATGGAGGCCACGGCAACACGGCCGAAGTCGTCGTTGACAAATGGCCCCAACGTACCCTGTGGAAGCAGAGGCTGAGCATCGGCAACCTTCGCGCGAACGCGCTGCCATATGGGGGCTAGGTCGGTGTACCGCTCCCAGATCGTGACCTGTATGACGGCCCCGCCCGCGCGAACGGTTGTGGTTACACGCTTGACCTCGGCCAGCTCCCGCAAACGCTCCTCGATCGGACGCGCGATCAACTGCTCAACACGTTCGGCTGGCATGCCAGGGTTCAGAACGGCAACAACCGCATCTCGAATCGTGACCGATGGCTCTTCCTGCGAAGGGAAATTGAGAAACGTGGCAATGCCGGCAACAAGAATGATGACCGCGGCAAGGTAGGTGAGTCTGCTGGCGCGCAGCGCCATTTCTGTGATCTTCATAGCGAAGTCTTCCTGTAGCGGGTCAGCGTCCGGCCAATTGGGTCGTGGCCTTGAGTGGGGTGACTTGTTGCTCGTTCGTCAGCCAACTCGCGCCAGCCGCGACTACCATCTCGCCGCGCTTCAGGCCGCCCACAACGCGAACGTTGTCGCCGCCTGGCTCGCTCTGGAATTGCACTTCCCGGCGGTGCACCTTCTTTCCGGTCACGTCATATACAAACACTGCGGCTTGTCCTGCTTTCTCACTGAGCACCAGTGCCGAATAGGGAAGCATCAGACGATCTGGTGAGGCATCCTTCGCTTCCGGTGCCTTCAGCAATACTTGAACGGCAGACCCGGGTCGAAGACTGCGCGCAAGAGTAGCATCTTGAGGAACGAGCACGACAGGTAAAAGTGAGCCATTTTCAGCACGCAAGCCGATGCGTTGTACCGAAGCACGAACGGGACTTGCTGACTCGCTCAGGCGCAGTTCGGCGACCTGCCCAATTTTGATATTTGCCGCCTGGGTCGTCGATGCAGTCGCAAGGACTTCTACGCCGCTGCGTAGTCCATCCACTTGAAGCACCGGCGCTCCGGCTGCAATATCTGTGAACGGCAGAGCGAGTTTCTCCGCGACGACGCCGTCGAATGGCGCATGAATGGCGGCCCCCCTTCGCGCACGCTCGGCAAGGCCGAATGCGGCCTTTGCATTGCGCACCTGGCCTTCAGCTGCAACCAACTGTGCTTTCACACTCTCGAATGCAGCCGGGGAGATTACGTTGCCCTCAAGCAGCCCCCTTTGCTGCGTTGTCTGCACGATTCTGTCTGCCAATGCGGCTTCCGCAGCAGCGAGTGTCGCCCGAGCCTGTTCTAGGCGGAGTTGCTCGGGCTGAACATCCAACTCAGCCAGAAGCTGTCCGCGAGAGAAGCGATCTCCCACGTCCACATGAAGCTTGCTGATACGCCCGCCAGTCTCGAACCCCAAGGTACTCCGCTCACTGGAGCGAGCTAGACCACTCAATTCAATGCGATTGGCCACAGAACCTACATCCCCCACCGTGAGCAGCTTGACCGCTCGCGGTGGATCGGAAGCAGGCTCCTTCTGACTACCACAGCCGGCAAGCGATGCGAGCAGAACAAACGCGAGGCCGACTTTCTGCATTTGCCAGGACTGGGATTTAAAGGGAGTGCAAGACACGGGAAGGCCTTTCATCAGCGTTTATCAATAGGGGTGAGTTCCAGTTCGCCGCGGGCGAGCGCCTGGAGGGTGTGCATGAGTCGAGAAAGGTCTTCGGCAGCAAACGTCGGAAAACCCATCATTTCGGCGAGGAAGACTCCGTCCAAGGCAAATAGAACGATTCCGGCGATATCGGTGCCGCGTGGAGATTTGCTCGCGTTCTCGTACTGCCTGCGGTACCAGCCGCGCACAGGCTCAAGCAGCGTGGGGTCTTCAGCCACGGCCGCCAGCAATGCAGCGCTCATCTTTTGCATCCCGCCGTCAGGCATAGCCGAGACCTGGCTGGATAGCCAAGGGTCTGGATCGCCGACGAATGGCAGCTCTCGCTCTTCCTGCCCGCCATCAAACGCCGAGACCTGGTCATCAATCATCGTGAGGAGCAGATCGCGCTTGGTCTTGAAGTGGTACAGGAACGCACCTTTGCAAATTCCTGCCCGTGCAACGACCGCGTCAAGCGTTAGGTGCCCGGCACCTCCCTCCATGACTACGTCACGCGCAGCTTGAAGGATGCGCTCCCGTGTTTGTTGCGCTTTCTTAGAGATGGAGGGGGCTTCAGCGCCGTTGTCCGCCGAATGCGACTCCTCTGGGCTTGATTTCATACGAGTTGCCATGGTGAAACTCCAAAGATGCTTGATTTTTGAACCGTCTGGACGGTATAGTACACGCCATGAACTATGCCCGTCAAGACGGCCTCCTCAATTCACAACCTAGTGGCTCAACATGTCCGATCCCTACGCCCGCCGCGGCCTTACTGCTGTTGCATTCCTATCGATCACGCTTCTCGCCGCGTGCAGCCACTCGCCTCACAGGGTGGAGACATCACGCGTTGAGGTTCCGGCCAAATTCATGAACGAAGCGGGTCTGGCTGTGCAGCAGGTGCCAGCACAAGCACTCCCGGCCGAGTGGTGGACGGCGTACGGTGATCCGCTGATTGACGCGCTGGTGCGCAACGCGCTGGAGCACAACACCGATCTCGCTATTGCAAGAGCGCGGATTGATGAAGCTGTGGCGATCACCCGACGTACACGCGCTTCAATGTTCCCTAGCTTGGCGCTCACGCCCCAAGCAACGCGCGCGCGCGACTTTTCTTTGGCACCGACCATCAGCAGCGATGCCAGGCTTCCGCTGTCGGCTTCATGGGAAGTTGATCTAGCGGGCCGCCTCTCGCATGCCGCTGATGGCGCACGGATGGACGCAGTTGCTGTCGAACAGAACTGGTTCGCGACACGTTGGCAGATCGCCTTTGAGACAGTGTCCGCTGCACTGCAGCAGCGGCAGGCGGCAGAGCTGGAAGATCTGGCAAAAGAGCGACTTCAAGTCGCCGAGCGCCTTGAGCGTCTGACAGAGCAGAAGTTCAAGGCAGGTCAAGCTACGGGCTTTGACATTGAACGCACGCGTTCCGAGGTCATCGCCCTCCGGGTGGAGCAAGAGCAGTTGCGACGCGTACGCGGCGAAGCAACGCATGCCTTGGATGTGCTCGTTGGCCGGATTCCGGGGGCGCTTGGCAGCGGTCCTGCGCTTGCCTCTCTCACCATGCCCGATTGGACTCCCAGAAGCGTGCCAGGCGAATTGCTGCAGCAGCGCCCCGACGTCAGAGCCGCGCAGGCGCGTCTTGCAGCGGCGACGGCGCGATGGAACGCAGCAGAAGGCGAGCGGTTCCCCAAACTTGTGCTCGATTTGAGTGGTGGGCGCCAACGCTTCGAGAACAACGGAACACGTGTGGCAGGGAACATTTTCTCTCTGGGCTTGGGTGTGACGCTTCCGATCTTTGACGGTGGAGCAATACAAGCGGGAATCGACGAGGGCTCAGCACGCAGTCGCGGCGCACAGGCTGACCTGGAACGCACGGTTTTGCTTGCGCTTCAGGATGTGGAGAACGCTTATCTGGGCTGGCAGACCCAGCGGACTTCTCTGCAGCATCAGGTCGATGGTCTTGTCGTCGCTGATCGACTCCTTGACCGCAGTCGACGCCTCTTTGAGGCGGGACAGGTGGATGCGACCGTTGTTGCAGAAGCGGAGCGTGGCACCTTGTCCCAGCGAGCGGCTCTGGTCCGTGCTCGCGCCGACGCAGCCGTGCAATGGGGTGTTCTCGCTAAAGCGCTTTCTGGTTCGCCAGAGCATGTGAATCTGCAATCTTCACCCTGAGTCCTTGAGTTGGAAGAACGCAGCATGGCAGCGAGTTTTAAATACTGAATAGATCGACGATTAGTAGGGGACGCATGGAAATTCGACATCTACGTTGTTTTATGGCGCTCGCCGAGGAACTTCACTTCGCTCGCGCCGCTGCGAAACTGCATATTGAGCAGTCCCCACTGTCTCGCACGATCAAAGAACTCGAAGAGGAGTTAGGAGCACAGCTCTTTATTCGGAACACGAGAAGCACGCGTTTGACACGAGCTGGGTTGATGCTCATGGAGCACGCACCTCGGGTGTTCGCATCCTTGCAACAGGCGCGGGACTGCGTGAAGGCAGCAAAAAATGGCTTTCATGGACAACTCCGCGTCGCCTTGTCAGACGGCGCAACACTACTGTGCTTACCAGCCCTATTGGCGTTGTGTCGCGAGGAGGAGCCCGAGGTTGAGATTCGCTTTTTTGAGGTGCCACTATCCCAACAAATCAAAGGATTGCACGACGACCTGTATGACGTCGGCTTTGCACAGTCCGACGACGTAGGTGATGGAATCGTCGCACTTCCCGCGTGGACTGACACGCTTATGGTGGCGCTGCCAGCTCGGCATCCGTTGCTGGCTCTTAAGCGAATTCCATTGGATGAACTGCTGCGCTACCCGCTAGTGCTATCTGATCCTCAAGTGTGCGAGGGCCACGCCAAGCACATTGAGCGAGTACTTAGCCGGGCTGAAATGCAGCCTCTAGTTGCCGAGCGGGTTACCACTTTCGACCTGATGATGGCGTTGGTATCTGCCGGTTTTGCACTCGGACTTACAGGGGCTGCACACATTGCAGCCTCCCGAGAGCCAGGAGTCGTGGCGAGGCCGTTTTCGACACGCGTACCACCTTTGACGACCTATCTACTCAGACTTGAAGGCGATCCGTTTGACGAGCTTGCGCGCTTCATTCAGCGAGTACAGGCCATCGAATTGCCAGAGTTTCTCAGGTCAACAAAAAGCCGAAATCCCGATCTTCCGGAGGAATTGATGCCATGAGACTCGCCATCACGCTCGTCGCTGCAATGCTAGTCGCATGCGGTCAATCTGATAAACCGCACAAAGCCACTAGTGCAGAAAAGAAAACCCCGACAGTAGAAGAGCTGGTGGCAGACCCGGAACAGCTCAAGAAGTTGCGCCAGCAATGCAAGACGGATCGGCCTACTTTGGGCGAACTGCTTTGCAACCGGGTAGCGGAGGCAACACGTAAGCGGTTCTACGGTGACGGAAAAACGCCATACACACCGCCCAAAGAATCCCCCAAATTCTGAAATTCAGCAATTCAGCAATTCAGCAATTCAGCAATTCAGCAATTCAGCAATTCAGCAATTCAGCAATTCAGCAATTCGCTAGTCTGCCTGAATCTTCTGTTCGGCACGCTGATATTCGCCGGCGCTTACGGAGTCACTCCCTGGCTAGACACAGCGCGAATTCATTCTTTCTTATCGACCTTTCTGCCCCAAACGGTCTTTGACCGGCACTAAGCCAGCACCGATCCTGACGCCTGCGGCACATTTCTAAGCCGCGTTTCCCAAGGGAATCAGCGTAGGAGAGATTGGAGGCGGGGCTATGCAAGGTACGAATGTGCTGTTCGGTCAGATAGCCGTGGTATTCGGCATCGTGATCGCGGGTGTGTGGGGCGCCACACAATGGACGGCAGCAGCCCTTGGCTATCAGGTACGCCTTGGCTCCCCCTGGTTTGATTTCCTCGGCACACCGATCTACCTCCCGTGGAAGCTGTTTGAGTGGTGGTTCTTCTTCGATGCCTACGCGCCACGCGTTTTCGACACGGGCGGTGCCATAGCGGGTGGCAGTGGCTTGCTGGCGGTGGTGGTCGCAGTCTGCATGTCGATCTGGCGCTCTCGTCAATCACGCCTAGTCACGACCTATGGCTCGGCACGCTGGGCAAGTACGGAGGACATTCGCAAAGCCGGCCTTACGCAGCCGATCGGCGTGTTCCTCGGTCAGCACGATGGCAAGTACCTTCGGCATGAAGGCCCGGAACACATCCTCACTTTCGCGCCCACGCGCTCAGGCAAAGGCGTCGGCCTTGTGGTGCCGACGCTGCTTTCTTGGCCTGCATCCGCCGTAGTCCACGACATCAAGGGCGAGAATTGGCAGATCACCGCAGGTTGGCGCTCACGCTACTCACACTGCCTGCTGTTCAATCCGACCGATGCGAAGTCGGCGGCCTACAACCCGCTGCTAGAAGTTCGGCGCGGCGCACATGAAGTGCGTGACGTACAGAACATAGCCGACATTCTGGTCGATCCAGAAGGCGCGCTTGAGAAGCGCAACCATTGGGAGAAGACTTCGCACGCGCTGCTGGTCGGGGCCATCCTGCATGTGCTCTACGCGGGCGAGGACAAGACGCTGCGCGGCGTCGCCAATTTCCTCTCCGATCCGGCCAGCCCCTTCGAGCTGACCTTGCACCGGATGATGACCACACAGCACCTCGTGAACGTGGAAGGTGGTGGCCCGCATCCAGTCGTCGCTTCGGCGGCGCGCGAAGTGCTCAACAAGTCGGACAACGAGCGTTCCGGCGTGTTGAGCACCGCCATGTCGTTCCTGGGCCTCTACCGCGACCCCACGGTGGCCGAAGTCACCTCGCGCTGCGACTGGCGTATCGCCGACCTGATCGCGTCCGAGCATCCGGTGTCGCTTTATCTGGTAGTGCCACCTTCGGATATTTCGCGGACGAAACCGCTCATTCGCCTGATCCTCAACCAGATCGGCCGACGGCTCACCGAATCGCTCGACGGCAGCGACGGCATCGAACGCCGCCACAAGCTGCTGCTGATGCTCGATGAGTTCCCGGCGCTGGGCCGCCTGGACTTCTTCGAGACGGCGCTTGCCTTCATGGCGGGCTACGGAATCCGCAGTTTTCTTATCGCCCAATCGCTCAACCAGATCGACAAAGCCTACGGCCAGAACCATTCGATTCTGGATAACTGCCATGTCCGCGTGACGTTCGCCACCAACGATGAACGCACTGCGAAACGGATCTCCGAAACGCTTGGCACCGCTACCGAACTGCGCGCGCAGCGCAACTATGCCGGGCACAGATTGGCACCGTGGCTGGGGCACCTCATGGTGTCGCGGCAGGAGACGGCCCGCCCGCTACTGACGCCCGGTGAAGTGATGCAGCTTCCGACTGAGGAAGCTGTGGTGATGGTGTCCAGCGTGGCACCGATCAAGGCCAAGAAGCTGCGCTACTACGCCGACGCGAATTTCAAGAACCGCGTTTTACCGCCGCCTGTGCTCGCGGCCGGGCAATACGCGGACGCGCCACCGGCCCGGCCCGACGACTGGAGCGGCCTATCGATCCCAGCCGTGTCAACGGTCCGGGCTGCGGGCCTGTCCGGCGATGGCACAGGCACCGCCGATGACGGCGGCCCACGCCGACAGCCGGAGCTATCCGAAGTCAGCGAATACAGCCCCGAACCGCTGCTCGCCGGCCATGACCTGACTCTGCTCGATGACGACGACGACCTGCCGCTGCCGCTTCCCGGCCAGCTCGACCCGGCCATGCAGCGCACGGCCCGGCTGGCTTCCCTCGACCCCAACGACGGAATCGACTTATGAGCCAATACCGCCTCAATCTGTTCATTCAGCCCGAGCACGCCAAGCGTCTCGAAGAACTGGCCGCCAAGAAAGGCGTGTCCAAGTCGTCCATTGTCGCGGCGGCGCTCGCGTCGTGGCTATCGCCCGATGCTGGCGACCAGCGCGAGGCGGCCATCGCCAAGCGGCTCGATCGCCTGTCGCGGCAGGCCGAGCGCATGGAGCGCGACCAGAACATCCAGATCGAAACACTGGCGCTGTTCATCCGCTACTTCCTGACCGTCAGCACCCCGATTCCCGAAGCCCATCAGGACGCAGCTCGCGCCCAAGGCAAAGCGCGTTTCGAGCAATTCGTGGAGCGGCTCGGCCGCCACCTGCTGCGTGGCCGCAGCCTGGTGCGCGACGTTGTGGAAGAACTGCACCCAGACCCGGCGCGAATGGATGACGCGGAGGCACTGGCTGAAGCGCAGGAGCGTGCCTCATGAGCGCCATTCCGCAAACCCCGCCCGAACTCTCATCCGCCGCAACCTCTCTGGATCGCCGTATCCAGATGCTGCGCACGGCAATGGGGCCAGTCATCGCCGCTGCGCTGGCCGACCCCGACGTGGTGGAAATCATGCTCAACCCCGACCGCACCCTATGGGTGGATCGGTTGTCATCGGGCCGCATGCCGCTGGGCGTGGAGCTGTCCCAAGACGATGGCGAACGCATCATCCGGCTGGTGGCTGCGCACGTCGGCGCAGAGGTGCATCGCGGGCGGCCGCTGCTGACCGCCGAGCTGCCCGAAACCGGCGAGCGGTTCGAGGGCATCTTGCCGCCCGCAGCGCCCGGCCCAGCCTTCGCGCTGCGCAAGCGCGCCGTGAGCATCATCGGGCTGGATCGCTATGTGGCCGACGGCATCTTGACCACAGGCCAGGCCGAGTTCCTGCGCCGCGCCGTGCGTGAGCGCCAGAACATCCTGATCGCCGGGGCGACGAGCAGCGGCAAAACCACACTCGCCAATGCCTTGCTTGCGGAGATCGCCGCCACGGGCGACCGCGTGCTTGTGCTCGAAGACACCATCGAGCTGCAATGCGCAGCCCGCGACCATGTGCCGCTGCGCACCCGCGCTGGCGTCGTGTCTATGACCGAGCTGGTGCGGGCCACGATGCGCCTGCGCCCCGACCGCGTGATCGTCGGCGAGGTACGCGGCGGCGAAGCCCTGGACTTGGTTAAGGTGTGGGGCACCGGCCACCCCGGCGGCATCGCCACCATCCACGCCGGTTCCGCGCTGGGCGCGCTGCTGCGCCTCGAACAGTTGATTCTTGAAGTGGCGGTGAACCCACCGCGTGCGCTGATCGCCGAGGCGGTCAACGTCGTGATCCACATCGCCGGGCGTGGCCGCAAGCGCCGCGTCGAAAGCATCGCCCGTGTCGTCGGTTTCGACGGCACCGGCTATCGCCTGGCGGACGCGCTGGAAACACCGTTTCCCGAGCTGATGCCGGTTCCTCTCGCAGCCGATGCCGCTGCGCCTTCCTCGTCCCTTGACCTACCTGGAGAACTGCCATGACGCAGATGCACGTTCACGCTTTCCGTAATTCCGTAAATCCGGTTTCAACCATCGCACGCCTGCGGCGGCTGGCCGGCCCCGCGCACCACGGCCTGCTGCTGGCCGCAGTCATGCTGATGACGGCGGGCACGGCGAAGGCATCCGGCTCCTCGATGCCGTGGGAAGGCCCGCTGCAATCCATTCTGGAGTCGATTCAGGGGCCGGTGGCACGCATCGTCGCGGTCATCATCATCATCGCCACGGGCCTCGCGCTCGCCTTCGGCGACACGTCGGGCGGCTTTCGCAAGCTGATCCAGATCGTGTTCGGTTTGAGCATCGCGTTCGCCGCGTCCTCGTTCTTCCTGTCGTTCTTCAGCTTCTCCGGCGGGGCTGTCGTATGAGTGGCCCGGATAGCTTCGCGGCCGGCTTCGAGGTGCCGCTACATCGCTCGCTGACCGAGCCGCTCTTGATGGGCGGCGCACCGCGCACGGTGGCGATTGCCAACGGCACGCTAGCCGCTGCCGTCGGGCTGGGCCTGCAACTCTGGATTCCTGGCGTAGTGCTCTGGATCGTCGGTCACTCGCTGGCCGTGTGGGGCGCGAGGGTCGATCCGCAGTTCATGCAGGTCTTCGCCCGGCACATCAAGCACAAGCCGCTGCTGGACGTGTAGGAGACGCCGCCATGCTTAACCTTGCCGAATACCGCCAGCGGCCCGCCTTGCTGGCCGACTGGCTTCCCTGGGCTGGGCTGATCGCGCCGGGCGTGGTGCTGAACAAGGATGGCTCGTTTCAGCGCACGGCGCGCTTTCGCGGGCCTGATCTGGACAGCGCCACGCAGGGCGAATTGATCGCCACGACGGCACGGCTAAACAACGCGTTGCGCCGGCTGGGTTCGGGCTGGGCGCTGTTCGTGGAAGCCGAGCGCCAGTCGGCCGCGGACTATCCGCATTCCGACTTTCCCGAACCGCTGTCCTGGCTGGTGGACGAAGAACGCCGCGCTGCCTTTGAGGAATCGGGGAACCACTACGAAAGCAGCTATCACCTGACGCTAGCCTATCTGCCGCCGGAGGAATCCCGCGCTCGTGCAGCCAAGCTGCTCTACGAGCACGCGCCGGGCGATGGTGTGGACTGGCGCGGTCGGCTTGACGCCTTCCTGGCAGAAACGGATCGGGTTTTCGACCTGCTCGATGGCGTGATGCCAGAAATCGTCTGGTTGGACGATGCCGCGACGCTGACTTATCTTCACGCCACGGTGTCCACGCGGCGCTACCGGCTGGCCGTGCCCGAGGTGCCTTTCCACCTCGACGCACTGCTGGCCGATTCCGCCCTAGTCGGCGGCCTTGCGCCCATGCTGGGTGACCAGCATCTGCGCGTGGTGTCGGTGCGGGGCTTTCCGACCTCGACCTGGCCGGGCCTGCTGGACGACCTCAATCGCCTGGGCTTTGCCTATCGCTGGAGTACCCGGTTTCTCTGCCTCGATAAAGCCGAGGCGGAAAAGGAGCTGGGCCGCCTGCGTCGCCAGTGGTTTGCGAAACGGAAGAATGTCATTGCGCTACTGCGCGAAACCATCTTCCAGCAGGAATCGCCGCTGGTGGACACGGATGCCAGCAACAAGGCGGCCGACGCGGATGCCGCCTTGCAAGAGCTTGGCAGCGATCAAGTCGCCTTCGGCTACCTCACCGCCACGGTGACGGTGTTCGATGACGACCCTGCCGTAGCCGACGAAAAGCTGCGCATGGTGGAACGTGTCATCCAAGGACGTGGCTTCGTCACCATCCCCGAAACCTTAAATGCAGTCGATGCGTGGCTGTCGTCCATACCAGGCAATGCCTATGCCAACGTGCGCCAGCCCATCGTCTCGACGCTGAATCTGGCGCACATGATGCCGGTGTCCGCCGTGTGGGCTGGGCCGGAGAAAAACGCCCATCTCGACGGCCCGCCGCTGATCGTCACGCGCACGGATGGCGCGACGCCGTTCCGGCTGGTGACGCACATCGGCGACGTGGGGCATACGCTGGTCGCGGGGCCGACGGGCATGGGAAAATCTGTCCTGCTGGCGATGCTCGCCTTGCAGTTCCGCCGCTATGGCGGCTCGCGCATCTTCGCCTTCGACATGGGGCGATCCATGCGGGCGACGGTGCTGGGCCTGGGCGGCGAACACTACGACCTCGGCGCGGACGGCGCCATTGCCTTTCAGCCCTTGGCCCGTATCGACAGCGAAGGCTATCGCACCTGGGCCGCCGAGTGGATCGAAGGCCGCCTGCTGCATGAAGGCGTGACCGTCGGCCCCGACGAGAAAGCCGCCATTTGGTCGGCGCTCGGCAGCCTCGCTGGTGCGCCGGTGGAGCAGCGCACGATGACCGGGCTTTCGGTGCTGCTGCAATCGAACGCGCTGCGGCAGGCATTGTCGCCGTATGTGCTGGGCGGCGCGCACGGCAAGCTACTGGATGCCGACCGCGACCGGCTCGGCAGCGGCGACGTGCAGGGCTTTGAGATGGAAGAGCTAATGCACAGCCCCGCCGCCGTGCAAGCGGTGCTGCGCTACTTGTTCGCCCGCTTCGATGCACGTTTCGACGGTGCTCCCACGCTGCTGATTCTCGATGAAGCCTGGCTATTCCTTGATGAACCGTCCTTCGCGGCACGCATCCGGCAATGGTTGAAAACTCTGCGCAAGAAAAACGTGTCGGTGATCTTCGCCACGCAGTCGCTTGCCGACATCAAGGATTCGACCATCGCGCCCGCGATCATCGAAAGCTGCGCGAGCCGGATTTTCTTGCCCAACCCGCAGGCGACCGAGCCGCAGATTCGCACGGTCTACGAGGGCTTTGGCCTCAACAGTCGGCAAATCGAAATCGTCGCCACCGCGCAGCCCAAGCGCGACTACTACTACCAATCGCGCCTGGGCAATCGTCTGTTCGACCTCGACCTGGGGCCAGCCGCGCTCGCCTTCTCGGGCGCATCCACACCGCAAGACCAACGCGACATTGACCGAGTGCTGACGCAGGCCGGCGCTCCCGGCTTCGCCGGTGCGTGGCTACGCCATCGCGGCCTCGATTGGGCCGCCGACCTGCTGCCGTCCTCGCCGTCGGCGGCTTCTTTCCTCGCTACTCAACCCCTGGAGATTTCGCCATGAAGACCCGTGTACTTTCCGTTTCGCTCGCCGCCGCGCTGGCCGGCTCGCTGATGCTCGCTCAGCCAGCGGCGGCGCTCACTTTCGTTGATCCCGTCAACTTGGTGCAGAACACGCTGACTGCCATCCGCACGCTGGAGCAGATCAACAACCAGATCAACCAGCTCCAGAACGAAGCGCAGATGTTGATGAACCAGGCGCGCAACCTGGCGAATCTCGACTTCAACATCGTCAACCGGCTGCGCTCGACGCTCGCCACGACTGAACGCCTGATTGCCGAGGCGCAAGGGCTGGCCTACGACGTGCAGAGCATGGATGCCACGTTCTCGCGCCTGTACCCGGAGCAGTACGCCGCCACCATCAGCGGCGACCGCATGGCACAGGACGCACGCGAACGCTGGAAGAACACGCTCGACGGCCTGCACACCGCGATGCGGATGCAGGCGCAGGTGTCGCAGAACCTGACGCAAGACGAAAGCGCGCTGGCCGACCTCGTGAGCCAAAGCCAATCGGCCACGGGTGCGCTGCAAGCGATGCAGGCAACGAACCAGCTTCTCGCCTTGCAGGCCAAGCAGTCCATCCAGGCCCAGCAGCTCCAGATCACACAAGACAGGGCGGCCTCGCTGGAGCTGGCGCGGCAGGCAGCGGCCACCGAGCGCGCCCGCGAAGTGCGGCGGCGCTTCCTGGGCACCGGCACGCCGTACACACCGCAGTCCGTCAACTTCTACAACAACTGACGGGAGGCGGCCATGCGATGCGTTCCTGTCCTGCTGGCCGTGCTGCTGACCGCATGCGGCCAGCAGCCGGCTGAAGACCTGACCGCCACCTTGGCCGCCGATCCCGTGCGGCTCAAGGCGCTGCGCGCCCAATGCGCAGCCGACCGGCAAACCGCAGGCGAAGACACCTGTCGCGCCGCTGCCGAAGCCTTCCGGCGGCGCTTCTTCACCGGCCAGACTGGGCCGGACGAATACCGGACGCTGGCAGAACTGCCGCCGATTCCGGCGAGTTTCGACACGCCAACCGACGACGCGCCGGAAGGTGATGCGTCGCTCGCCGCTGCGGAGGACACGCCATGAACGACGTAACGATCATCGACAGATTCCTCGATACCTTCTCGCGCTACATCGACTCCGGTTTCGGTCTGCTGCAAGGCGAAGTCGCGTTCCTGACGGCCACTCTCATTGTCATCGACATGACCATTGCCGGTCTGTATTGGGCCATGAGCCATGCGACCGGCCAGGGCGAGGACGTGATCGCCAAGCTGCTGCGCAAGGTGCTTTACGTCGGTGCCTTCGCCTACATCATCGGTAACTTCAATTGGCTGTCGAGCATCGTGTTCCGCTCGTTCGCCGGGCTAGGCATCACCGCCACTGGCTCGGCCATAACGATGGAGAACTTCTTGCAGCCGGGTCGGCTTGCCAAGACCGGCATCGACGCCGCTGCGCCGATCCTCGACCAGATCGGTGACATGGCCGGCTTCCCCGAAGTGTTCGTGAACCTCGACCCCATCGTGGTGCTGTTCATCGCTTGGCTGGTGGTGATCCTCTGTTTCTTCGTGCTCGCGGTTCAGCTTTTCATCACGTTGATCGAGTTCAAGCTGACCACGCTTGCCGGCTTCGTCTTGATCCCGTTTGCGCTCTGGAACAAAACCTCGTTCCTCGCGGAAAAGGTGCTCGGCAATGTGGTTTCGTCAGGCATCAAGGTCTTGGTGCTGGCGGTAATCGTCGGCATCGGCTCGGGCCTGTTCGCGGAGTTCCAGGTTCATCCCGACGAGCCTTCCATCGACCATGCGCTTGTCGTGATGCTGGCTTCGCTTGCCTTGCTGGCGCTGGGCATCTTCGGCCCCGGCATCGCCACGGGCCTTGTGTCCGGTGCGCCGCAGCTCGGCGCGGGTGCGATGGCGGGCGCTGCCGTCGGCGCGGTAGGCACGGGTGTTGCCATCGGTGCCGCCGCGACCGGCGTGGGCGGTGCCGTCATGGCGGGCGCACGCATGGCCCCGGCCGCCGCAAAGCTGGCCGGGAGCGGCGCACGCGCCGCCACGTCGGCGGCCAGCAGCGCCAAGTCCGCATTCCAGGCCGGTTCCGCCGCTGCGGGCGGCGGGGCTAAAGGCGCGGCTGCGGGCCTCGGCAATGTCGCCAAGACCGGCGCGCAAGCGGCAGGCCGCCGAGCTGCATCGGGCGCTTCCGCTGCCGGTCAGAAGGTGGCCGACTCCTTCCGGGCAGGATGGAACGGTGCGGATGTCGGCGCTGCCGGTTCCGGCCAGGCCGCCGCAGGCGAAGGCGCAGCCAGCGCGCCGAAGCAAGAGCAACCCGCCTGGGCAAAGCGGATGCACCGCCGCCAGCAGATCACCCATGCCGCAACCACCGCAGCCCACACGCTGCGCAGTGGCGACGGCGGCGGCTCAGGGCAAGGCCCAAGCCTGCGCCCCGATGCGTGACCCGATACCTGACCACCAAGGAGAACCCTATGCGATTCAAACGCCCGCAGGTGCGCTATGCCGACACGCCGCAGCCTGCCACCCCGTACCAATCCGCCGCGCAGGTGTGGGACGAGCGCATCGGCTCGGCCCGCGTCCAGGCCAAGAACTGGCGTTTTATGGCCTTCGGCTGCCTCACGCTTGCGCTGCTGATGGCCGGTGGCCTGGTGTGGCGCTCGGCGCAGTCCATCGTCACCCCTTACGTCATCGAGGTCGATCAGTCGGGGCAGGTGCGCGCCGTCGGCGAAGCCGCCACGCCGTACCGGCCCGCCGATGCGCAGATCGCGCACCACCTGGCGCGCTTCGTGACGCTGGTGCGCTCGCTGTCTATCGATCCCATCGTGGTGCGGCAAAACTGGCTGGACGCCTACGACTACACCACCGACAAAGGCGCGGCGGTGCTCAACGACTACGCCAGCAAGAACGATCCTTTCGCCCGTGTTGGCCGCGAGTCGGTGACGGTGCAGATCACCAGCGTGGTACGCGCCAGCGATGCCTCGTTCAACGTCCGTTGGACGGAGCAACGGTTCATCAACGGTGCCCCCGCCGGGACCGAGCGATGGAACGCGGTGCTTTCCACCGTCCTGCAAACCCCGCGCACCGAACAGCGCCTGCGCAAGAACCCGCTGGGTATCTACGTCAACGGCCTGTCGTGGAGCCGCGAACTGGATTCTTCTGAAGGAGCCAAGCCATGAACCTGTCTTTCCGCTTATACGCTTTCGCGCTGACCGTGGTGGCCCTGTCGGGCTGCGCTTCGCAGGGCAAGCCGCCTCCGTCCATTTCGCTCGATGAGCCGGTGCAGGCACAGCCGCTGCCGGAGCCGCCTGCTCCAGTGGAAGTCGTCGCCATGCCCGAGCCGCTGGCGCTGCCAGCGCAGTTGAAGCCGCTGCACGAGTTGGACGCGGCCCCGGCTAAGCCGGAGCCGGCCGATGAGAAGGTGCGCGTTTCCCGTGCCAATGCCGAGGCGCGCATCGCGCCCACGCGCGAGGGCTACGTCAATGCGATTCAGGTGTGGCCCTTCACCGATGGTGCGCTCTACCAAGTCTATGCCGCGCCGGGACGCGTGACCGTGGTTTCCTTGCAGCCGGGCGAGGAACTAGTGACGGTCGCAGCCGGCGATACCGTGCGCTGGATCGTCGGTGACACGTCCAGCGGCAGCGGCGACGCGATGCGCATCAATGTGCTGGTCAAGCCCATCCGCTCAGGCCTCAAGACGAATTTGGTCATCACCACCAGTCGCAGAACATACCTGCTGGAACTGACCTCGACGGAAAAGGCATGGATGGCGTCGGTGTCCTGGGACTACCCAAAAGACCGGATGTTGGCCTTGCAGCGCCAGTCGCAGGCGGCTAGCGCCGCCGCACCGGTCGATACCGGACTGTCGCTGGAGAAGATCCGCTTCCGATATTCCGTCTCAGGCAGCAATCCGCCGTGGAAGCCGCTGCGCGCCTTCGACGATGGCGAGAAGGTCTATATCCAGTTCCCGCCGGGAATCGCCCAAGGCGAGCTGCCACCGCTGTTCGTCATCGGCGCGCAGGGCGACGGACAACTGGTGAATTACCGTTTTCGCTCGCCTTACTACATCGTGGATCGGCTGTTCGGCGCGGCCGAACTGCGCCTGGGCGGCGACAAGGGTGACGTGGTGCGTATCGAACGCACGGATGGCTTGGCGCGGAGGAACTGACCATGAGCCAGGACGACACTCCCGACCTCGCCACGCCGCATGCGGGCAAGGTGGCACCCGAGGCAGTTGCGCTGCGCGCCCAACCGCGCCCGGTCACGCGCCTGAACCGGCGCACGCTGGCCATCCTCGTCGGCGGTCTCTCGGTCGCTGTGCTCGGCGCGCTGATGTGGTCGCTGCAACCGCAGCGGCGCGGTGCAGGCGAGCAGACCGAGCTTTACAACGTCGATCGCGTCTCGAAGTCCGAAGGGTTGGACGCGCTGCCGGCGGACTACTCGAAGCTGCCGCCCCCCTTGGCGGCATCCGTGCCGGAGTTGGGGCCGCCGCTGCCAGGCGATCTTGGCCCGGCCATTGTGAAGTCGCAGCAGCCGGTGACGGCCGCCTACGCGGCCCCCGGCAACGACCCCAACGACGCGTTGCGCAAGGAAGCCGAAGCAGCAGCGGCATCGGCGGTGTTCTTCCGCTCTGGTTCGCAGAAGGCCGCGCCGGTGGCGCAGACACAGGTAGCCGCTGCGCCGGGCTTCACCGCCAATGCGGCCTTCGACCCGCTGGCGGCCGGGCCTGCGTCGACGGCGGCCCAGCCCGCCGACCCGACCGCCGTGCAGAACCGGCAAGACCAGAAAGAGGCATTCCAGAAAGCCGGAACCACGGAAGCCCGTGATTCCGGCAACCTGACGCTGCCGGCGTCGCCGTATCAGGTCATGGCCGGAACGGTGGTCGCCGGGGCGCTGGTGACGGGCATCAAGTCGGACTTGCCGGGCGATGTGATCGCCACAGTGACGGAGCCGGTCTATGACACGGCTACCGGCAAGTTCCTGCTGATCCCGCAGGGGTCACGCATCCTGGGCAAATACAACAGCCAGGTCAGCTACGGGCAGAGCCGCGTGCAAGTGGTGTGGAACCGGATCATCCTGCCCGACACGTCTTCGCTCAAGCTCGACAACTTGGCCGGCACCGATCCGGCCGGCTACGCCGGCTTGGAAGATGATGTGGATTGGCATTGGGATCGCGTCTTTGCCGGTGCGGCACTGACGACGCTACTGGGCATCGGTGCCGAACTGGCTGCGCCGGAGAACCGGCAGGACGGTGATCGCGTCATCATCGCCGGCCGCGATAGCGCCCAGGACAGCATCAATCAGGTCGGTCAGGAGATGACCCGGCGCAACCTCAACATCCAGCCCACCTTGACGGAGCGCCCCGGCTTGCCGGTTCGCATCATCGTCAACCGCGATCTGGTGCTGCGGCCGTACCAGCCACTTTTCTTCAACAGGGGGACTTCGCGATGACGACGCGCAAGCTACGGCTCGGGCCGCTGCCGAAAACGGAATCCACGAAGCTGACTTTTGCTTGCCCGGCCAGCCTGAAAGCCGACCTCGACCGCTACGCTACGCTGCACGCGCAGACCTACGGCGAGGCGGTCGATGCCACGGTGCTAATTCCGCACATGCTAGAAGCCTTCATGGTCGGAGATCGGGGATTCAGGAAGGGAGGCGCGGGCAAGGCCGCGCCGCCGAAGCCAAGCTGATGATGCCGGTTTCCGCTGGCGGCCATCCCTCAAACGCGCAGCCCAAGGCTGCGCGTTCTTCATTCTGGAGGACGGCGACCGATTGGGCTATGAAGACCAAACGCGGCTACCGCCTGCAGGCAACCGCCCCCGATGCAGCACGCTCGGGCTTTCTACCGCGAAGCTCCTATGTGGCTCCCAGCCCACAACGCCACAGCCCCGCAAGGCGGCCCGAAGTAGAGCCAAACCCGCACCCCATATAGACTTCCGGCCATCAGGCTGATTTCAACAATCGCTTGACTGCGGACATTTGAAATCCGGCCCAGCGCAAGGGCAGAGACATCAAGCCGCTTGTCGATGTCCGCAATGGACACCACCAAGTCGTCCTGGTCGCTCGTGGCCAGGCTGAGGTCTTCCGTCACGCCAACACGTTGTTCTCGTAACGCTTCAATCTCCGCCGGCAAGTCGGTCAGCCGCCAAATCTTCTGGCGCCAGATTTTTTCGGCCACGATCGCCTGGTTGAAGCGCTCGACAGCAGTCTTCCAAGGCATACGAGGCGCCGCCTTGCCGAGCTTGATCGCTTCCAGTCTTTCGCGAAGGCCCGGAACCTTGTCGTTCTCTTCATCCGTCTTCTGCCACCAAAAGCGCCCGACGAAATCATTACGGTTGGTCTATTCCGAGGCGGCCGGCGATCAAGGCCCAGGCATCTTCCTCCAGCAACTCGCTGGCCACCTGCCGAAAGCCATCAACCTCGTCAAGCCAAATGTCATGAATGGCCGACTTCTTCGGCAGCTCGAGCGAAACATTCTCGACCGCCCCGTTGTTGCTGGATGCGACCACGATGGAAAAGCCCGTCAGAGCCGGTTCAAGGGGGTAGTACGGAATCGACTTGCTTCCAACTTCGAGCAGCCGTTTTTCCCCAAGCAGGCGGGCACCGGGATCTGCAAGCACCTTCGCTCGTTCAACGACGATCGCCGCCACAACATCGCGGAGAAGAGTTGTTTTCCCTGTCCCCGGCGGACCATTTACAGCGAAGCAGCCAGACGCTTTCATTCCATTCCACATGGCGTTGATAGCTACCTGCTGGCTCCAAACCAAAGGATGTTCTGCCGGCCAACACCCTTCAGGAAATTTCTCGGGATGGAGAAGCCTAAGGGCAGTTGCGCGATCCTTACGGACGTCGATCTTGGCGTGGTTCTCGGGTGGCTCAAGGAACCGCCTCAAGCCATCACCCGCCATCACCAGGCCGCCGGTGATCAAGCGATTCAGGTCTTTGATGAAGAATGAATTGAGAAAGTCGTCATCGGATCGCGGCGCCGCTTTCTTCTCCTGGTCGTTGTTGGGGTCCTTTTTCGGACGCTTGATCTGAACGGACTTGACGCGATGCGTGATGGAACCGCCAACTAGGTTGCCCAGCTTCAGTTTATCGATCACGAGCGCAGCGAATTCACTGATCCACTGGAACCCGATAGGCTCGCTGGCTGGGTGATTCCCTACACGCCAGGCCAATTCCTCTCGCAGCCGATCAAGCTGGATATCAAATCCGGGGAATCCGCTATCCGACGGCGGCAGCTCGCTCTTGCCAGGAGGTGTGTGCAAGCCGTCTGTGTCGCAAGCATCGCCATGTGGTAAGGCGTCCAGACCTCGGGTTTCGACAATGCCGAACGCCCAGGCCGCCATGCTGACCATCAGCGTTTCAGCGAGAGGCCGGCCGTTTTCGTCGATTGAAAGGGTGAATACGCTGGATTGCCCACCAGGGCGTTCCTCGAAGACATCGGGCTGCTTACCCAATCGTCGCTCGAGGAAATCGATGAAGCGTGAGCGGTCGTAGACAACCCCGAACAAGCTGTGCCGCCATGCCTTTGAGGGCGAGATCGGACGACGTTTGAACCCAGCATCAAGCCACGGCGGAAGGATATCTGGCCCCCAATCCCGAGCAGGCTCTTTCGGGTCGTTGGGGGCCTTCTTCGGTATTTCCTGGGGGCTTAGTGCCTCGACGTCGCGCCAGAACTTGATCAGGTCTACAAAGGTGGTGTCGTCCATATCTCACACAAATCCAAGGCCAACGTGATGGCAACGCCCAGGGCGTCCCAGCAACAAAGCGCGGTGACGCGACCAGAACTTACTTGGTTGCGATTGCGGAGATTTCGACGGCGACATCCTTGGGAAGTCGTGCTACCTGAACCGTGGCGCGAGCCGGCGGATTCGCACCGAAGTATGTGCCATAGACCTTGTTCATGGCGGCAAAGTCGTTGAGGTCGCGCAGATAGACGGTCGTGCTAACCACGTTTGCCATGCTCATGCCATTTGCTGCAAGCACCGCCGCAAGGTTATCCATTACCCGCTTCGTCTGCTCATCGATCGTCGTCCCAACAATTTGGCCGGTGCTCGGATCAAGAGGAATCTGGCCGGAGAGGAACAGCATGTTGCCAGAGGCAATTCCTTGGGAATAAGGGCCGAGTGCCGCCGGAGCGCCGTTGGTCGCCACAGCCGAGTTGCCAGGAGGCGTGGCGCACGCGGTAAGGGCGGTTGCAAGAAGTGAAAGAAGTAGGAGAAAACGAGTTTGTTTCATAGCACTTAAATTCCAATGGGATAGAAAAGGCGAATTGTCTTCCAGCGGCCCTCGTTGAGCAAGGACCCAGGACGGGTGGATATCGCTGGATGACGAATGACGTCGCAATTATCACACCGAGCCCAAGTCCTCCTCCAGTGTGTTCCCGCATCTTAGGTCCATTTCTCCGGCTACCACCCCTGTTTGCGCTGCATTTCCGCATTGCCACAGCCCCGCCGCCCCGGACAATGACGGTTTTTCAGCCCAAGCCCCGGTTGCTTGGCGGAGTGACGTCGAAGGAGTCCTATCAATGCCGATCCACATCGTTGCCGAACTGCCATTCCGGATCGGTGTCCCGACAGTTATCAAAGGGCCCGCCCCAGAGGGCCAGTTCGTGGTGGTGCTCGAGGACGACGGCGAGACCGGCTACTTCTACGCCATGGATAACTCGAAGGAGCAACCGTTCCAGGATGGGGTGATGATCTACTCCTTGCAATCCGCAGAGGACAAGCCATACGTCGCCCAAATTGGGTGGTCATCAGATAGCAAGAAGGCGATCCTTCTCATCAATGGATACCCGAATGCCGTATTCGATTTCGATCTGAAGCAAGGGTGCTGCCGCACGGGGTACCCGCCGATGCTTGGACCAGGCTGGTCGCCGCGGGGACACACTTGGGACGACTCAATGCTCCAACCCTTCGCCGCCCCCATTACCCAGCCCGAGAAAACGATTTGGACAGACCTGGTGCCCAACCTCGGGGAGATGTTCGGGATTGACACGTCATTTGAGGACCATCCCGACTTCCTCGTCGTTGATACCTCGCCGGTAACCTTCCTGGAGAACCCCGAACGGATCGAACCCCTGTTCGAGAAAATTCGTGAGCTATTGCCCGCCGGCGCCGTAATGCAATTCTTCAACGTCGAGCACCGTATTGCCTTGGTGCTTGCCCAATCCCAAGACGTGATCAGTCGCATCTCGACCGAGCGAGGCTATGTGGCGAACTGACATGTGGTCAAAGATCAAAGAGGCAACCACGGCTTTATTCGGCCACGGCCACGTCGAGTTTCTGGAAATGGGTAAAGCAATTGTAGGAGTGGCTAACGCCGACCAGGGGTTCAAGGACCCGCGCTTGATTCAACTTTTCGATGTGTTGCAGGAAGGCCTACCGCAGGGAGGCGTCCTCAGCATTCATCACCGGCAACCCCAAGTCATTTTCATCGCCGGCACCGATCGGCGGCTCGTCTCGCAGATTGAGTTGCAGCGTGGATTCCGGGAGGCGGCATGAGCCACGATACGTCCACCAGAAATCATCTCTTCGATATACAGCGCCTTGCGCTTGCGATGGCGCTCATCCTGTTGCCGGGCTGCATCCTTCACCTTGCAACTGATATGGATCTGGAAGGCGCAATTGAGCGCACCTCCTACTGGTTGATCCCAGGCTTCGCCTACATCTATTACAAGTCACGAAGCCTCACTGCCTTCCACAGGTTCTTGGTGTTCCTTCTACCATTCGGCCGCTGGCATTCCAGCGGAATCGTGGTCTTTTGCTGGTTCTGGCCTCTTTCCATCGCGCTGTTTCACCGCTTCAATCGGCGCTTGGACCGGTCGATGAATGGCGCCGAGTAGCATGGCCAAGTATTTCGTCGCATACGCCTACTTTTTGAAGAACGGCGGACATGGTTTCGGCAACATAGAGGCTGATCGTTCGTGGCCTATCGCTGGCCAAGCGGACATCAACGAACTGACCGAGCACATCACCGATTCCCTTTGTCGTGCGATGAATCAGCCATCACTGACGTTGACCATCCTTGGGTGGCAGCGATTCGAGGATGACATCGAGCGTAAGCGGCCTGAGCCCGGACAACCTTCAAACGTCATTTCGCTACATCCGTCATGAGCCAAAGAATTCTCCACAGCTGCCGCTGCATTACTGCCATCACAGCCCTCCTCTGCCTGTCATCTGGCGCATCCGCACGCACCATCTTCGATGGCAATGGGCAGGCGCAAGCCGAAGCCTTCTCTCGTATCTACGCTACGTTCTGCATGAAGCATCTGTCGGACTTGAAGAAGCTCACCGATCGGATGGCCTTCTCGCCGCAGCTCCCGAAAGAAAAGGCTGCACAGTTCCTTCAAGGAAAACCCGGGTCGGCCTGGCCCGTGCCGGAGCAAAGTGGGACATTCATTTTGGCCATCCGCAGCGATAAGCCGATGTGCATGGTCTACGGGATGAAAGCAGACAACGAAGCGGTCGAAAAAACGTTCTCCTCCATGGTCAAGGCCGCCCCTTCACCGATGGTGATCAAACAGATCCAGGATGAGCAAATGAACACCCGCCACGGCCCGGCCCATTCCATTTCATACGAATGGACCATGCCCAAGCAACCACGAAAGATGTTGTTTTCTCTGACCACAACAGCATCCGATACAGCACCCCTTCAAGCTCTCGCCTCCGCTGCGCTGATTACCAAATGATCATCCTCCGCATTCTCCTGGCCGCCGTTCTCGCCGTGCTGATCATGCCGACGGCGAACAATTTGTCACCGGACCAGGATGTCACTGTTTCGCCCCCATTCTCGGTCTCCGTCCTGGCAGACCTCGATCAACATATTGCTCAGGCTGCAGCCACGTTCGGAATCGCTGCTCCAACGGTGCGGTTCGTGACATCCAAGGCTGCCGGTGTCACGACGCAGAGCCCCGATTCCTCGAAGAAGGAACCCGAAATCAGACTTGGGCAACCGCTACAGCGAGCCTCATACCTCGATCGGCCCGATTTGCTTAAAGCTGTCGCCAGCCACGAATTCGGCCATGCCGTAATGCTCGCGCGGCACGATGATTTTCCTCTCTGGTCGATCCTGGTCATGTACGCCACTGGCTTGCTTCCCTTCCTGGCGGTCCTTCCGAAAGTAATCAGCTTGGTCGCCGGCGGCGGCATCATGGTCTTGGCGATGTCTGCCTTGATGCTGTTTCCCAAGTGGGCAATCGCTCATGATGCCTACCTGTTTTTCCTGGCGGGCCTTTCAACCCTATCGCTGCTGATCTGGGCGCTCGATTTCGCTAAGCTCCTCGACAATCCGTTTGGGCGTTGGTTGAAGCCCTTTCTCCCCTCCGCAAAAATGTTCGGTATCGCCGGGCTGGTGGCCCTTCCCCTCTTCCAGATGTCTTGCTACCTGGTTGGGCAAATGAACATCGAGCGCGAACTTCGCGCCGATGCTTTCGGGGCATGCCTCACGTCGCCGGCGACCATGCGCGAAGCCCTTCTTGCCCTGACGGACGTTGCGCCATCGGCGGCCAAGGAAGCCTTTGACACTTTCCATCCTTCGATGAAAGAGCGCACGGCGATCCTGGGCACCCTCGAGCAAGAACCGCTGAAAAGCCGAACCTGCGCCGCCCTTCTGTCAGGCAAAGAGCCGATCGTCATCGATGGCCGTGTGATTCAGTGACTCGGCGGTTGATCCTGCTGGTGGCGGGCTTCATAGCGGCCGCCAGCGCCATCGCCGCAGGACATCCTGTCCAGGGTGCGTATCCATTCCGGATCGAGACAAAGGCCGCCGGCCGAGAATATCGCCTGGTGGCTGTGAACAGCGGGCCGGCGACAATCACTCTTGCCGCTCAGATCAAGGGCGAAAATTTCGCTTCAGATCACAGCTGGCCATTGGTCGAGGTCATCCCCCCCAACGCCAGTCAGGAGCTGGGCCGTGTATTCGCGGCTACCCGTGGCCAAGGGTTCCGATTTACCACGCGCTACAGTCACGCCTTTGGTGACGCCCGCCGGCCACCAGACAGCGCACTCGCCTACCGGCTCCCATTTGCCGACGGCGTTCGCTCCCAAGTCGGGCAAGCGCCGGGCGGAGAGATCACAACCCATACCGGAAAGGAGAGCCTGTACGCGGTGGATTTCACCGTCCCAGAACAGACGCCGGTAGTTGCTGCCCGGGGAGGAACGGTTGTCGAAGTGAAGGACTGGTTCACCGAAGGAGGACCAAACCCGGATCTGCTCGACAAAGCCAATATCGTCACGGTTCAACACGGTGACGGATCCACGGCTCAGTATGTTCACCTCGCGACGAATGCCATTGTGGTCAGGCCGGGCCAGGTCGTTACCCAGGGCCAATTGCTTGGCTACTCTGGAAACACCGGGTATTCGTCGGGGCCACATCTCCATTTCGCTGTGACTCAGGCGGTTGTCTATCCAGACGGGACGGTCCATCAGGATTCACTACCCATTGCCTTCTACGCCTTCAACCCATCGGTTCGATTCGAGGCACGACAGAACATGGTCGTGGCAGCAGATTACTCAAGCCCCGGTAAGGTCGTGTATCCAGAAGGAAAGCGCGAAATCGTGGTCGCAATGGCGCAGCCAGCCCCCGGTCCCCTACCGGCCGAATCCACAAACACTCCCCGGGTAACATCCCAGGAAGTCGGCATATCGATTGAAGCGGAGCCGCAAGGGTCTTGGGCTGATGATATTGAGCGCGAGACCGGCTATCCGCTGTGGGCCTTGGTATGCGCCATCGCTGCCTTGTTTATCATCGTTCGCCTCGTGGCCGAGTTCTTGGACACTCTCAAGCCCCCAGGTGTGGCGATCAGGACAGAGAATTGGCGTGGTGCGGTGTACAACCCACGCGAATTCAGGCGCCCCAGAGACAGCGACTAGGAGACGGTCCCTGTCTGGGCCTTGGATCGGACCTTCGTTCGCCGTGGCTCGGCAGCGTCAACCACATTCGCGTGCGTCCGCTCGTTATCGCTTTTGCGCAACTCCTCACGAACCGCCTCCGGAAAGGCAGCCATCAGCGCATCGCGCGCCCACGCATACCCGAGGTGATTGAAAGCACGAAGCCGCTGCAGGGCGGTCAATGTCCGAGCTTTACCCTCCGGGGTGTTCCCGTTGGCCACGCTTTTTGCGTAACTGCGGATCTCGGATAGCACGCTCTTGTGAGCTCCGATCATCCTCGCCAGCCCACTATCCGACTTCAGCTCGAACTTCTCTTTCACACGATCCATCAGCGCGATATCGCGCTCCAACTCTGTTGAATCGAAGATGGTGAATAGGGGATCTTTCGTCGTAGTCATCGGGGTCTCGTGGTCTGAAGTGTAAATGTTCGCACCATGCGAATTATTATGGCGTAGAATTCGTTCGCACCGTGCGAACGTATTGTAGCTTTTCGTAGCATGGGCATTCGATTTACCTTGGCAAAAATCGACTATTCAGGCCGGCGACCTTGGGAGGTGCCGGCCAATTTTTTGATGGCCACAAGACGCCGATCACGACCTCCCAAGACCATGCCGCGCTGCCGCCAAGGAATCTGCTGCGGGAGATTAATTGACCTTGTTGGTCATGCCCGAGTCGCGGGCGGTGGAAACCAGGTCCTTGCCCAGAGCGACCGCAAAGTGCCGAATGCCGCCGCCGACCTCTAGGCCAATTTCACGCCCGGCGCGCTTCATTTCCGGGTCTTCGTATGCAAGCGCATTGATGCCGTGCTTCTCGACTTGCTCGGCCACCTTGATCGCGTAGCCGGGAATCTTGCGGAAAGAGGAATCCAACTGACTTACGCCGGCGGCGACGTCCTGCTCGATGCCGGCATTGCTGGTGATGACCATACCAGGGGGAGGACCATAACCACCAATCGGAGCAATCTGCTCGACGACTGCTGAGGCCTGCTCTTCTGGAGTGTAGGAAGACCCGTCATCGTGCTGCAGGCCGGTAAGGCCGTATTCAGCCAGGGCTGCGCCCAGGATCAGGGTGGTCAGAGTACCTTTCATGATTTTCTCCGTTCACGTCTTGTTTTGAGAAAACCATCAGGACGAGATACTGGTTGCGTCGATCCAGCAACTCCGCTATCTCGGCTTGGTGGCCGAGACCGGTGGCTTTGCGTCTCCACCTCGCAGTGGGTTTGCCAAAGATCATGCCGCGATCTAATTGCGAACATGAACCGATCACGCCCGCAATTTATTCGCACCATGCGAACGTGTCAACACTGATGGTCGGAATGTTACGAGTTTCGCGAGCCGTTCCATGGCTAACGGCGCTCCGGAACGATCATGTCATGCGCTGTATCCGTGGCGATTCCACTGATGCCGTTTCCAATTTTCCGGCCGACGGCTACACCTTGATCGCGAATTTCCGGCGGGACAGCCAGAAAGCCGCGAAGCCCGTTCTGTTGGATGTGGTTAGCCATTACCGCGGTGTATTTCTGTAGGTCTTCCATCCCCGATTCAAGATCCTTTACACCTTTCTCCATGTTAGGAGGAAGTCCCGGCTGAGCCGATGATCCACCGGAAGATGCAGCCAAATGAGGCTGTGGCGATGCGCTGTTGGCTGGAGATGGCGATGTCGATTCCGAATCGGTGATGAAGCGTTTCCGGGGGGCCTGCGATGGTGCCACCATCGGGCGGCTCGTGTAGCTTGAGGGTGGCGGTGCCGCGTCGTAATAGTTCGGCAGCGCACCTTCAGCCGCGGCAGCGGTACCGGAAATGAGCGCCATCGGCCATAGCAGTTGCTTCATCGAAAGTTCCCCTTCCTCAGTTCAAGCGTTGGAGCTGGATCGAGTCCTGCCCCTGGAAAATTCGGAAGTGACGGAGAACATCCATTCCGAGCAAGGCCATGTCCGAATTGGCCTGGTTCAAGGAAACCATGACCGGAACGTCGCTCAGGGTAAAGGCGCCGACCTGGAGGTAATTGCCCTCGCTCTGCATTGCGCTACCTATCCCGTTGGCGGTACCGATCTGGGCGCTTACCCCTGCTCGAATGCCAGCGTTCTTGGCGATTCTCGCCCCGATTGATGTCTTTGTAGCCCCCGTGTCCAGAAGAAACGTGACTGGGAACCCGTTGATAAAGGCCGGAATCCAGTAGTGGCCATCCGCCGATCGCGGGACCACATACCAGTTGCCTTTGTCCAGGTATGGCGCCGTTACCGCGTTCGGATGACTGGCAGCCCATTTCAGCTGCTCACCCTGATAACTCTTCCCGTCAATGACGACGTAGTTGATTTTTTGCTGTGCAAAGACTTGAGTGGACAAGCCCAAGGCGAAAACGAGGAGGAGAGAGTAACGAGACATAGAAAGTTCGCGGGATGAGCTAGCCGCTCCCCTCCGGAGATATGACCAGATTGCCATTGATGGCGGCAATTCGCCGGCGGAAACTAGGATGGCCACTGAAGAACTCAGAGAAGCGGGACAAATCCTTATCCCCTTCGATGAGGCGATATTCGTCGAAAGCGGCCAGAACATCCTCGGGGCTGGTCCTCTTTACTGCTGCTGTATCGGCAACGAATTCCCATTCCCGAAGCATGAACAGGTAGGCAAGAAGCAAGACAACGACGGCGCCAACAGGAACTCCAATTCCAAACTTGACCGCAGCCACCAGGCCGAGAATCGTTGCTTGTTTGATGGGATGCCGATTGTCAACGTGCCCGTATTCATGAGCAAGAACGCCGCGCAGTGCTCCGTGCGTGAGGGAGTCAACCATGCGCGTACTCACGAAGGCCCGGTGGGTATCTCCAGAATTGACAGTAATGGCGATGAATCTCTCCGAGTCCACAACGGACACGTACATCAACTGTTTCCCTGGGGGAGGTCCGGCTTGGCTACGCCGATCTGTGGCCCGTCGCTCTGCCTCATTCGCCGCAGCCAAAGCTGCACGTCCTTCACGCCGGCGCTTTCCTTTACGGCGCTCCTCGAGTATCCCGATATCGTAGAGGGCTGCACGAATCCTGGCCCTCCGCTCTGGCTCATCAACAAGCCCCTTGCCGCAAAAGACGAGGACCTTCCCCCCCTGGTAAGCGAGGAAGAAAACCATCAACCCGGCAACGCCCCCGGACAGCACGCCGCTGGCTTGGTGCGACAGTCCCCAACGCAAGAACACGTCGTCAACGAGAGCGAGAAAGGCACTGACCGCGAAAAGTACGAGCAGCAGGCGATGTAGTCGGAGTGGAATCATGGCGGCATTGTATGGGAGGCGCTTGTCATCCCGCACCACAAAAATCGCCCTTGCAGGTCCATTCCTACGTCTAACCCCTCAAAAACAGCGACATTTCCGTGATGACGCCTGTTTCGCTGGATGGGATCATCCACACATCAAATGAGAGGTGCGACATGGCTCATCTTCAACATCGACGCTTTCCTGGAAGCTTCCTTCTGGTCGCCGCCGTTTTGGCGATCCCATCCCTGCTCTACGGATTCGTGAGCGCGGCCGAGAAGGCCGACAAGTGCGCGGAAATCGCCAAGAGCGTTACGCCGCATACCGACCAGGCCAAGGCGAACCTGAAATGCGAGTAACGACCGTTGGCGCCATTATTTTGAGCGCCCTCCCCTTCATTACGTTCGCTGCCGAGGGCGACTATTGCGTCATCCCGAAACTGGAGCAGGGAAAGCCGACGATTGTCGACGTGCCCTACATCGATAAGCCGTTCTGCGGCATGGCGCTGATCGATCGTCACTACGTTCGCCTAAGCGAGTTCACCAAGGCACACGATGAAACTCCCGTTTCGTGCGCCACCGATGCTTCCTGCTCCAAGACGTCCCGATACTACCTGGACGAGAAGCGCGAAACAGAGCCCTACATCATCATCTTCCAAGGGCCCAAACAGCCGAAATCCGCATAAGCGGTTTTTTCAGAATCACCCACGTCGTTTCGGTACGCTCTTTGTAGTACCAGAAGGAGGTAACGAACATGACGACCACGAATCTTGCAACGGCGAAGGAAGTAGCGACCGCCGTTGCTTCGTTGGGCTTCCAAGCGTCCAGCGAAACCCTCGGGGCCATCTCCCGCAACTGCCGCGAGGACTTCCTGGAGCACCTGTCCCGCTGCATTACGGACCAAGACCAGGACGGCCGCAGCAAGAAATTCATCGGCAACCTGCTCCGCTGCCTAGCCCCGAACACCATCAATCGGATCAAGCCCATTTTCCCGGATGCGACGATCGACATGATCGTGCCTGTGGCAAAGGCAGTGCCGACCCGCTTCCTTTCGGCTATTGATGCCGCTCACGACCCGAAGCATGCTCGCCATGAGGATGCGAAAGCCTACCTCGCCTCGATCTTCGCGCCGCCAGATACGCATAGTGAGGAAGAGCCGCCTCAGTCTTCCTTGCAACAGCAGCACGATCAGCAAGAGGAACGCCCCGTTGACCAAGCCGCGCTCTCCCGACGCCTGGCGCCATCGGGCAGCAAGAAATATCACTCGGTCCACGTGTATGGGTCGAACGCTGCGCTCTGCTTCAACGCAACCGACTGGAACGGGGCCCCGGGAGTAATGGTCGATGCCGCGATGCAAACCGGCCCCAAAACCTACGATTGGAAGAACGCCGTGCACGTGTGGCTCGACATCAATGAAGTAGGCGCGGTCCTCGCTGTATTCCGTCGTTGGCGCAAAGGCGTCGAGTTCTCCGCCCATGGCGCGCAGAACGACAAGGGGTTCGCCATCGAATTCCAAGGGCAACACTTCTTCGCAAAGGTCACCGCGAAGAAGGCTGCGGCCGGCGCCGTTCGAGCCGTGAAGATCCTCCCGTCGGACGCGATGTCTGTGTCTATCCTCTTCCTTACCCAGCTCGCGGAGAGCTATCCAATGATTCCTCTAAACGAGCTGCTGGCAACGGTGCGGGCCACCCACCAAATCGAAGATGCAGCCGCCGCCTGACAATGAACGGAATGCGGTTGAACAGGCGAATGGGCAGCCTCTGCTCGATCGCCTGAAGCGCCTTGGCGTAACTGCCTGGCGCGAACCATTGCTCTGTCTTCCGAAGCTGTTTCAGGATTACTCGTCGATCAGCACATTGAAGCAAGCGCTGCCCCAAAATGATGTGGTGGCCGGGCCCAAGTTGTTCACCCTTTTGGTATCGGAAAAGGCTGTCGTCCTCTCTCAGCCTAAGAAGCGCCTCGTCATGACAGCCACGGATGGAATGCTCTCCGTGAAAATCGTCATCTTCGTGGTCCTGGGCGTCGATGTTCCTACTTGGAAGGCCTTCGAGGAAGGCGACAAGATTCACCTCCGGGGGGTGCTCCAGAACTGGAATGGAAAGCTACAGATCACCGGCCCAACCTTGATCGATCCGCAACTTGTCGGCAAGGTGATCCCCATCTATGAAAAACGTCGTAGTGTGGTAGCAGACGGTGCCATTTATGATGCCACCCGATACGCTCTCGAGCACCATCTGAAAGAGACGATTGACTACCTGGTCGAGAGCTATCACGGCCTGCCGGAAGCCGATATCCTTCGACGAGCTCGCCTCAAGGCCCCCTCCGTCGAGGTCATCCTGCGCGCGGCCCACCAGCCGACATCCGAGGATGAAGGAATGCGAGGAATCGCAGGAATGCGCCGCCTGGCAGCGCTTTCTGTCGTTGAGAATGCCCGTCGCCTCAAGCAGCGCGACCCAGTGCCGGAATCCGTGGTATCCATACCGGACACGCTGATTCAGCAGCTGACAGAAAAACTTCCCTATCCTCTAACCGGCGACCAACGCCGCTCCATTGGCGAGATTGTCGCCGACATGGCTTCGCCTCTGCCTATGCGCAGGGTTCTAAGCGGCGATGTTGGAAGCGGAAAAACGCTCCCCATCATGATTGCCGCTCTGGCGACGCAGCACCTGGGGCATAGGGCCGTCATCCTTACCCCCAATGGCCTCTTGGCTGATCAGTTCGTGAAGGAATGCAAGGCACTGTTCGGCGAAGACAGCCTGGTCATCTCGGTGACTTCTGGAACCAAGAAACTCGATCTCGCCAGCAATCCAATCCTGGTCGGGACAACAGCCCTTCTCAGCCGTCTCAAGGGGGAGTCTCCCCCTGCCCTGTTCTGCGTCGACGAGGAGCAGAAGATGTCTGTCAGTCAAAAAATCGAACTGACAGGGTTTGCCAGCAATTACCTCCAGGCGACAGCCACACCTATCCCCCGCACGACCGCCTTGATTACCCATGGCGCGATGGACGTCTCGGTTTTGAAGGAGATGCCCGTGGTGAAGAACATCACCACGCACATTGTCACAGCTGGGGAGCGTAAGCGCCTCTTCGACCATACGCGAAAGGTCCTCGCTTCTGGCGGACAGATCGCCATCGTCTACCCGATCGTCAATGACGATGAGCAAGAAAAGAAGAGTGTCGTCGCCGCGGCCGTCGAATGGGAAAAGCAGTTCCCCGGCCTTGTGGGGATGGTGCACGGGCAAATGAAAGAGGCTGAAAAGGTTGCTGCGGTCAACGGCCTCAAAAGCGGAAATCAAAAAATTGCCGTCGTGAGCAGCGTGATCGAGATCGGATTGACCCTGCCAAGTCTCCGTTCTCTCATCGTTGTCCATGCTGAACGCTATGGCACCAGCACTCTGCACCAGCTCCGGGGACGGGTGGCCAGACTAGGTGGCAACGGTTACTTCTTTCTGTTTCTACCGGAGACCGTGGCGCCTGAAACCATGCAGCGCCTTCAGCTGCTCGTCGACCATAGCGATGGCTTCACCTTGTCCGAAAAGGATGCCGAATTACGCGGATATGGCGATCTCTTTGAAGACGCTGAACGCCAAAGTGGAAATAGTCGAAGCACGATCTTCCGCTGCGTGGACCTTACTCCTTCGGAGATTCATGCTGCGACCATTCATGAAGCACTCCCCTCTTAACCTTCAAAGCACAAAACCAAATGTTCTTCCGTAACCTAACTTTGTACCGCCTACCAACTCCATGGAATATGGATCTCGCCAAGCTTGAAGAAATGCTGGCACGAAATCCCTTCACTCGCTGCTCCGGAAGCGAGCAGCAGCGAAGCGGATGGATATCTCCTCGAGACAAAGGCTCTCTGGTGTATGCCCAAAACCGGCAATGGCTAATTGCCCTTTGCACCGAGCAGCGATTGCTTCCATCGTCAGTCATCCAGGATGAAGTCCGAGAGCGGGCAGAAGCCCTCGAGGAGCAGCAAGGATATGCTCCCGGCCGAAAGCAGCTGCGTGAGCTAAAGGACCGAGTTGCTGAAGAACTACTCCCTCGCGCTTTTACTAGACGGCGCACGACATTCGTTTGGATTGATCCAGTCAACGGCTGGCTAGCGGTCGATGCGAGCGCACTGTCCAAGGCCGAAGAAGTTCTCGAACAACTTCGTATGGTGCTCGACGATTTTCCGCTGAGCCTAGTGCATACAAAATTGTCCCACTCATCAGCGATGGCAGATTGGTTGGCCGGCGGCGAGGCCCCGGTCAATTTCACAGTCGATCGTGATTGCGAACTGAAGGCTGTTGGTGAAGAGAAGGCCGCTGTCCGTTATGTTCGGCACCCGCTTGACGGTGATGGAATTGCTTCGGAGATCAAGGCCCACCTCGCCGCAGGAAAACTTCCAACTCGCCTGGCGCTGACTTGGAACGATCGCATCTCATTTGTCTTGACCGAGCGTTTGGAGATCAAGCGCCTTGGCTTCCTTGATTTGTTGATGGAAGAGGCAGAAAAAAATACGGAACACGCAGAGGAAAAGTTTGACGCGGATTTTGCGTTGATGACCGGCGAGTTGGCCCGGTTTATTCCGTCCTTACTGGACGCCCTCGGCGGAGAGGTTGTTGAAGATCGGGCCTGATCGCCGTTCTGTCGTCCCCTCTTCCAAATGACCGGCAGTAACCCCAGAACACAAGAACTCGATTGAAAGGAAAACTCATGTTTGGCCCGAAGAAACAAACCGCCGCAGCAAAGCCCAATGGCGTCGACAATCTGATCCATAAGCTCAAGGCGCTTCCGCCGGCGATTGACCTAATCGTCGCTGCAACTCTGGGCGGTTATTCCTTCGTGGCCATTTATGTCGACAATGCCAAATTCGTTGGCCTTGCATGCATCCTGATCGCGCTGATCTTTGCTGTCCTGGGCATCTCCGCCGTAACACGCGAAATGAAGGATTTCAAAGTGGTTGAGCAGAACTCGAACCCTGAAGCCCTTCGTATGATGAAGACCCAGCAATTCGAGAATTACTTGGTCGCCCTCTTCCGCCTGGATGGCTACCAGGTTCGTCCATCGATTGACGAGTTGCACCGGCAAGACGATGCCGACCTCATAGCGGTCAAGAAGAAGGAAACAATCCTGATCCAGTACAACCATTGGGACGAGGATATCGTCGGTACCAAGCCCATTCAGTCCCTTCACAAGGCCGCCGCCGCCGTGCGTGCTCAGGGAGCAACAGCGATTAGCTTTGGCCGATTCTCAGCTGAGGCGGCTGATTGGGCAAGGCGAAAAGGCGTCACCTTGATGACGATGCAGGACGTGATCGGCATGGCGTGTCGTCTCACTGGTCTGACCCCAGAGGAAGCCGCTGCAGAGCCGGACGAGGAAGTGGTGGTAGAAAAAGCCCATGAGGTAGCAGAGGTAGTTCGTGGCCATCATCGCTTTCTGTTTGTCGACTTTGCCGGCCTCGAGCATGGGCTTGCGCGGCTCAGCGAACTGCTTCTACAACACCCAGCCTACCAGGTGATCGCTTCAACCCTCCCCCCCTTGAAAAGCATGGAAGACATCCGGCTCTCACTGGGGGAATGTGGCGATCGTCTGGCCGGCGACTTGGAGGCGGCTCAAGACGGGCGGTACTTTGCCATCCAAAAGCATCTACAGGCCTCGAGGGAAGGAAAGCATGCAATCTGGCTGGCCGTAGATTCTGAGCCGCGTCAGTTTCCTGAAGGTTGCGCAGAGCTGATTGCTGTTAATCGCGCATTCGGCTTCGATGTCTCTGCATCCCAGCGCCTAATTGAAGCAATGGTGATCATTGATCGGCGAAGCATCGCCGGCGCCGGCTAATGTCGAGCTGAACTGCCGTTACCTGCGGACTCAGACTTGAATCGCATAATGGTCGCGATCCGATGCTCGATCCACTCCGACTTGTTTTCAACGGAGTCGGGCACGTCCTTCGCGACCTCGCGCACAAAGCGGCTGACCTCCGCCTTACTCCCCTTGGCCTCAGCCAGTTGAGCAATGACGTCCTTGTGGATGGTCACAGAGGTTTTCTGTCCGCCGATCGAAACGGTGAAATGCTCGTTCTGCTTGCGCGATTTCTTGGGCTTCACCTGGGCAGCGGCAAGAGCTTGAGCTACGGCATCTTTGATGATGTCGGTCAGGTCGGGAGGATCCAGAGCTTCCTGCGGCCGACCAAGAAGCTTGGCAGCCTTTTGCCGATAGGTTGAGGCGAAGGCGCCAATCGCCTCGTCATCGGCTCCGCTCTCGACGAGACCACGCACCGCTCCTCCTACGAGGGCGTTGAGCTGCCGGTCCTTGATCTCATCGTCGTCCATCACGCGAGTATAACTTGCATGGCCATATGCGCCTACTGGCCCGGGGCGACGCGCATCGCTGTTTTGATGCGCTACTACGGATTGTCGTTACCTAACTCAGCCTTTTTCGATGCGCTAACGACTAACGCGCATCGAGCGCATTGATTTTTTTATGCGGGATGTACATGGAGTTTTTGGCCGATTTGCCTAAACATTAAGCAACGCGCCCTGGTTTTCATGGCTTTTTTTGCCAAAAGAAACAAAACAACTTGCCCATGGCTATCCGCGATCGGGCGCCCTGCTCCGCTGTTTCTTCTTTTCCAATAAACGATTCCCAATGTTCCGGTCTGAATTTATCGTGCGGTAACAATAGGTTAGGCGGCCAAAGTTAAAGAAATGTGGACAGTGGACGGACCAACTGGACCGCGTCTACGGAGACCTTGCTTACAGTCGCTGGAGGGAACGAATACGGTCTATGTACAGATTGAGGAACTTGGGGGGCAAACCCCTGGTTTGCCGAGCACATTCATGTACAACCCGATGACTGGCCCATCGGAAAAAAAGTCTGTGGCATCATCGCGCAATCAAATCCCATAGACTTCTTGAGCGAATGTGGCGGAACGTAGAATACACATCATAGATGATCCTGATTTCGACATGCGCCAGCATCAGCCGGAGCAGCGAAATCTCTTCCCCACGGAAGATCTCATCGTGCCTGAGTCCTTGCAGAAGATGCGCAAGGCCGTCGCCGCTATTCACGCAATTCCCAGGAATCCGGAAGACTCTCAGAACCTGACCAACCGGCGAGTTTTCGACGGACTGATCATCGTAGCCCAAATTCACTGCCGGCAGCGAGGCAAGGAATTCATACAGCGGATCCGGGATGAGCGCGTGTCCCCATTGTTCGAGGTGCGCACCTCAGAACTGGGCAAGCTTTCCGGCATACCAGGCAAGAACTACGACCGCATCATCGAAGAGATCAGTCGGATCTACGAGATGGATTTCGAGTTCAATGTGTGCGCAGAGGATGGCGAGACTATCTGGGAGAACAGGGCTCGACTCCTATCGAGCCTAGGGGTCGGCAAGAATCACAAAAGGGGCTATATCCGTTTCGCAATGGATCCGGAGATGCTGATCTTGCTCCTGGAACCAAACCTCTGGGCATCGTTTTCGCTGTCCGTTATGCACGACCTCGGCACGTCGGCGGCATATGCACTCTTTCAGCAAACCTATCGCTACATCAATACCAACCAAAAGCTGACGGCAGCGTTGCCGACGAAGACATGGATCGAGTTACTGGTCGGAAAAAATCGGTATGTCAAAGACATTGATGGCAAGGAAGTCATCAATTACGGTGAGTTCAAACGGCGCGTCCTGAATGATGCGATCGAGAAGGTCAATGAGGTCCCTGCGCTCACCTACAACATCGAGCTGAAGGAGCACAGGCAGGGAAACCGGGTGGCCCGCCTGCAATTCAAGTTCATCCCCAAAGAACCTACCCTTCAACTCGAGTCGACCTGGCCAGAGGACATACTGACCGTCCTAAAGTCGATCGGGTTCCTGGATAAGGAAATTACCGACATCAGCCAGGCCCACTCCTCTGCGTCCGTTGCGGACGCCATCTGCCGATTGAAGGAAGCGGAGCAGAGATTGAAGTCCGAGGGCAAGGCCATTTCCTCCAGGAAGCCATATTTCCTTGGCATCCTCCGCAACATCGCCGCCGGCGAAGACGATATCGACCCTGAAAAGATTGAGGCTGAAGTCCGTATTGAAATGGCGGAACGCGCGGCCGAGGAACGGAAGAAGAAGATGCAGGATGCCTACGATGAACATCGTCGCAAGCGATTCTCTGCCTGGGTCACTTCCTTGTCCGTTGAAGACCGCAAGCAACTGATTGCTGACTATGAGGCCAGCGAGGACTTCAATCCGGTGCTGGGGAAATCCTTGAAGAAGATCCTGACCGAAGAGAATAGAAGCGGACTATCCACGCTCCGCGTCTGGATGGAAAAGCACAGGTCCGAGACCTTGGCTGGCGTCTTCAATACACCTGAATACCAGAGCCTTGAAGGCTGGATGATGTGGAAATTGTCTGGTGATGATGCGATCGAGGCCTAATCGACGTCGACCCCAAGCTCATGGAGCTGCGAGCTCATCTTGCGGTTCTTCGCGTCCAGTGCCACAAACCGCTGTAGGAGCTGGTCATGTCTAGCCTTCCAAAGGATGCCATCACCGGTGTCGTCGCCGGCAGCCTTCTGACGTTCAGTGGCGATGACCGCAGATGCCATGCCGCCCTGCCCTGCTTTAACCATCTGCCGGAGATCATCAACTCCCTGGAGCAACATCCTCTGGGAATCCTGGTGGCCAGCCAGAAGCTTATCGACGTCTGCTCGCGCGCTTGTCAGGGATTCTCTCAAAGCTTGATTCTCTGCCTCCAGCACCTTTTCCCGAGCCAGGCTTGCGTTAAGGGCGTCTTCAAGGGCGGCAATCCGCTGAGGGAGAGATTTGGCGCCGCGGCCGATCAGTGTGGCCGGCGTGCTGCGCTCTGCCTTGGCAAGTTCCTCTACGACCGTACTGGCAGACCCTCCACCAGCCTCCTTGAGAATGTCGCGGTGGGTCAGTGGCTTTCCAAGCGCAATACGCTCCTGGATTACCTCTTGAATTCGCTCCCGATAGGAATGCCGAGAACGCTTGGGTGTAGTCGATTCGCTCATAGTAGCAACATAGTAGCAAACGCTACGGTAATGTGCAGAAAAACGAGCGAACAGCTGTGGAACAGGCGATTTCCGTGGAACACAAGGGGTGTCGAAACTAGAGAAAACCCTTGTGGTTACTGGAATTCACGGCACATCGGAAGCCGACAGACAAAAATCCGTGAAACATCGATGAACGCCTTCGGCAGAGACGGCGATTCGCGCCAAAAAGAACATTCCAACGTCAATTATCGTAGCCGTGATGGGCGAGAAACGCAAGGTTCGCTGTCGTCAGCCACTAGAGTCCCCGTCCCGCGCGGACACGCACCACACCCGATTTTTCCACCGAGCTGGTCCATTCCTACACGTAAACCCCAGTTTACAGCTGTATTTCACTATTGTGGATTTCCCGAAGTCGCCCATACTCTCGCGAACTTGGAGACCCCGGGTCCAGAGGGCGCGGAAAACTTTGTGCAAAAAAAGATGGCTGAATGTGGTTATATGGCAACGGTTGGTAGGGTAAAAACACGAAAAGCGGCGTTTTGCCTACCAATGCGATTGACAAACAATACTCGCGCCAAAATAATGCGCGAAGGCAACCATAAGGATGAAATGGAATGAGCGACCTCAGACCCACCTATGCATACATTGGCGCTGTTGAGCACCGTCTGAAATCGGCAGCAGCCCTCCTCGGCGTATCCGAAAACACGCTGCGCACCACCCTGGCGGAAAGTGGCATCGAGGTTCGCCGCGCCAACCAGGACAATCCCAATGCTCCCGCCGTTCGGCTCTTCGACCTGCCGACGATCTTCCAAATCGCGGAGTACCGTCGTGCAAAGAAGCTGACCAAGGGCCCCGAGGGCAAAAAGCCCATCGTAATCGCCATTGAGATCATCAAAGGCGGCACTGGCAAGACGACCACTGCCGCCGAAGTCGCGGTGCAGCTCCAGCTGCAGGGCTTAAAGGTCCTGGGGATCGACATCGATATCCAGGCAAACTTTACTCAGCTCATGGGCTACGAAGCGGATCTCACTGAAGACGAGGCCGCCATGTACGGGCTGACTGAAGAAGCTATCGTCAATGGGACGTTCGCTACCATTTGCGGCCCCTTCATCGAGCGCAATGGCCGCCCCGTGGATGCGAAAGCGATCATCAAGTATCCCTTTGGCCCCAGTGGTCCGGCAATCATCCCCGCTGACACCTTTTTCAGTGACCTTGAACACGACATCTCGAAAACCGGCGGCAAGCGTGAGCTGGTCTTCCAGAAATTCTTCAAGGAATCCCTCGCGGGTAACGTCCCCGGCCTGAATGTTGGCGACTTCGACGTCGTTCTCTTCGACTGCCCGCCGAACATCAGCTTCGTGGCCACAAACGCACTCGCCTCCGCGGACATCGTTATCGCCCCGGTGAAGATGGAATCATTCTCGGTCAAGGGCCTTTCGCGCCTCATTGGCGAGGTCCATACGCTCAAAGCCGAGTACGGTGGCGAGGTGAAGGATCCCGAGCTGGTCATTCTTCCAACCTACTATTCCACCAACCTGCCGCGGGTTGGCCGCATGCAAGAAAAGTTGGCGCAGTATCGGGCCAACACCTCCCCCGTGTCGATCAGCCAAAGCGAAGAGTTTCCGAAGTCGACCGATAACTATATGCCGCTGACGGTAATCAAGCCGACGTGTCAGCCAGTCAAGGAATACCGCATGTTTGTTGATCATCTCATCAAGAGGATCAACGAGGTTTCCAAGGCTCGCGCCAGCTGATGAAGTAGGAGGAGAAAATGAAGCAGCGAGTAATTAAACGACCCGACATGCCATTGACAGCTCTCGGCGCGCCGGCGCCGGGCGCGGATACTTCAACCGACAAAGGGGAGCTTCCGGCTGTAAGCGCCACTACTCAGCCCCCCTCCCCTCCCCTTCTCCACCTGGCTGGAGCCGAGGAGGTGGTGGATATTCCGGTCAGCAAACTCCGTGTCTCACCATGCAATGCGCGGAAGATCCGCCTCCCGAAGCGGGTATCGAAGATCGCCGAAAGCCTGAAGAACAACGGCCAGAAGGATCCTCTTTACGTCTACCCCGGAGCCGGTGATGACGAAGGTTATTTCATGGTCCTTGGAGGGGAAACGCGACGCCTTGGGGCCTTGCAGATTGCTCTCCCGACGCTGAAAGCCTTTGTGGATCGGAAGGTTGACCCTACCGATGCGCTTAACCTGACCAAGATTTCCAATATCCTGAATGATTCCGCTGATGAATGCGACCTGGATCGCGGGATGGTTGCAATCGATTTGCTCGAGAAAGGGCACACCCAGGGTGAAGTGGCCGAGGTGCTTGAACTGGAAAGCCATACTCACGTTCAGCGACTGATCAAACTGGCCGGATTGCCGAAGCGATTTATCGACTTTGGCCAGGACTACCCTGAGCGGTTTTCAGCAAGCCTTGGCGCTTACATCAGCCAGGCAATCGACCGCCACGGCGAGGATTTCGCCCACGACCTCCTCAAGGCCGCCCTCGTCGACGAATTGCCGCATCGGAAGATCGCCAAGGCCATTGAAGCTGGGCCGAGCGACAAGCAACCAGGGCAGGAACGTGGAAAGCGGCTCCGTCGAGATGGTGGATTCGACATTCCAACCCCAGATGCTCCGGGTGGGCGCTACGACGTTTACAAATCAAAGACACCCGGATTAAAAGTGCTGAAGCTGCAGGTGGAGGTCCCTGATGAATTGGCAAAGGACTTGAACGAAAAACTGACCGAGGTCCTGACGCAATTTATCCAGACATCTAGGGATCAACAGTAACAAGGTACAGAAATTAAATGATCGGAGTTGTCATAGAACAGGCATTCAAGAGCCGGTGCGCAGCTTGGCGGCTGGCGCCTGTTCGACTCCGCCGGTTTTGCACGTTGACGTGCAATCGGATTCCAGGGATGTCAGCGATGCACGTTGACGTGCAATCCGCACAGCCCTCCTCTCGCATCACCCCTTGGTGCTCGGCAATGCACGTCAACGTGCAGCCCATGCGCCTCCCTCCCCGTCAGCGTGTTTTGCACGTCGACGTGCAACCTGCTGCTCACGTAGCAGGGGATCTGCACGTCAACGTGCAAAGCCCGTTTTTGCTCTCACAAGAAATCTGGCCTGGCGACTTTGGGCTGACCAAAGACATCTTGCACGTCAACGTGCAACCCCCTCGCCACTACCGCCGTAAGCGTGCTTTGCACGTTGACGTGCAAAACCCGTTTTTGCGCCTTTTGGAAGAACGGCCTGATAGCTTCGGGGCGACCGAAATGAGTTTGCACGTCAACGTGCAAAGATTGCGCAGGAACCGGCAACGGTGGGCGGGAGCTCTCTCGCCACACTCAAAACAGAAAGCAAGCAGACAACTGAGGCCCAGGCAAAACCTGGGCCTCAGTCATTTTGGGGCTCGGAAATGAGATAGCGAAAACCGAAGGTAGAAAAGGAAACGCCTCAAAGCGGCAACTTTGAGGCGTTGGGATAGAGAGGGGATTTAGGTCTCTCGTTCGGACAAACGAATCCTAAACACCCTCCCCCATGAAGTCAAACATTTTCATCGGCTGAAGAAGGCCGAGGGGGGTATTCATGCCAACAGTTACTACAACCGTTGGAAGTGGATCTATTGTCGCTGCACGAACGGGAATGGTGCGTCCTCGGAGGCGTCGGCCAGCGGTGGCCGTGCCAGCGCGGTACCGTAACCGGCCGTCGCAAGTGAGAGTAGCCATTTACAAGACTTGGGAAGCGTCAGCATCTTTAGGGTTTACGAAATCAACGACAGCAGTATTGCAAGCGATCATTGCGGCAGGCGTTGCCGCAGATAATCCGTTGGCGCCCATCTTCGCCAGGAAGGCCACGCTTGCAAAAATGGCCGAATGCAGCGAGGTGACGGTCTATCGAGCCATGCGCCAACTTGAAGACGCTGGGTGGATATCGAGATCCGAACAAGTCCGTCTCGACGACGGGTCCATGGACATTGGCCTTCTCTCGATCACGAAGAAGCTGGCTACTTTAGTTGGGCTTTGTCTTGACGAAGAGGTTCATGGCAGCGCAGAAGAGTCTAAGCGTTCACAGGACATTGATTCAGAGCCTATTACTGTGAACAACAAAAAACATACACTTACGCAGAATATTGCGGGCAGAGAGGGAGCGCCCACGGCTGCTGCCCTGGTTGGAAATGGTCCCAAACAGGATGGCTCAGATGCCAAACTTTGCACACAAATGAAAGACGGACTGATAGCCGGCCCCATATATAGGGGGGAACAAAGGGTTGATCCAAAGGCTTCAGTGAACTACCAGTCCACGCGGCCAGGATTCGTTCGCATCGACGGGAGATCGGTGGCGCAGGAACTGGTTTGGTTAATCGAAGAAAAGAGACTGACCTTTGGGGCTTTGTTCCAACTTCAGACGTTGGCAAAACAAGTCCCCGGACAAACCCTGTCCGATTTTGTGGCCTACCGAAGCGAGAGAATCAAACAACTGACAACAACAAATGATTGTTATCGTTACCTGAAGAAACTCATTTCCGATGGCATTGATGCTCGATACCTCTGCGCCCAGCGGGCAAAGAAAGAGCATCGCGTAATGCGGCGCCAGCAACGTGACAAAGCAGCGTCCAGCAGGGCAGCGTGGTGCCGAGCAAGGCACGAAATGACCTTCCTCAACACGCAAACTGGAGTGACTTACAGGATTAACGCCAACCATGAACTGCTCGAAGTGGGTGAGAACGGGCTACCGACTTCGAGGCCAAATCTCGCGATAACGAGCAAGTTCATCAAAGCGGTCGAGGAAGGGAGATTGGTTCCGTTCAGGATCCAAGAACCCGTGATCAATCTGGAGTTGGGCAACCGTCGCCTCGATGAAATGGCGTCGAAATTCCCGTGGCTCCGTCGAAAAGGGAAGGGAAGCCCCGTGGAAGAGGTGAGGGCTTGACATGGTGATAAATTAAGCAGCAAAATGCGAACATTGCCTGAAGTTTAGGCACAAGATTTCTACTTCGGCGTGCTTCATCTGTCGGGGTGCAGGTTTTTCGGGTGACCGAGAACGCTAGCAGAGCAGCGATAAGCTCCGCTTCAATCTGGCCAGTGTGATCTGCGCCAGGTACCTGCAACCCTTGGGGACTCGTAATCCCCACAGGGGCTTGCGATGTCCTCAGAAAGCATGAGGTACGTCGTGAGTAGTGCAGTTCTTCAAGGGGCTCAAGTCCCCCTTGTTGCCGAGTTCCACCAAGGCACGCAAGTGCTCATCCGGTGGGCGTTATGGCATAAGCAGCATGCCTATCCGAAGGCTATCCTGATTGGTGTTTTCCGCAAGGAAGACATTCGTTTGGTGGTCTATCAATACGGAAAAGCTCTCTGCGTTGCGGTGAAAATGGCCGATGTTGCGCCAAAAATCCGTGACTGGAGGGAATGGCGGCAGCGTTACGCTACCGTCAAAGGCAAGCTGATCCAACGCGGGTTTGCGCTGGTGGACGAGCGCGAGGAGGTGAGCCATGTCGCTCACTGACTTCGATCTGTTCGGCCATCCGGTTGCGGCGCCGCAAAATGTAACCCCTCCACGTCGTCGAGTTGTTTCGCAAGCTGCAAAGCGCGCGAAGCTCGCACGCCATCTCGAAAAATCCAACAATCTCGTGCTGTTTGACGAGCTACTGGATTTTCTCAAAGCCCCGTTGTTAAAGCAGCAATACGACATGGACGCGACGTTTGCGTCTGATGTTGGTACGGTGGCCGTCATCGAAGTTGATGAAGATGGTAATACGCAGGACGAGGATTCAGCGCTGGTCATTCCCTACGAAGCTTGGGGGGAAGAATGGGTGACTGACTCCAATGGCCTTGCCTGGTCGAAAGAAGGTTTGTTGTTCACGCAGGTGCGTCTCTTCTGGAGGTCTATGGAAGAACTTGCGCTAAACAACAACGAACAGGAGAAATGGTCTGTTTTGCGTTGGATTTTCCGCCCGGCGATTTGGAAGCATTACGTGTACGACAAGCGCATTGGCCGCAGCCATTGCTTTGAAGTGCACGAGCGTGACGAAACGTTTTCTTTTCACAACTGCTGCATCGCGGCGCGAGTGGATGAGGACACGGTTCGAGAAGGTGTCCGCAGGAATATCCCTGCGGAAGTAGTCAAGGCCGTCGAAAAAGTCTGCAAGTTCGACTGACGGTTCCCGCTAGGGGCACATCCCCTAACGGGGCATGGTGCCCCTTTCTTTTAGCCTTTGTGAAAGGAAAGCTCCATGTTTGATCTGTCTGCAATTCTGGTTCAAGTGTCTTACAGCCTCTGCGAAGTATTCGGGCTCGATCCGAATGAGGTTGATCCGAGCATCACCGTGGATGGGTTTGAAATTCCCGATCCGTCCACTCTTACCGACCCTGTGGCGCAGCAGTACGCAGCATTCCTGCGCGCCGCGGTTCCGCCAATCGATCCGTACTACCAGTTCCGCAAGGACTTGGTGCGGGATATTCGTTACTGGTGGCTGACAGGGGAGGGTGATGTTCTGCTGTTGTGGGGGCCTACCGGCTCCGGCAAGACCTCGGTCTTCGAGCAGTGGTGCGCCCGCCTGGGTATCCCTCTGTTTATGGCCAAGGGTCATCGTCGCTTCGAGCCGATGGAAGCCTTCGGGCAATTCGTCGGTGGTGAGAATGGGACGACGCCGTGGGTTGATGGGCCGGTGACGCTGGCGGCGCGGTATGGCTTGCCTTGCATCATCAATGAGTATGACCGCATTGCTGCGGACAGGACGATCGTGTTCAACGACGTTTTCGAGGGTCGTTCTTTCCCGATCCCCGGCAAGTCTGGTGAGGTGGTAACGCCGCAACCGGGCTTTCGCGTTGCCATTACGGCCAACACCAACCTGGTGGAGGACCTGAGTGGTAACTACGGCACTGCCAACACGCACGATATTTCGATCCTGGAACGGATTGTGGCCCTGCACGTGGGGTACCCGTCCGATGACACGGAAGCGAAGCTGTTGGAAAAGGAGCTGGAGCAATTCAGCGACGATCTTCTCTCCTACTGGTTTGATCAGGAGGGCATCAAAATCTCTACGCCGCAAGGCATGAAGGAAGGATCCGCAATCAACCGCGGTGAGTTCATTCAGGGGCTTTTGGAAGTGGCCAAGAAGATCCGGGCTCAGTCGAAGGATGGTGGCAACACCTCTGACTCTGCGCTCGAACGCACGATGTCCACGCGGATTCTTCGTAAGTGGGCTCGTCACTCGGTCGCACAAGCTAGTGCCCCTGAGAAGTTGGGGTTGTCGGCTTTGCACCTGGCGCTGAAGAAGTATCTCTCCAGCCTCTCAACGGAATCGACCCGTATTGCGCTCCATCAAGCGGTGGAAAACGTGTTCGGCGTTGGTGAAGTTGTAAAGCCGTAAGGAGATGCCCATGAGCAACAACAAGTTCGTGGGCGTTGCCTACTGGTCGGTGGCCACACAGGTCGCCGATTGGTTGGCCAGGGCAGTAGATGTCCTGATGCCGTTGGAAAGGGCAGGTATTGCAGTGCTTGCATATGACTGCTTGCCTGGTGGGAATCAGCTGACCGTTACTTTCGGTGAAGAGCGTCATCAGATGCTCGTCACCGACGGAAAGGGACGCGGTGTAGTGCGCGCGTCCGAAGCGGCAGCTGTGTTTGTCGTATGCCTGGTAGCCTTGAGAAAGGCCCTAGGAGACATCTCAGTTGTTACGGACTCGCAAGAAACCGTACCAGCACTTCCCCGCCAAAACTATCCGCTTTATGCGGACAGCTGGCAGCGCGTCCTACCGGTCGCGCAAGAACTTGGATTGGCCACAGGCGCAGCTTTTACCGCTCGCCATAACGCCGTCTTGAACAACGTGTTCTGAGGAGAATTGAGATGTCTGCACACATTATTGACAAGCTTTTGTTCCTGGTCATCATCGTGGCCGCTGCCCGTGTCCTGTGGCGCTTTTATCCCTACCGTCAGGTGGTGGTGGAAGAAGACTCCCGTGAGGTGGTCGCGCCTGAAGTTCAAACTCAACCCGAAGTAGTACAGCAGCAAATGGATGCTGCTCCAGTTTCATCGGAGCGCGAACAAGTAACGGCGTCACCCCTGTTTGTCCGTCATCTGAATGACATGGCAACCCTGATGGTTCGCTATCGGCATCGGAAGCAAGCCTGCACAGCCCACTTGATTGTTTGGTCGGGCTCGAAGCGCAAGGGTTATTCGGATAGCTACTTCGACCTTGGTCTCATCGAGGGACAGGAGCTTACCGAGCAGGTTATCGAGCAATCGCTGGCCTTGGCCAAGCAACAGCTCGTAGATCTGGCTGAAAAGGGCAAGCGGAAGCGTCGTGAATCCAAGAAGCAGAAACAGGAAGCTGCAGCAGTTGCGGAAGTAGTCGTTGCTGAAGCGGCGGTTTCGGAAGTGGTGGTCGCGGAAGTGGCAGAGGCTCCGGCCGATGTTGCCATCGTGGCTGCCACCGAGGTAGTTGAGCAGAAAGCGGAAGTGCCTCCGTTGGTTGTGGAGGACACCCCGCCTGAATCGATCAAGCTCAGGAAGTTCCCGTCGGTGTACCGGGGCATCATCAAGGAAATTGGGATGATGACTCAGAACAAAGATGGGCGTGAGTTCGAGACCTTCGGCGTGCGTTTCGAGACGCAAGAGGGAATCGTCGATGCAGTATTCGGCGTAAATCTCCGGGAGGCCTTGCGTGACGCAAAAGCGGACGTGGGTGACCAAGTGGAAATCCTGAAGATCGGTCGCAAGACCATCACGAAGGGTAAGGCGCCGATGAATCTGTTCAAGATCGCCAAGCTGGAATGCACTGCGTAACACCTTCATTTGGGAGCAAGGACCTTCGGGTCTTTGCTTCCCCTCCCTTTTTGTTCAATAGCGATTCGCAAAAGTCGCCATCGAAGAAAAAGGCATCCCGGTCCATAGCGGACTTCTTGGCTATCGACGTTCAAGCCTTCCCCAGTTTTTTCTCCGTGAGGAGTCAAGCCGCAGCCCTGGTCGGTTATCCAGGTGCTCTCTTACTCACCTTTGCGTGAGTGAAATTGGGGTCGTTGTTTGGCCTCAACAATCTTCAGAAATGCATATCTCGCCTAAGTAGCATCGAGGTAGCAGTTCTGGAAACGCGGTAGCGGCAACATGCTACCTTCATAACTTTACGCCTAATCCGGTTGGTACCTTTTCTATCCGCGCTCATTGAGCCGGCCGGTGCAGAACGTAGAAAAATGGAGATTTTTTCAGCCATGGCTTCAGTCAACAAAGTGATCCTTGTCGGCAATGTTGGTGCCGACCCCGAAACCCGCTACATGCCGAACGGGGATGCAGTGTGCAATCTACGTCTCGCAACCACCGAGTCCTGGAAGGACAAGAACTCCGGTGAAAAACGCGAGCTGACCGAATGGCATCGCATCGTCTGCTATCGCAAGCTGGCAGAAATCACGTCGCAGTATGTGAAGAAGGGCAGTCAGTTGTACCTGGAAGGCCGTATCAAGACACGCAAGTGGCAAGATAAGGACGGACAGGATCGCTACACCACAGAAATCGAAATGACGGAAATGCAGATGTTGGGCAACCGTCGCTCCGGGGACTCTGATGGCAGCGGTGATGATCGCCCGCCTCGTCAGCACAGTGCTGGCGGCGGTGGTAACGGTGAACCGCCGGCGCGTGAGCGTCGACCGGCTCCGGCCTATGACCCGATGGAGGACGACATTCCCTTCTGCCGGGTAGACATGAATGCCGATCCGGCTTTCGTGAAGGCCTCAGCCCGCGTTCGTCGGGTTGCTTAACCAGTTGTACCAACCTTTTGCGGGACCATATCCCGCAAGGGGTGATGGTTCCCGCTCGTTCTATTTTGAGAGGAAATCATCATGTACGGTGCACCTTATCTGGGCTACGGTTGTGAAATCGTCCATTCCTTCAATACCCTGATCGATGCGATCAAGCGTCGCCAAGTGCTTCGCCCGCGGAGCAAGCTCGCCATTAACCTGGCGGGTGGCGACATCGAGGTGAATCTGTTGCCCAACGGTTTCGTTGAGTTGGACGGCAAGGTTCAGCCGGTTGCCGTCGAGAAGGAAATCGAGGACGCCATGCAGCAGTTTGGCGCTGTCCTCAAAGAGGTTCTGGTGTAGAGATGCATCCGAATTTCACCCCGGTGTCGTCGAGCAATATCGACGGCTACCTTTACATGCCAGATCGGAAGATCCTGCTCATCGCTTTCAAAAGTGGTGGGACGTATGCCTACGAAGATGTTGAGCAACCTGTCGCTACTGGGTTCGCGCAAGCATCATCGAAGGGCAAGTTTTTCCGGTCGGACATCAAAGACCGTTACGCCACGTCCAAGCTGGATGACATGGCTGTTGCGAATCTCCTGGGTGGTATGGGTGCTTCGGTACCGCCGCAACCTCGCCGCAAAGCGCCGAGGGTAACGCTTCAATCGTTGTTGTCGCGCTATCCAATGCTCAATGCGGTTTTCTGATGATTCGGCCGGTAAGGATTCCTTCGGGACGCCTTCCGGCCGGCGTCATCTTCAGGGCACTTTCGCATGTGTATTGCATCCGAAAGTGACTTGGCGTATTGTCACTGCATAGTTTTTCTGGAGTGATCCAGAGAGCGGGAGCGCCCGGCATAGCGCGATCTCGATCCAGCCGCTCTGGCTGGGTAACCTGCAGCAGCAGTTCGTTGCAGTCTTTTTCCCCGGATGGGACACAGCTCCCGGATGGGGGACTTGTGCTCCGTTTTGGGTTTCCGGTCCTGTACCGACACCGTGGGGTTCGCTAAGAGCCTTGTTGTGTCCGTTTTCAGGGCTATCAGCCAACCTGTCCGTCCAACCTGGGCGCTGCGCGGGGGCAATCCAAGAAAGGAGTTCATCATGCAAAAGGACCAATCGTCCTTGGCCGGCACCTTGCCGGCAAACCGTCGCACTATCGTTGCGATGCCCGATCCGATACTCGGCAGCCTGCGCTGGCCCAACCGACCGAAGTTACCCGAAGGCAATCCTTGCTGGACGTACATGGTCGAGGGAACGCGCGAGCAATATGCTGTCGCTGTCGGACACGTGGAGAATGGCCGTCCGCATCCGTTTGAAGTATGGGTGTTGGCCAACGAGCAGCCCCGCTGTCTCGGTGCTATGGCAAAGACCCTATCTGCAGACATGCGGACTCAGGATCGCGCCTGGCTCACCAGGAAGCTCGAAGTCCTAGCATCGGTTACTGGCGATCTTGCCATTGATCTACCGCTTGGGACGGAAAGGCTTCTGGCAAGCAGTAATACCGCCGCGGTTGCACGTATCGTGCAATACCGGCTCAACCAGTTGGGCGTTGCTAATCCTGAAGAAGGGGAAGCCACTCCTTTGGTTGACGCCTTGCTGCCGGTTCGCGATGCAGGACACGAAGGAACGCTTTCGTGGACCGCCGACATCAAGAACCCGTCCTCCGGTGATGACTTCACGGTATTTCTACCAGAAGTCCAAACCGAGGATGGCCAGCATCGTCCTGTTGCAGTCCGTCTATCCGGCCGCTACCCACGCGATTTGGATGGATTAGCTGCGATCTTGACGATGGATATGGCAGTCGTCGATGTTGCCTGGATCGGCATGAAACTCCGGAAGCTCCTCGATTACGACGAGCCAATGGGATCCTTCCTTGCCAAAACGCCTGGTACTGGAAAGACCGAGCGGTACTCAAGCATCGTCGCGTACCTGGCTCGCCTGATCCTTCATCGCTATGCCACGCTCGGATTGCTCACAGCATCTGGCTACCCGGTGGTGGAAATGGGGGTGATGGTTTCCGTACCTGGCGACGCATCAAACGTCGTGCCCATTGCAGCTTGAATGCGAAGAGACAGAGCCCCCCCGGGTCTGTCTCTCGCTTCTTTTCGTCTTCTGCCCGATGTGGTTTGCAAGCAGCCCTCATCGGGCAGCAGTTGAAAAGGTTTGTTCCGTGAGGAGCGAAAACGCCGTGTCCGTCGTCTATCGGTCACTTGCTTCGGTCAGTTGTCTTGACCGGAAACACTCGTGTGTATGTTGCACGAGTTTCATTGGGTCCCTCTGGGACTCGAAACTAACCCGTGCGGGTGGTCCTGAAAATACCTCCCGCAAGGGGGGTCGGATCATTACGCACTCAGCTTGGAGAACTACCATGCAAGACGTGCTTAATGAAAAACTGACGCTGGTAAGCATCAACATCAGCACCTTCTCTGGCTACCGCCGTGCCACCCGCGATCACATTGCGGCGCTTGGTGGGAGTTTGCCTGCAAGTGCTGCCATTACGGAAGGGTCGATCAAGGTGTTCCCGTGCGACGGGACCAAATCCTTGCAGACTGTCCGCCGTGGCATCTTCCGCAAGCTGCAGGCCAAGGGCGTTCGTGCTCTGGGCTCGCAAAATGTGTTCGCAGTCTTGACGGACGATCTCCCTGAGATCGAGAAGGAAATTGCTGATGCCGAGGCCGAGTTCAAGGCCGAGGTGGTTGCTCTGGACAGCAATTATGACCAGATGTTCGATAATCACGTCGCAAGCAACACCGCGAATGAGAAATCGAAAGCAGCCAAGCAGGCCGTTGAAAAAATCATCCGTTCGTTGAAGGTTGATCGGGCGACGGCAATCGCCAAGTGTCGCTTCAGCAGTGACGTCTTCAAGATCGCGCCTTTCCTCCGGGAAGGGCAAAGCGAAGAAGAGGGCGTGGAAGGTATCGTTCGCGGCCTCGGCCGGCAACTGTACGAAGAGTTTGCAGCCAACATGGACAAGCTCCTCAAGAACGACGCCTTCGCGAAGAACCAGCGAGTTGGCCAGAAGACCTTGCGGCCCCTGAAGGCGGAGCTCCAGAAGATGAAGAAGTTGTCTTTCCTCGATCCGTCGGTGGAAGGCGCCATCACTCTGGTGTCGGACATTCTGAAGGCCTTGCCGCAGGAAGGCTATATCGAAGGACAGTCGTTCGTAACCCTGGAGAAGCTTGTAGAAGTGATGTCCGATGCGGACACGCTACTCAATGCAGCATCTAAGGTGAAGAACGGTGTGCCGGCATGCGATGTATTGTTCCCGCCGGCGCCTGTTCAAGCAGTAGAAGCAACGGTGGTTGAGGAAGTGGCGCAAGCTGCTGAATCGACCAAAGCAGTACCTGATGCGCCGGCAGCCGTACCGCCGGTTAGCGTCGCCCAGCAGCAAGTTGTGATGTTGCCGCCAATTCCGGCTGCGAGCGTTCCCGCCTTCACCAAGGGTACGGACGCGAGCATGTCGGACAAGCTGGGCCAGCTGGGGATCGCTCCCCTGCCGGCTCCAGTTCGTGCAGCACCGGTGTTGCGGCCGCGTGAAGCCCTGAAAACCAATTCCTTGATGTTCTGAGGAGACGGACATGGCTATGCGCGCTCAATCGCTGGATCGGGCTCTGCCCGCCATCGCAGGCTTCATTGCCGACCGCACGGGCATCCCGATCATTCGGGGTGACCGGGCCATGACCGACAATCAGGCGATTTACCTGCCGAAGCGTCGGTCTGAAATCGATCTTACCGAACGGGATCTGGTGGAGTCCGTGGCCTACCTCTATCACGAGGCTGGCCACATGCTTCATTCAAACTTCTCGTTGGGGGCAACCAACCCTCTTCAGCGCGCCATTACCGGCACGCTGGAAGACATCCGGATCGAACATCTGGTAATTGGGAAGTTTCCCGCAGCGCGACGCTACTTATCGCGCCTGGTAGGAATCGTGGTCGAAGATGGGGTTGATGGTCAGCGCGGATTTCCTGCGCTGGACGGCTCCGAATCGGAAGCATCGATTCTGCAGCGATACATGATGTATCGCTTGCGGCATGAGGTGTTACGACAGGAGCCTATCGCTGAACTATCGGCCGGTGCAATCAAAGTCGCTCAGCAGCGCCTGCCCGCAGGCATGCTGACGCGGCTGGACGCCTTGATGTTCCAGGTGACCGATTGTGCCAATGAGGACGAAGTGTTCGAGCTCGCCGCCGCGATCATCCAGATGATCAAGGAGGAGAAGGAAAAAGAGCAAGAGCAAAAGCGTCAGCAGCAACAGCAACAGCAACAACAGTCCGGCCAGCAAGGCGGACAACAGCAACAGTCGTCTGGTCAACAAGACGGACAAGGCGATGACCAGCAACAAGGTCCATCGTCTGGCGATCCAGCAGAAGGTGACGAGGAAGGAGGGCAGGGCGGCCAACAAGGCCAAGCTGACCAAGACTCCGAGTCGGGTGGCCAGGGTAGTGGGCAGTCCGGATCCTCGAAAGGGGAAGAGGGCGAAGCGTCGTCGCAATCGGCACGCGGAGCTGGTGGTACCGGATCTGGCCCTGACATGGAACAGGCTCTCGAACAGCTACTCAACATGTCCGACCAGGATGTGGAAGAGGATATGGGCGAGATGCTTCAAAACGCCATCAACACCGCGGCAAACGCCGAAGGCTACGATGGTGTCCATGTTCCGATGCCCAATGTCCACAAGGCGCGGCTCGGAGCGGTTCCCGTTGATATGGTGCAGCTCCGTGCCAGCGTCAATGCAACCCGCACCAGGACGTTGCAGTGGATGAGTTCGGTTGCCGAAGGAGAGGTTTCGCATTCCCGATCGGGGATGCAGATTGATTCGTCGCGCATCTGGCAAGGCCGTTTCGGTGGCTCCATCTTTGTCCGCGAGGATGAAGGTATCGACATCAATGCAGCGGTGTCGATTGTCATCGACCGATCTGGTTCCATGAGCCATACGATTGGCCATGCCGCGCAAGCGGCCGTGGCTACGATGCTGGCGTTCGACGTCCCGGGATTGAAGACGCAGGTATCGGTCTTCCCCTGGTACGGAGGAAATCGCGATGAAGGGGTGGCCGTGATCAAGCGTTGGGACGAAAGTCCTAAGCAGCTGGCTGGCCGAGTTGCAAGCCTCTCGACGGATGGCGGCACACCGATGGCGGAAGCCATCTTGTTTGCTGCTTCCGACGTTGTGCGTCGTGAAGAAACGCTGAAAATCGTGATGGTCGTCACCGACGGCGATCCGAATGACCGCGAAGCAACGAAGTACATCATCGATCGCGCTCGAGCTGATGGCATCACTGTTGTCGGGCTCGGCATCGGCGTCGATACATCGCCGGTGTTTGATTCCAGGTACGCCGCGACCATCACAGATATCGGGGAGCTGTCAGCCTCGATGGTGAAGTTGGTCAAGGCAGCTTTTGAAGACAACCGCCGCGTGCACTAGCACCGCTCTTTACATCCCCGACGAAAGTTGGGGGTGCTTTTCACCTGGCCCTCAATGCGCAAGAGGACCAAGTGAAAAGCACCCAGCAAGATTCCCTGAACTACGTACCCCAGTCGCGGTATCGTTGCGTTATTGGAGATCGACATGAACGATTTACATCTGACCACTACCCCAACCGCTGACCCGCGAGTTTTTGATACCTACTGGATGACAGGTCTCATCCAGAAGGGCCGGGTCCGCGTCACCACTCCCCGTCTCGATGACGCCCGTACGGCCGCCGAATTGGCCGCCGCCCAGTACCTGCTGACGGTCAAGAACGTTTGCGGCCACAACAAGGCAGGCGCCGGGCTGCGAATCTACACGAGTTCCGGCACTATCCCTGAACTGATGGCTGGAATATCGCCGAAAAGCTACCTGGTTCCCTACGCCAATTTCCTTCGCACTCGATTCCTTGGTGCTGAAGTCCAGCATTGCGAATCGCCGTACATCTGGGCAGATGAACTTTGCGAGTCCCAAGTGGATTTCCTGGATGTGCCGAAGCCGTCCGTAACCGTTCTTGATGTCTCCGGCGTCGGGCCCGTCGAGCTGACAGCTCACGCGGTCGAGCAGTATGTGGCCAGATTCGATCGCAAACCAGAGAAGGCTTGGCGAGAGCTGGCGAGAATTGCCCGTGACGTGCAACCCGCGGTACTTCTGAATCGCAACGTCATGAATGACATTAAGCATCGTCGGCCCGGGCGCTATGCGCTTGATGAAAAGCGAAGCGTCTTGCTGGTTATCGCGGAGCCCGACCGGATTGGTCGTCTGCCTCGTTTGGTCACGGTTGTTCATCCGGAATCAAACGCTCGAGTTGTCGCTACAAACGCACTGGCAGCAGCTGGTGCCTAAACTGGATTTTGTCCAGTCAAGCCGTGCGGCCCCGCTCCCGCACGGCTCATTCTTCTGGCTGAGCCACAATCTGTGGCAGGGGTCGCTGAATCGTGCAACAAAACGTCTGCATATCACATATACTGCATGTTTGCCGAATCTGCCCTGTAATCACTGAACATAGGGACCCACTATGAGCCAGCGTTTTTTATCCTCCCTGAATATCAAGACACTACTGTCGGTGGTTGTGCCGGCGCTACTGATCGCCTCGTTGAGCGTTTATGTGCTTGGGTTTCGTCCGAAGCCAAATGAAGAAGCCCGGGTGCTACTGGGAAAGCCGCTCGCTGCTTACGAGCAGTTCTATCCTATTCGCGCTAATGAAACAGGAGCGCTCGTCCTCGACAAGGATCTATTCGAGAAGGCCGTCGATTATTTCACGGCCAATCCCTCTCCTCGAGCGATCGCGGATCTCATCTACCTTGGCAACTCGAACCACGTGACGTTGGTGCTCAGTGAGTCAGCCAGGGCCAAGTACGTCAGCCTCAGCAACTTGCCAGATTACGCTGCAGTGGCAGAAGCGGACGCCCAGAAAGATAAGCTTCTCCAGACCTACAAGGACATCGTGAATGGAATCGGACAGACGTTCTCCGGAACGCCGATCGAAATCGTTCTCCATGACACCCGCAATCCGCTTATTTCCATTGTTGCCGTTCAAAACCCAATTTCCGGGCGGCGACTCGGTGACCCCAACACCAACTTCGGGATTCAGTTGATCAAGAACTACAGCCAAACCGAACGGGGCGCGGGCCAGTCCTTTGTCAGCTATGGCTTGACGTTGAAAGACGGAAGACAGGTCAAGTCGACGACCATTCCTCTTTTCAACAACACATATGGACTCATTGGTTTCATCTGCCTCAACATCGACATCTCGAAGATGGATGGAAAAGACCCTGCGGCCATCGCTAAATTCATCGAGGCCTTCCGGTCTGTCACCGAGAACGAGGCAATTTCCGAAATGATTCAGAACAGCAAGAAGCGAAATTAAGGACTTCCCCGCGTAGTACATTTTTTGGGCTTTGTGCAATCTGAGGTTGGAATCTTGAATCTACGCCAAACGTGATAACCATCCGTTTTGTGCAAAACATGGTTGAAAGTTCCCGCCGGTCTGGTATTCTGTTTTGTGCAAAACTTGGTTGGAGAACCACATGGCAGAACAGACAGGCTCGGGCGCATCGCTGGCGGATTTCATCTGGAAAAACGCCGAAGACCTATGGGGTGATTTCAAGCACACGGATTTCGGCAAGATCATTCTGCCGTTCACCCTGCTGCGTCGATTGGAATGTGTTCTGGAGCCAACTCGGAAGGACGTTCGTGAAACGCATGCCGCATTCAAGGATGCCGGGATCGATATTGACCTAGTGCTTCGCCAGGCAACCCGCTACCCGTTCTACAACACCTCCGAATACGCCTTGGGCAATCTGGGCAGCGCCAAGACCCGCCAGAACCTCCAAGACTATATCGCCCACTTCTCGGACAACGCTCGCATCATATTCGAGCAGTTCGATTTCACGAACACCGTCATTCGTCTCGATAAGGCTGGCGTTCTCTTCAAGATTTGCAAGAACTTCGCTGGTGTCGACCTGCATCCGGAAACTGTGCCGGATCGCGTAATGAGTAACCTCTATGAGCACTTGATTCGCCGATTTGGCGCCGAGGTGAATGAAGGGGCAGAAGACTTCATGACGCCCCGCGACGTGGTGCATCTAGCCACGGCCCTGCTGCTCGACCCAGACGATGCTTTGTTCGAGTCAAACCCCGGTCTTATCCGTACCCTGTATGACCCGACGTGTGGCACGGGTGGTTTCCTGACCGACGCCATGAACCACGTTGCCGAGTACGGTAATCGCTTCAAAGTGCCGCCTGTCCTTGTTCCGCATGGACAGGAGCTTGAGCCGGAAACCCATGCTGTCTGCCTGACCAGCATGTTGCTGCGGACCCTGGAGTCCGATCCGGGGCGCGATCTGTCGAAGAACATCCGTCTGGGCAGCACGCTCTCCAATGACCAGTTCGCCAACGAGCGCTTCCATTACTGCCTCTCAAATCCTCCCTTCGGCAAGAAGTGGGAGAAGGATTCGGACGCCGTAAATACCGAGCACAAGGAAAAGAAGTACGACGGTCGTTTTGGGCCCGGTCTGCCGCGCATCAACGATGGCTCGATGCTGTTCCTCATGCACTTGGCCAGTAAGCTGGAATTGCCTGAGAACGGCGGCGGTCGTGCGGCCATCGTGTTATCAGGGTCGCCGTTGTTCAACGGCGGGGCTGGTTCAGGGGAATCGGAGATCCGCCGCTGGCTGCTGGAAAACGATCTGGTTGAAGCCATCGTGGCGCTGCCCACGGAAATCTTCTTCCGCACAGGCATCGGCACCTATCTCTGGATTTTGTCGAACAAGAAGGATGGGCGCAGGGAGAAGCGCGTCCAGCTCATCAACGCCACAGGCTTTTGGTCGTCGATCAATAACGAAGGCAACAAACGCCGGATCGTGGATGACGACCAGCGCCGACAAATTGTCGACATCTATGCCGCCGCCGAAAACAGCGATGTTTCTCGGATGATCGACTACCGCACCTTTGGCTATCGCCGCATCAAGGTATTGCGCCCGTTGCGCATGTCGTTGGTGATCAACGACGAGGGGTTGGCCAAGCTCCAAGAAGAAAAGGCATGGCAGAAGCTGTCGCCGGAGCATCAGCAAATTTGGCTGGATGCATTGCGGCGGCACATGGGTGCTACGCATCTCTTTGGCTGGACCGAAACCTTTGCCGATGAAACGGTGCGTTCGGCGCTGGCTGCTGGCAAGGTCATCAAGGCGGGCAAGACCTTCATCAAGGCATTGACCAATGCCTTCGGTGTCCGCGATCCGCTGGGCGAACCTGTGCTGGATGCGGATGGTGCAGTTGTCGCCGATCCTGAATTGACCGACTACGAGAACGTGCCGCTGACCGAAGACATCCGCGACTACCTGGCCCGCGAAGTCCTCCCACATTTGCCGGACGCCTACATTGACGAAACCTTCCGCGACGACAAGGACAAGGAAATTGGACGTGTTGGCTACGAGATCAACTTCAACCGTTTCTTCTACCAGTACGTCCCGCCGCGCAAGCTGCATGACATCGATGCGGAGTTGAAGCAGGTTGAATCGGAAATCGCGGCGCTGTTGGCTGAGGTGGCCACAGAATGAAAAACCACAAGCAAGAACGCTTTGGCCGGATGCAGCGCCAATATCACCAACAGCACCAGTGGCGACTGGGTAAGGATGGTTTATACATCCCGCACTCCTACACCGAAACAACGCCAGATAGCCTATCTTGGTGGGACGACGTTGGCTTCATCCTGAATGGACGACGGGTAATCGTTTGGTGGCAACACCCACGCCATATTTACAGCACTGCCATTGAAGAACAATCCTGGGATCGGGCTGGACCCGACCCACAGGATGATTGGCTCTTCGAGGGTGCGACAACCAATTACAAGCAAGTGGGCAAGTCGCGGAAAAAGATCGTCAGCTACACCTCCCGGCAGCCATCGGCAGAGCAGGACGCTTATTACGAACATTTGCGTACCGTTCGTCAGAGCATGGAGGCCGAAGGGATCGACCTCGATGTTTCCACTTCATGGAAACGGGAACGGCTGAACTGGGCCACGGGCGTTAGCCTGGTTGTTCCACTGGAAGTCAGAAATGAAACTGAACTAGCACAACTGGCGTCCATGGCGCGGCGACTGTTGCTCGGGCAAACGACCTTGCAAAACGAGTTTCCTGATTATCGGTATGGCAGGGCGGATTGGCTTCGTGAGCAGGAACCCAGCAAATGACGGACATCACAATTCAGACGGATTCACTGCTGGCAGAAATCCGTGCGTTGATCGAGGATACGCGGCGTCATGTCGCACAGACAGCGAACAGTGCGCTCACGCTTCTTCACTGGCGACTCGGAGAACGTATTTCGCGTGAAGTCCTGCAAGGACAACGCGCCAGCTATGGAGAAGAGATTTTGCCAACACTGTCGGCAAAATTGGTTCCTGAATACGGCAAGGGATTCAGCGCACGCAATCTTGCCAGAATGATTCGGTTCGCAGAGGCATTCCCCGATCCGCAGATTGTGGCATCGCTTGCTCAGGAATTGGGCTGGAGCCATTTTGTTGAGATTCTGCCGCTCAAGCAACCGCTTGAACGCGAGTTTTACGCTGAAATGTGCCGGGTTGAACGTTGGAGTGTTCGCACCCTGCGAGAGCGCATTGGTAGCCAACTCTATTTGCGAACAGCGATTGCCAAAAAGCCGGAAGCAGTCGTACAGGCGCAACTCGGACAACTCCGTTCCGATGGGCGAATGACACCGGACATGGTGTTTCGAGACCCATACATGCTGGACTTTCTTGGACTGCCGGAAGGCTATAGCGAACGCGACGTGGAAGCTGCGATCTTGCGAGAAATGGAAAGCGTGCTTCTTGAATTGGGGAGCGGGTTCTGCTTTGTTGCTCGCCAGAAGCGCATGACCGTCGGCAAGGACGATTTCTACCTCGATCTCCTTTTCTATCATCGCCACCTGCGCCGCCTGGTGGCCGTCGAACTCAAGCTGGAATCCTTCCAGCCAAGCCACAAGGGGCAGATGGAGCTATACCTGCGCTGGCTGGACAAACATGAACGGGCTGTGGGTGAAGAGCCGCCTATCGGCCTGATCCTCTGCGCAAGTGCCGATGCTGAGCAAGTTGAACTTCTTCAACTGGATGAGGCATCCATCCGTGTTGCGGAATACTTGGTTGAGTTGCCGCCAATTGCCGTGCTGCGCGAGCGCCTGCATCGCGCAAGCGAACATGCCCGTGAGCGTGCCGTGCTGGCCGCGCCGGAAGAGGGTCAGGCATGAATACCGCGCATCCAATTGATCCGGCTGTCCGATGTGACATCGAGGCTCGCCTGACAACCATTGAGGCAGAGCATAACGTTCGAGTGCTCTACGCTTGCGAATCTGGCAGCCGGGGCTGGGGCTTCGCATCCCCTGACAGTGACTACGATGTTCGTTTCATCTACGTTCATCCGCTGCCCTGGTATCTCCGTGTCAGCCCTCAGCGAGACGTAATTGAGGTGCCGATCTCGGGCGATCTCGACATCAACGGATGGGAGTTGCGCAAGGCGCTTGGCCTGCTGAAAAAGGGCAACGCCACCCTGATTGAATGGCTGGATTCCCCTGTGGTGTATCGGGCCGATCCGGATTTCCTGAACGCCATGCGTGATGCCGCCCGGCAAACACACCAGGCAGAACGCACGTTCCATCACTACGTTCACATGGCACGCCGGAATTACCGTGAATACCTGCTGGGCGAAACGGTACGCCTGAAAAAATACCTGTACGTGCTGCGCCCCTTGCTGGCAACGCTGTGGATTGAGCAAGGGCGCGGCGTGGCTCCAATGCCGTTTCAGGAATTGGTGGATGCCATCGTCACTGATTCCGATTTGCTGGGAGCGATTGATCAGTTGCTAGCCATCAAGCGTGCAGTAGGGGAAGGGGAACATGGATCGCATTTTCCGATCATCAATGCCTTCATTGATGCCGAACTTTCGCGGCTGGAAACCGTCCTGCCGCCCGTGTTGCGCGACACCGATTACTCAATTTTGGATCGTTTGCTGATGGATACCGTGCTGGCGGGGGAGACCAAGAAATGAGCCACTACAAGCCTTACCCGGCCTATCGGGATTCCGGCGTGAAATGGATTGGGCAGGTGCCGGAACATTGGGAAATCGCTCGAATTAAGCGCCACGCATCAATCAGAACTGAACGACGTAGCGATGTGCCTGCCAATGCTACTTATGTTGGGCTTGAAGACGTTGAGGCCGAATCCGGCCAATACAAGCCAACAAGCGGTAATTCTCGGCAAACCGAGGATTCAACGGTCGGCATTTTTTATGAGCAGGACGTTCTGTACGGCAAGTTGCGTCCCTATCTGCGAAAAGCCATCGTTGCTGAGATGGATGGTGCATGCTCAACTGAATTTCTGGTTCTGAAAACGGGAAATACACTTCCGCGCTGGCTTCAACAGTGGCTGCTGACCCCTGATGTGACACAACAAATTGAGGCCGGATGCGAGGGTGCCAAGATGCCAAGGGCCGACTGGGAGCATGTTGGTTCTATTGAGATGCCAACCCCTTCCCATGAAGAGCAAATTCAGGTCATTTCCGCCGTCGACCGCGAAACCGCCCGCATCGACGTCCTGATCACCAAGAAAACCCGCTTCATTGAACTCCTGAAGGAAAAGCGGCAGGCGCTCATCACGCATGCGGTCACAAAGGGACTTGATCCCAACGTGAAGATGAGGGATTCGGGCATTGACTGGATTGGAGAGGTGCCGGAGCAATGGAATGTCGTCCAAGTGCGCCATGTTGCAACGCTTGGTTCCGGCCACACCCCAAGCAGGTCTCGCCCTGACTGGTGGGAGGATTGTTATATCCCTTGGTTCACTCTTGCGGATATTTGGCAGGTACGCCGCGAAGGTAGGCGTTTCGTAACCGAGACAGAAGAAAAGGTCAGCGATCTGGGGGTCGCCAATTCATCAGCAGTTGTGCATCCAGCGGGGTCTGTGATGCTTTCGCGCACCGCATCAGTGGGATTCCCTGCAATCATGGGTTGTGACATGGCTACATCGCAGGATTTTGCTGTCTGGCGATGCGGTTCCAGGGTTGTTAATGAATACCTGTACCTCGTTCTTCTGGGGATGAAACAGGAATTATCACGTTTAATGATTGGATCAACCCACAAGACCATTTACATGCCTGATATTGAGGCATTCAGGATGCCGCTACCTTCTGAAGAGCAACAAAAACTGATCGTCCAATATGTCGGCGATGAGCTTCAGCGGTTCGATACGTTAGTCGCTAAAACCCAGCGCAGCATCGATCTCCTCAGAGAACGCCGCGCCGCCTTCATTACCGCTGCCGTCACCGGCCAAATCGACCTTCGGGAGTCCGCATGAGCGACACCGCACACCAAGAAAAACACTTCGAGAGCTACATCGTTTCCAAGCTGGAGGCACAGGGCTGGAAGGTTGGCGAAACCACGAAGTACGACACCGAACGGGCGTTGTATGCCGACGACCTCATTGCTTGGCTGGAAGCATCCGGTCAAGGCGAGAAGTGGGCCAAGCTCAAGAAGGACAACGGCGACCGTGCTCTCGAAATCCTAATGGATCGGCTGGCCAAGGCGCTGGAAACGCATGGCACGGTTCAGGTGCTGCGCCAGGGCTTCTCCATCGCCGGGTGTGGGCATATCGATCTCTCGGAAGCAGCCCCGGAAGACAAGCGTAACGCTGATGTGTTGAAGCGCTACGCCGCCAATATCCTGCGCGTGGTGCCGCAGCTTCAATACCATCCATCACGCAAGCTGGCGATTGATCTGGTGCTGTTCATCAACGGTATCCCAGTGGCGACCGTCGAACTCAAAACCGACTTCACCCAGTCGGCGGATGCGGCCATGGATCAGTACCGTACTGACCGCTTGCCCTACGATCCCAAGACCAAGCGCCGCGAGCCGCTGCTGACCTTCAAGCGGGGTGCTGTCGTCCATTTCGCCATGTCGGATTCAGAAATCCAGATGGCGACGAAGCTCGATGGCGACAACACCTTCTTCCTGCCATTCAACAAGGGCAATGATGGCCATGCAGGCAATCCGGAAGGCGAGTTGAAGGCCGATGGCACCCGCGAATACCCGGTAGCCTACTTCTGGGAGGCTGTTTGCCAACCGGATGCCTGGCTGCGCGTGTTCCACAGCTTCGTCTATGTCGAGAAGAAGGATGTGGTCGACCTGAAGGGCAATTGGTCGAAAAAGGAAACGCTGATCTTCCCGCGTTTCCATCAATGGTCAGCGGTCAATGAAATGATCGCCGATGCCAAACAGAACGGCCCCGGCATGGTCTATTTGGCCGACCACAGCGCCGGTTCCGGCAAGACCAGCACGATTTCCTGGACGGCCCATGACCTCGTGAAGTTGCGCAGTGACAACGGCGATTCGATCTTCAGCAGCGTCATCATCGTCACCGACCGCAACGTGCTGGATGGACAACTCCAGGATGCCGTGAAGCAAATCGACCATCAGTTTGGTGTGATTGCCGCCATCGACCGCCAGAAGTCATCGAAGTCGAAGAGTCAGCAACTGGCCGATGCGCTACTGGCGGAAACGCCGATCATCGTCGTGACCATCCAGACCTTCCCGTATGCGATGGAAGCCATCGTGACGGACAAGGCGCTCAAGGGAAAGAACTTCGCAGTCATCATCGACGAGGCGCACAACTCCCAGACCGGCACCACGGCAGCCAAGCTCCAGACGGCGCTGGCGATGAGCGGCCAGGGCAAGATGGCTTCGCTGACCGTCGAAGAATTACTGGAGCAGCTTCAGAAGTCGCGGGCACGTCCGGATAACATCAGCTACTTCGCCTTTACTGGTACGCCCAAACACTCCACATTGATGCTGTTTGGCCGCGTTCCAGATCCATCGCGGAAGCCATCCAAGGACAATCTGCCCGAAGCCTTCCACAAGTACAAAATGCGCCAGGCCATCGAAGAAGGATTCATCCTGGATGTGCTGAAGGGCTATGTGCCGTACAAAACCGCGTTCAACCTTGCTAAGCAGATAGAGGACAACAAGCGGGTGAGCGGCAAGGCTGCAAAACGTGCCTTGGCTCAATGGATGTCGCTGCACCCAACCAACGTTACGCAGAAGGTGCAGTTCATCATCGAGCACTTCAGTAAGAACGTGGCACACCGTCTGGATGGCAAGGCGAAAGCAATGGTCGTGACCAGCTCCCGTGCTGCAGCGATCCGCTACAAGAAGGCATTTGACCGATATATTGCCCAGCACGCTGAGTATGGACACATCCATTCACTGATCGCCTTCTCGGGCAAGGTAACGGGCAAACAGGTGATGCAGGGGGACGACGAGCAATTCAAGGATGATGTCTTCATCGTCGATGAGAACGAGGAATTCACCGAGGAAAGCATGAACCCGGAGGTAAAGGGTCAGGATTTGCGCCTTGCCTTTGATCGCCCGGAGTATCGCGTCATGCTGGTGGCCGACAAGTTCCAGACTGGCTTTGACCAGCCAAAGTTGGTGGCCATGTATGTCGACAAGAAGATCGCCAACGATGTCGAAATCGTTCAGACCTTCTCCCGTCTCAACCGGATGGCGCCGGGCAAGGATGAAGTCTTCATCATCGACTTTGTGAACGATCCGGAGAACGTTCGCCGGGCCTTTGCCATGTACGACAACGGGGCCCAAATCGAGGATGCTCAAGACCCTAACGTGATCTACGAGATTCAGGAGCAACTTGACGGCCAGGGCTTGTATGACGCAACTGATCTGGAAGCCTTCAAGGAAGCACGGTTCAAGACCATCCGCGACATCACGCATGCTCAGGAGCCGCAGCACAAGGCGCTCTATACCGCGACCGATGGCCCCAAGCGCCTGTTCGAGCAACGACTGAAGATGTTGCGCGAAGCCATTGCGACTTGGGAGGCGGCATTTGACAAGGCGCACAGCCAAGGCGATCAGGCAGGCATGAAGTCGGCTGACCATCACCGGCAGGAGCATGCGGAGCAAATCAAAACGCTGATGTCCTTTAAGGCTGGCCTTGGCCGTTTCTGCCGCACTTATGCCTATGTCGCCCAGTTGATCGACTTTTGCGATCCTGAACTGGAAAACTTCGCTGCCTTCGCCAAGTTGCTGCAAAAGCGTTTGGCCGGCGAAACGCCCGAGCGTGTGGATTTGAAGGGGTTGGTACTGACTGGTTTTGATATCAAAGGCAAAGAGGATGCCCACCGCGAAGACGATAAAACGCCTGTGCTCAAGCCCATCGGGCCGGGAGGAGGCGGTGGCGCAGGCGACACGCCGCATTTCCTTACTGAAATCATCGACAAGCTCAATCACTTGTTTGGAGAGGCGACCCCGCTTCGGGATCAAGCAGCCTTCGTGAATCAGATTGCTTCAATCGCTCGTGAGAACGATGTGGTTATGGCCCAGGTTGAAAGCAATACGCGAGATCAGGCGATGAAGGGCAATCTACCCGGTGCTGTCCAGCAAGGCGTGGTTCGCGCCCTGACCAGTCACCAGAAGCTCGCTACGCTGGTATTGAAGTCCGACCGCCAAGCAATGGCGGCACTGACCGATGTGATTTACGAACTGATCAGCCAGCAGCGGAACATTGACCTGGATAGCACCAGTGATTGACCTCTTGAACCTCCCAGGCGTCAAGCCGGTGGACTACTTCTCACAGAAACACGGGCTCACCGTCGTTGCTGAAGCGCTCGATGGTGATTTGCCTTCATGCCCCGATTGCACCAAAGCCATGTACCGGCACGGCAAACGATCCAATATCTTTGCCGATACGCCGATGCAGATGCAGCCGGTGCGCCTGGAAATCTTCAGGCCACGCTTCCGATGCGATAGCTGCGGCAAGATGTTCTCTCCTGAATTGACGTTTCTGGATGAGAAGCGTCGGGCAACCAAACGACTGGTCGATGCCATCCGTGAACGTTGTTTGGGCATGACGTTTCACGCGCTTGCCGAGCAGACTGGGCTGGCCGTCAACACCATCAAGAATATCGCTCACGATCTGATTGAGGAGCTAGATCGAACGGTGCATTACGAAACCCCGGTCATCATGGGGATCGACGAGGTGAGCATCGTCGGGAAGTACCGGTGCGTCATCACGAACCTGGCCACGAACAACGTCTATCAGATGTTGGAGCTACGCACGCAGGATCACCTGAAGCCATTCTTCAAGAACCTGCCCGACCGGGAACGGGTGGAATGGGTCTGCACGGATATGTGGCGACCGTTCAAGCGATCATTCGCGCAGTACCTTCCCAATGCCCGCCTGGTCATCGACAAGTTCCATGTCGTAAAGATGGCATCTGAGGCTCTTGATGAAGAACGTAAGAAGTACCAGGCGACGCTGAGCAAGGAAGAGCGCGTGCATGTGAAGAAGTCGATTCGCTGGCTTACGCTAAAGCGCCCTGGCTCTTTGAATGCAGCGGAACTGAAAGCGCTGGCTGCGGTGCGGGAAACCATTCCTGAATTGGGCAAAGCCTATGACTTCAAGGAAGCCTTCTTCCGCATCTACGACGACCCAGACAAGGCATCAGCCCAACATGCTTTCGAGGCTTGGGAAAACACGCTACCTGAAGGCGAACTGGCGATGTTCCACTCGCTTGCAAAAACGGTGCGCAACCACTACGAAGACATCTTTGCCTACTGGGATTCTCCTGGTCGAATCACCAATGCCTATACCGAGTGTCTGAATGGCCTGATCAAGCTGTCGAACAGACTGGGGCGTGGGTATAGCTACGAGATCATCCGCGCCAAAACGCTCTACGCAAAACATGCCCGAAAAGTGGGCAGCGGCGTGCGGCTATCCAAGCCTTCCGAATCGCTGATTCCAACCAAGAGCACTACCGAGACGGTTGAATACGGGCCGCACATTCCAACCTTGGTTGAGCTTGCTGAATCAGGCGTTCTGGACTGAGAAATCAGGACTTTCCAACCTCAGAATGCATATAGCCATTTTTTGAAAGGTAGCAAATGAGCATCGAGACACTGAGATTCGAATTGAAGCGGCCGCTGCTGGTAATGAAGGGCTCAAATGGATTCCTTGCCTGCGGCTATATCAATTCGGAGACCTGCAACAAGACTGAAGAGGCCTGTGCAATCGTATCTGGCGTTAATAACTTCGAGGATATGAAGAAAGCCTTGATTGTTGCCGTCTCCAAGGCTGCAGAAGCCATGGGCATCAAGGTGGGTGACACCGGTGAATCGGCCCTTGCCAAGTTTCAGTAAGCAGTAACCGCGTGCAGGGAGCGCATCATGGATGAAAGCGTCGTCTTCCTAACGATTTGCGCTTTCCTGCTGGTTGTCTTCATCGCCAGCCTGGCGCTGGCCCTCCGGGGCAGCTCCCCGGCCAAATATTTTTTGTGGACATGGGCCGCGTTCCTGGTTGTCACGCTCCCATTCACGACCAAGGCTAATATCATCTCCAGCCTTCCTGCGGGGCTGATGCTGGTCTTTTTCCTGTACGTGCTCATTCTGGGGAAGATGCACAGCAACGTGCAGCTCGAAGTCTCGCACGAGGAGACTAGGCGTGTTCTCGCGGAATCAAATCGCCGCATCGACGAAGAGCGTCGAACAATTTCGCGGCGCCTCCATGACGATGTAAATCCCAATTTGGTTCTATGCAAAAACGAACTGAAGCGACTGGAGCCCTACGTAAAGGACGATCCTAAAGCCAGCAAAATTCTCAATTCCGTCCAAGAGCTATTGGCGGATGCTTATTCCCAAACGCGCGACATCATCAAGAACACACGGATCGAAGTGATCGATTCAATTGGCTTTACAGCGGCGATCGAGTCCTTGATATCTCACTACACAAACTTCTTTGACAAGCCAGAGATTGTTTTAGAGCACAATCTGCCGAAGCGACCGGAGCTCGAGGAGGAGGTGGCTGTCACTGCGTACAAAATCATCCGTGAATCCATCTACAACGCGATTAAGCATTCCAACGCCAAGCAGATCTCGGTGTCGCTGAAGCTTAATGAACGAATGCACCTCATCGACGTCGTGGTGATGGACGATGGGGTAGGGGTGAAGCCAAGAGCCAAGACGCCTTCAGAGATTACCGCCGGCATCGGTCTAATCGACATGCGTGAGCGAGCACGAGTGATTGGCGGCAATCTCAAGGTTCAGTCCGCGTTTCCGGGAAATGCAAAACGCCCGGGAACGCGAGTCAGCTTTTCGTTTTCAACTCGGTCGTAGTAAGCCCGAATCGAATCGCGAGTTTGGTGAAATCAGCCGGCGTCTCGATTTCGAGCTTGGACTTGATGCTCTTCAGCAGGTGGCCAACTGTTTTTGTCGAAAGATCCATTGACTCAGCGACGTCGGCAAGTGAAGCACCATCTGCGGTCAGCAAGAACGCACGAAGTTCCTTTTCGTCGAGAAGTTTGCTGGGATTCCGGTCCTTGACCGAAGAGCGAGCGAGGAGCTGCGCGACCTGGGGTGAAAAGAACTCCCTGCCTTCAGCTACGGTACGGATAGCTTGATCAAGGACATCGGTACACTCATCCTTCAGGACGAAGGCGAGGACGCCGATCTTGTACGCCTTCTCGATGATGTACTGGTCGTCGAATTGAGAGAAGACAATGATTTTGGCGTCAGGGTGCGTAGCCAGAAGTTCCTCGCACACATCCAGTCCCGTCTCAGAAACGCTCTTGCTATCAAACCGGACATCAATGACTAGCACATCCGGTTGTACCTCAAGGTAGCGGGTAATTAACCCATCGAGGCTGTAAGCTACCTCCACGACGTCAATGTCGTAGTCCTTGAGGGCGTGGCGGAAACCTTCCACCAAGAGGCGGTGATCGTCCGCCAGAAATACTCGAATCGGCACTGTATTCTACCTTTGCGCACCTAAGCCCGGATACTAGGTTAGAGCAAAAAGGCGCGCATTATATATGGCTTTAGTTATATAGAAGGCTTTGGGGTGGAGTCAGAGCACCACCAGTCAAGGCCAATAAAAATTCGTTTTTTGCGACCGAAATTCTACCTAAAACAGAAATTGGAGTCAGGTGATTGGTAAGTTCAACCCGCTGAAGACACCGCGGTGGCACGGCGGTCGACCTCTCCAATTTCACCGGATTTTCTCATACAGTCGTCAATACTTCCATAAGACGGAAAAAAAAGCTCCGTTATGAAGAAAAAAATCATTGACAAAACATGGCACACTTTCCCATAATCCGCATCACATTGAGATGACGTTGGGCTTGGCAATACGGGATTTCACCTAATTTGCGGCCCTGAACTACGGCAAAAGGGGGTTGCAAATGGAAGATCTGCATGCTTTGAACAAGCGCATCCTGACGCAAATGGGATCGGCAAACGTAAACTTGCTCTCAACGCTGAATCTTCTCGCCGTCTGTCTTGGGAAGCTGAAGCCTTCCGCTAATGAGCTCTCGACGGCTGCTGCGATAGTTGCTGCGTCCCATCACGAAAATTCCTTGGATGTCACCTCCATCAACAAGGAATACCTGATGTTCGCTCGGCAGACTGCCCGCGACATCCTGAACGGTTACTTCGATGGCCTGATCATCCTGAGTGTCGACCTGGCCCAAGCGCGAGTCCTGGCGCGGCTCACCAACCAACAAATCACCGACATCTCACGTCGCTGGCTGGGAACGGTATTTGACGTTTCTGGTGCCGCCACTCGTAATGTTGGCCCTCTGCATGCGAAAGCTGTTCCTCATTATTCCGCCGCCATGCTAGCCGCGGCTGCGTAAGGAGATCGACATGCACCCCGGCACCCCTATTCCTGAATCAGCTCAGTTCGATGACCCAATTTGGATGAGCAGATTCCTTGACCTGGCGAACACTATGGTCTTGATGGGAGGTAAGCCGAAGTTGATCGCAAGGTACACCGGTCTATCATCGAAGGCCATCGCCGATCGATATAAGCGTCTGACGGGGCAGGAAGCGCCGGCCGGAAGACTCCAGCAGACCCAACCGAAGCATTACGCGATACCGCACAATCGGGGCGGCCTCGATTGGAATCTTCAAGCGGCAGCTTTTGCCAGCATCTACCTCAAGATCGAAGCCGCTTTAGATGAGCCCGCAAACCGCGGCTGGTTGCTTACCACAGCATTCCAAGCCTACTACCGTCTCACCGACCCCCTCCAGCAAGCCCTCCCCAAGTTGTCCAGGATTACCCTGAATAACGCCTACGATCTGATGACCCACCTTGGCTATGGTTATGGACGAAAGTCCGCACCTTTGGCTTTGAAGGACTGCGGCGATTGTGGTGCAAGCTATTTGGTTATCACTGAAGCGGAACTGGACAACCAGTCATGTCCAATGTGCGCCATACAAAAGCGGTTTGCGAAGTTGGTTGAGAATTCCGAGCGCATTTCGGCATCCCGCCACGCCTGCGCAAGCTGATTTTTCCACGGCACCATCCATTCCTACGTCTAGCCCCGCATTTTCGGCGGCATTTCCCTGCTGCGTCTTTCTGGGCCGCTCCGGATAATTCCGGGCATGCTCACCTTCATCCGCCGCCTGCTGAATCGCGCACCAGCCCCGCCATCTGCTCCGCTGTTGGTCCCGCCGCAGCCCCAGTCCCGTGGATTGGGGCTGGATGTCTATCCGGGTGAAGAAGACCCGGGCGACTATGCGATAACGCGCTATCCCCCATTCGACAAAGGCATCCCAGTCATTTCTGTTGAGAAAATCCTGCAATCTCAACAAGAACTGCTGGATCGCATCTTCCGTACTGCCGGTGTTTCGCGCGCGGACTTCGATCGCCTCTATATGCCGGCCGTCCGAAACCTGGCGGGGCACGTCCATCTGCTTCCGGCGACGAGCACCACCTATTTCCGAGGAACCGGTGGGCTTTTCCGGATGAGTCTCGAAATTGCGCTGAATTCGCTCCAATCTGCCAATGCAGCAGTCTTTCCCGCCGGGGGAGGCGTAGAGCGACGCTTCTTCATGCAACCGAAATGGACATTGGCGACGTTCCTGGCCGGTCTGTGCAGCCAGAACTATCGCACGGTCAATTCGATGGCGGTCATGACCAGGGACAGTCAACAGTGGACCCCGCTCCTCCAATCCCTTTTCCAGTGGTGCATGAACTCGAAGGCAGATGTCTATTTTGTCCGATGGATGGAAGATATGCATGTCCATGGGGCCCAGGCGTCAGCAGCATACTCAATCTCGCAAGTGGTTCCCCATGACGTCCTGCAGTATCTCGCCAGTGACAACAATCAAGTCGTGCCGGCGATGACTGCGGCGATCGCCGGTGTCGAGACCAACATGTCCGAGAACCCGATCGGTCGTTTGGTTGCTCCTGTTATCACCCGGGTGATCGAAGATGACTTGAAACGATCCGCCACGAACTATGGGCACCTGGTAATCGGTGCGCACCTCGAGATGCATCTGGTCGACGCGATGCGTCGTTTGGTTCGTGGCGGGAAGTGGATCGCGAACAATGTCTCATCAGGCGGCCGTCTTTGGGTTGGGAGGGAAGGCGTATTCATTGACTGGCCTGTTGCTGCCGCTGACATAGCGAATCTGTTGGCTCGTGACTCGTTTGCCGGCATTCCGAAGGACCCGGATACCCTGGCAGACCTTCTGGTATCCGCGAATCTGCTCCAGATCAACGGACGAGGTGCCCGTTACTGGACAATTGCATTGCCTGGCACATTCGAGGCGAAAGAGGGCATGGTAAAGCTGCGGGAGGGAGAGGTCATATTCCCCCAGGGCTTTGACTTTGAGCCTTATCAGAATGTCCAGCTGACACTTACTTCGGCCTCGGCGGCCCAGCAAACAGCTCCGTCGGCAAGTAGTGCAAAGCAAGGCCCGAAGACCGACGCTCAGGCCCCGAACCAGCCCTCAGAGGCGGTAAAGGATGCGCCCGCTAGACCAGCAAAGCAAAAGCCGCGGCCGGCTCCGAAGCAAGAACTAGAGGCGCCTCCGCTCGAGGAGATCCCGCCCTACGTGCAAGAAAATGAACCTCCTCCTGAAGGAAGCCTGGAACCGCCACCGGCGCCGCTAGCAGGGAAAGATCGTAAGCGAAATAAGCCCAAGCCTGAAGAAGGGGGAGGCCAGAACGGTGGCGCCGAGGAAGATTCTCGATCGGACGATCCGCGCCCACCCGCACAGGAAAGCGACAGCGGTGCTTCGCTTGGAGCTGATGTGAGCCCGACGGCGGCAAAGTTACTCGGATCTCTGAAGCGGACAAATGCATGGCTGCTCAACGAGGTTATGCAGTCCTACCGCAATGACGCCATGACCGGCGTGGTCGCCGCGCTGCCTTACGGCTTTGGTATCAGCCACGAGGAACTAAACCGGCATGGAATTCCGGTGATGGAACTGCTCGAAGAGCTCGGCCTGAAGGCGTGGCTTTGGCAGGACAAGACCCGAGCAAGTCGCCGAATTCATCCAGTCGAGATCGACGGAAAGACGCACCGCATGGTAATCCTGAAGCCAGATATCGCTTCTGGCCTCGGATTCGATATGACCCACAAGGAATAACCAATGCTACTTCGCCAATTCGAGATGCCGTGGCGGACGGCCTACGAGGCCTACTCCGCAGCCGTGTGGTTCCTTTGCGTTGTCGGGCTGTCATTCGTCTGGTACACCACCTCGTTCCCTGATCTTCCGTTTTACTACCTTGGGGCTACCGCCCTTGGGTTCATGATCTTCAACCTTCTTAGGGCCTGGGAGATTTGGCGGCTCAAATGGAGTTTGGGTGGAAAGGGCATCAGTTTCATTTCCGACGAGGAATTGAAAGCCAAAGTCACCAGCGAAGAAGGGAAGGAGAACTCGCTGGCTCTGTGGTTCGGGAAGGGCTTCGACTGGACCCCTGTTCACACCCAGCGAGTGTACGAAATCAAGCGAGCTGACCCGGAACAGTTCTATCCACCGAAGATGATCATGTGGATGATCGAACAATGGAGCGGCGAGCAGGTTGGTGCAAACACGGCAGAATATATCGGGGCCCCTTGGATTCACGGCCTGAATGGAGCCGAGGAAGAACTGTATGTACCGATTCAGAACCTGATCGGTAACACCCTTCTGGTAGGTACGACTCGGTGCGGGAAGACTCGCTTCCTCGAGTTGATCGCTGAAATGGCTATCGAGCTTGGGTACACCGTCATCTGCATTGATCCGAAGGGAGACCAACCCTTTGATGCATCCCTGCGCGCGGCGTGCAAACAAGCGGGCCGGGAGCACGATTTTGTACGCTTCCATCTTGCGTTCCCTGCATCAAGCGCTCGTATTGATCCTCTGAAGAACTATACAAATCCAAGTGACTTGGCCTCGCGGATCGCCGCACTGATGCCTGGAGGGGATAAGTCCTCGTCCTTCAGGGACTTCGCGTGGGGGGTGCTGAACGCCATTGTTATGGGGATGCTGGCAACGGGCGAGAAGCCGTCGCTTGTGCGCATTCGTTCCTACGTGGACAACGGGATTGCCGATCTATTGATGCGTGTCATTCTTCAGTTCTTCGACGAGGAGCTACAGCCAAACTGGGAAACCGAAGTGGCGGCGTATGCGCGGACGCTCAAGCAAGCGAAGGGAAAGAAGGGACAGGAAGATGGCGAGATTCTTGTGCGCCAGTCACTCCACCTCCTCCTGGAGTTCTATTTGGACATGATCGTTCCGCGCGGCTTGCGAGACGAGGCTATTGAGGCCTTGGCAACTATCTACAAGCATGACAGCGCCCACTACTCCAAGATGATTGCTAACCTAGTGCCGATTCTGGGCATGCTCACCACCGGGGACCTGGGGGCTCTGCTTTCCCCCGACCCGAGGGATGTTGCAGACACTCGGCCGATGACAGACCTTGCTTCTCTGATCCGCGCCAACAGCGTGGTGAGTATTGGTCTGGATTCGTTGGCGAATAAGACAATCAGCTCCGCTGTCGGCTCAATGTTGTTATCGGATCTGACTTCGGTTGCTGCTGCTTTCTACAACTATGGTGGCAACCACAAGGTCTTCCTCATCGTCGATGAGGCAGCAGAGGTGGTCAACGATCCGTACATCCAAATGTTGAATAAATCCGCCGGCGCCGGCTTTATCAATTTGGCGGCGATCCAAACAATCCCCGACCTGGCCGCTCGCTTTGAATCGATGGACAAGGCGAGACAGATGCTCGGCAACTTCAACAACCTCGTCTCCATGCGAATCAAGGACCGAGTTACTCAAGATTTCGTCACGGAAACCTTTGGCCAGACCTACGTCTATACGCAGCAGAAGATCCATGCGACATCTTCTTCGACTGAAAAGACGATTACCCATTTCACGGGCTCCGTTCAGGAGAGGGTAACGGAAGCACTTGAAGATGTGCTCCCGCCGGACGTACTTGGGCAACTGCCGAACTGGCAGTACATAGCAATGGTGTCTGGCGGCAGACTTATCAAGGGTCGTCTGCCCATCATTTCACATGAAGAAGCATGAGTGGAGATACCTTCGTGCGGGTAAGCCTCAACAGAATTCTTAGCAACGCCGGGTTTTCATCGAGTCCGGTAAAGGCGTTCACCGATTGGCCTACCCTGGAGCGTGTTGCGCTCCAATTCATCCACTTCGTATCGCCCTGGTTGGTCGTTAATGGTGAGAACCTTGCCGAGCGCACACTGAGGGATGCGATCGCTACCTACGACGAAACGTTGCCATTGGGCTACGAAGCAAGCCACAGGAAGTTCATCGAGCGAATCGCTGCAAGCGCCAAGGTTCTCTCGTCTCTCCGCGTATCCGTCAAGGACAAGGATGGACTTTGGGCGGTTTGGACTTACGACGAGCCATTGATGAGGCACCTAGCCAACCATAAGCGCTACGCGATTCAAATTCGTGAGCGTGAAACCCCGGTCGCATCCGGCACCGTAATGATCAAGCTTTTGGCGGCTATCAGCCCGACTCAAGAACTTGAGGTGGCCGGACTTGATTACCATAGCTTGCTCCACATGAGCACCGCACAGTGAGGAAGACATCGTGACTCGCCACGGATTACTTTGGCTACTCGCCATCATCGTCATCTTTCTTTTCGCACCCCTGCTGATTAACCAGGCCGACTACGAGTCGTGCGTGGAAAGCGAACTGGCCACCGCGGGGGAGTGGTATGACGGTAAGGAAGTGCAAACGATCTTGGATCGGACGAACCGACTTTACGGCGCAGCGATGGTCAGTACGGGAATCGATCCGCTTATACGAAAGCATTTCGTGAAGCCGATGCCTAGCAAGGAGGTGGCGCCAGGGGTCATGCTGCCGAAGGCGATGACACCCTATGCGGAGCACCTGATGGAATACTGGGGGAACTTTCTCTACAACATCTGGATGTTCTTTTTCAGGGTCGCTCATTCCTGGTCTTGGATCGTCTATTTGACGCCGTTCTTGGCTGCCATCCTTTTTGATGGGGTAATGACGAGAAAGGCGAAGCTGGCGTCCTTCAAATATACGTCCCCCACCGTCTACAACATCTCGTGGCACGTCATCATCGCCATGGCCGCAATTTCGATGGTTGCCTTCGCGGTAGTAACCCCCTTGTCGGTCTTTTTCTACCCCGCCGTGATCACGTTTATGGGTGTTCTCGTACGTCTACTTATCTCGAACATTCAACATTCTGCGTAACGGGGTCCATTCCTACACCTAACCCCCTCAAAACGGCGGCATTTCTGCGTTGTGACGTTTCTTGCCAACCGGCAAGATTCATCCCATGCAGAACGCAACAAAAAACTTCCTGTTAATCGCGCTGTCGGGGCTGGCTTTTGCAGCTCCTATCGCCGCAAAAGCGACGTGTTGGGAGGCCGCCAGCGAGAGCTACGGCATTCCGGTCAACGTGCTGAAGGCTGTCGCGAAGACCGAGAGTGGATTCAATGCGAAAGCCCGCAACGGCAACAGCAATGGGACGCATGACGTTGGAATAATGCAGATCAATTCGAGTTGGCTGCCAAAGCTCGAAAAGTACGGTGTCACGGAAGAGTCCCTGAAAGACGCATGCACAAATATCAAAGTAGGTGCATGGATTCTGTCGAACAACGCCAAGAAGCTCGGTTGGAACTGGAATGCGATCGGCGCCTACAACGTGGGGTGCGCCAAGCTGGATAAAGCGGAATGTGATCGCCGCCGCAATCAATATGCATGGAAGATTCATGCAGCCCTGAACAAGGTCGGGGACATCGGTGCGCCGACACATGCGGCCGCCACCTATGAACAAGCGGCAACGGCCGCTTCCAACAAGGTTATTCACAGCGCAAGTGCTGCCGTGCAGCCGAAGAAAATCATGGTTGTGAAGCTCGGTGAGTCCGAGCAGCCCATGATGATCGCCTCGGCGCTGGCGGAATACGAGCCACGCACATTTTCTGTCGGCGGCTTCCTGAATTATGAAGAGGGGCGTGACGATGAATAAGCCTTTGATCTGCGCCTCTCTGGCTATGATGGTTACGGCCTGTGCATCTGTCCCGAACGCCGACGAGCAGTCTCCCAACGGTAAGTTTGGCGTTGTCCAGGTTGGTACCAAGCAAAACGCCGAACTGGTGTTCTGCGAAACAGACAAGTGCCCGCAGCGGACACCGAAATTCCTCCCCCCGTCGGCACCACCGGCACCGCCACCAGCCCCTGCTCCCGTCAAGGTGGCTGAGATGCCGAAACAAGTTCATTTCAAGGTCCACTTCCGCTGGGGCTGGAGCCGTCTAGACACCGATGGCCGCAAGGAAGCAGAAGCAGTTGTGGCGTCCGGTCTGCTGAAGGATGCAAAGCGCATTGAGGTGGCGGGTCGCACCGATCCGACGGGACCGCGAAAGTTTAACGAGAAGTTGGCCGTACGCCGTGCAGAAACTGTCAAGGCTGTACTGGTGATGGCCGGTATCCCGGCAGACCGAATTGCGGCAGTGGCGCAAAACCCCTGCTGTGATGGAAGCCTGGCTGCCTCCAAGGCCGCCATGAGAGAACTCAGACGTACAGACATTGAGATAACGGTTACGACCAAATGACTACACAGACTAGTGGAAATTACGAGCACGGTTACCGAGCCGTGCTTGTACGAGAAGACACCAAGAAAAGCCTTCGTAAGTTCCGCGCGGACCTCACCGAGCGGGACTTGTTTCAGGAGCGTCGCATTGCGACAGCCGCCCTTGAAATAGCGATCGAGGATGCAAGCAGGGACGATCAAGCGCGTGAGCGCCTGTTCGCCCGGGTCAAGGATGTCGTGAGGCGAGACCTCGACGACGACAAGGCCACGTAGCAGTTCAAGAGACTTTGAGACGACGAGACGACGAGACCCAATTCCCTCCAATTTTTGCCAAGGACAAAGATATGAAACTGCTTTCCAAGATGTTCAACCGTGCCGGCCTCGCTGCTACCTCCCTCGTTCTCGCTGCTCCGGCCTTCGCTGGTACCTCCGGTACCGAATTCGGCGCCATGTACAACCTGGTGAAGGGCTGGTCGGAAGGCTACCTGGGCCGCACCCTGGCCATCGCCGCCTTCCTGGTTGGTGCCATCGTCGGCTTCGCGAAGTCCACTGCCATGCCCGCCCTGGTCGGCATCATCTTCGCCGTGCTGTTCGCCATCGGCCCCGGCATCATCGATGGCATCGCTTCCGCGCTGATCTAAGTCAGCCGGCGCAAGCCGCAAGCATAGAGTAATCGCCATGTCGGATATCGATCACAAGTACATCATCCCGCACCGCCTGGATGATCCTCCCAAGTTCTTGTGGTGGGACTTCGATGTGGCGATTCTCTTCATGGGCTGTGTAGTCATCGGAATCATGACGAATCAGACCATGACCTTTTCTGGCTTGGGCGTGGTTGTCGCCATGTCCTACCAGAAATTGAAGGCTGGGCGCAGCCGCGCCTTTGGTCTTCACGCCCTCTACTGGTATTTGCCGACCAGTTTCGGCTTCCGTATTACCCCTCCGTCGGCCGTCCGTGAATTTATCGGCTGATCATCCCAACACCGAGACGACGAGACTGCACTAATGCTGCTCAGTAAATTGATGGCCGATGTGGAAGCACGCGGCGGCGTTACCAGGGCGTTCCAGATGATCCTTGGAGCTTCACTCCTGACAAACGTCTTCATGGCAGGGGCGTTCTTTACGATGGATCGCACGGTGCGTACCATCCTTTCCCCTCCAGAAATCAGCAAATCATTCTGGGTTGATGGCCGGACACTGAGTCCCGAATACCTCGAACAGATGGGTTCGTGGGTCATTCAGCAGTATGCGACCGTTACCCCATCCTCCATTGATTACCAGAGCAACCTTTTGCTCAAATACGTCCACCCGTCCCTTTATGGGGACTTGGCAATTCGCTTCAAGATCGGCTCGAATCGCCTGAAGGCAGACAACATGAGCAAGATCTTCATGCCCCGTGAGGTCCGTATTAGCGAGAAGGGTCAGTCGTTGGTGCTCATCGGCGCTCAGAGCACGTGGATCGCAGACAAGCGTGTCCCTAACGACGAGATGAAGGCTTATCTTGTGACTTTCGACTATGACGGAAGTCGCACCTTCATCAAGGAATTGCGTGAGACGAGTCCCCTCAAGCCGTTCGACCCTCCCGTCACCCAAGCCAATGCTGAAGTCGAAGCGGCAATGCAGCAGGAAGCTGCAGCTCAAGCTGCCGCAGCACAGGCTTCTCAACCAGCTGCCCCTGCAACGTTAGCTCCGAGCTCTGCACCGGCGGTTGGTACTGTCTTACCGCCTGCGCCGCAAGCGTCCAATCCCGCCGCGAAAGAAGCGCTTCAGTCGGGCGTAACGCCCACTACCCCAAATTCTCGCTAAAGGAATCGGTATGGCCCCTAAGAAATTGCTTCTGGCGGCGGCGTTCGCCCTCGCCTCGCTAAACGCCTTCGCTCTCCAAACTGTTGATCCCGTTGAAGGGCAGAACAGTTTCGTCAAGATCTCCGCGAAGGAAACGACCCGCCTCTATATCGACGGTGGAAAAATCCGCTCGTTGATCGCCACCGACGGCGAATTGACCGTCGAAAAGGACGATGATCGTGGGCAGTTGTTCGTTCGGCCGGTGGTTCTGAACAAGCCTATCAACGTCCGGGTCATCGCCTCGAGTGGGACGACGTACAACCTCGTGATGCAGGCCGTCGATATCCCCCAGGAAGATATTGTCATTCGCGAACCCTTCAATGTCCGGGCAGAGCGGAATGTTGCTGCTGGAGCAGGAGGGAAAAAAGGCGCAGCGAGTGGGATGGATCGGACCGTCCGTTCGCTTGTCGCCGCGATGGCCCTGGAGGAGCCGCCCAGCAACGTCGAAGTGCGGGCGACCAAGCAGGAATTCTCTCTCTGGGAAAACACGTATTTCGTGATGATCGCGGTGTACAACGAGCGCGAGTTGGTCGGCGAGAAATACGTTCTTACCAACACTGGAAAGACCCCCATGCGCCTTGTCGAGCAGGAACTTTACCGCAAGGGGGTCGTTGCGGTCGCGATCGAAAACATGCAGCTTGATCCAGGCCAATCCACGAACATTTATGTGGTGAGGAGCAACTGATGGCCGGAATCAAGTCGAAGGTGGCTGGGATGTCGCCCGTCCGCCGTAAGCAGATGGTGATCTTGGCCGGACTTGTTGGGGTAGTCGGTGTCATTGCATTCGGAGCTGCGATGCTCGGCGCTCCGAAAAAAGCCCCACCTCCACGTGCTCCTGAATCTACACGCAAGGCGTTCGGCGCGCTCGGTGAGCAGGTCAATAACGCGGATATCTGGCGGACTCAAGAAGGTGCTCGGGTCGCGCAGCTTCAACAGCAGCTGGCAGATATTCAGGCCAAGATGGCTGCGAACGACAAGGCTAGTGCGGACGCCAAATTCAAGGAACAAGAACTGGCTGCCAAGAAAGAAGCAGAAGATAAGATCGCCCGAGAACGGGAGCGTGAAGAAGCTGAACGCAAGGCGAAAGCTGCGCCTCCGCCTACTGGATTGCCGATGCAAACGGGTCAGTTGGGCCAGCCAGCAAATCCTGATTTCGCCGGCGGGCCGCGCCCGGAAACCATCAAGGGAATCATGCGGGTCGACATGGGGTCTGGCGGTGGTTCCTCACCTGCCAAAGCGGCGCAGCCGTCGCGAACTGGTGCCGTTGGTGGAAGCACTGGCGGAGCCAACGGTGGCGGCGCCAATGTGACGGGCGATCAAAGCGCCGAGACATATATCCCTGCAGGGACGTTCATGCGGGGAGTCTTGCTTTCGGGCCTTGACGCCCCTACTGGTGGCCAGGCTCAGCAAAATCCACATCCCGTGGTTATTGAAGTTCTCGATATGGCTTCGCTGCCGAACAAGTTTAAGGCCGACTACAAAAATTGTCGGTTTACCGCAAATGGAGCGGGCGATCTGAGCAGTGAGAGAGCCTATATTCGCCTGGATCGTCTGAGTTGCATTTCTGAAGACGGCGGTGCGTTGGATGTGTCGGTGAAGGGCTACATTGCAGACCAGACCGGCAAGGCCGGCGTTCGGGGTCGCCTCGTCAGTAAGCAAGGGCAGGTTCTCGCCAACGCCCTCTTAGCTGGCGTGGCCTCTGGTATCGGCACTGCCTTTTCCCAGGGGGCTATGACCACCTCTGTTTCACCGCTCGGTTCTACACAGTCGGTGAAAGACGGACAGCAGATTCAAGCTGGCGTTGGGCAAGGGGTTGGTAACGCGCTCACACAACTGTCCCGGTACTACATCCAGTTAGCCGACAAGATGTTCCCGATCATCGAGGTCGATGCTGGTCAGCCAGTAGATATCGTGATCACCAAGGGCGTTGCTGTTGCCCGAAAGTAAGAAATTCCAGAAACGCCTGGGCCTAATTGAAAGAATTAACGGCCCTCACTCATTTCAAAAGGAAGCATGCAATGAAGACGACGAGACTCATCACCACCATCCTGGCGGCCACTCTGCTGGCAGGCTCAGCTTACGCCGGCGACGCGCTCAAGGAAATGGCCGTTATGGCAACGCTCAAACAGAAGTATCCCAGCACGGTTATCAAGTCGGTCTCCTCGACGAACCTGCCCGGGGTCTACGAGGTCGTGATGGGCAAGAACGTTGCCTATGTTGAGGAGTCGGGTCGGTACTTCCTGTTTGGCCACATGTTCGACATGCAGACGCAGACCGATTTGACCGAAGGAAAGATCATGGCCGAACAGGTAGCGAAAGTCGACTTCAAGAAGCTACCGCTGAAGGATGCCATCAAGATTGTTCGCGGTGACGGGAGCCGCAAGGTCGCTATCTTCAGCGACCCGGACTGCCCCTATTGCAAGCAGCTCGAAAACAACATCGCGAACCTGACCAACGTCACAATCTATCTCTACCTGTTCCCCATCGATCAGCTTCATCCGCAAGCCAAGGCCAAGTCAGTTGGCGTCTGGTGTGCCGCAGATCAGGTGAAGGCATGGGACGGCCTAATGCGTCGCAACGAGGTACCAACCGGTCAGTGCGAAAACCCCGTGGATCGAAACATTGCGCTTGCTGAGGCTATGGGCATCAATGGCACCCCGACGGTGATTCTTCCCGATGGATCAATCATCCCCGGTGCGCCTTCTGCCGCCAAGCTTGAGCAGATGTTGAATCAGGCTGCTGCGAAGGTGGCCAGCAAATGAAGCGCGTCCCTTTTTCGGTGGGTATTGCGCTCGCCGCGGCTGGTCTTTTGGCCGGCTGCGGGAGCATGAGCGGTCTTGATGCTTCGAGCAGCTTCAGTTGTAAGGCTGCGCCCGGCGTTACCTGTCAATCCATCAGCGGTGTCCATCAGAACGCTTCGGCAGGAAATCTGCCGTTCCAGCGCACTGGCGAGGGCCAGTCAGCTAACAACGACCAGCCGTCGAAGGACGAGAAGAAGCCGGCTTATGGAGCGACGAAGACTGAAGGTAAGGTTTCGCCTAGGGATATGAATGCGGCGTACTCCGGGATGCCTGTACGGCAACCACCGTTGGTGCTTCGAGTTTGGATGGCGCCATATGAGGATGAGGGCGGCGATCTTCACGATCAGAGCTACTTCTACACGATGGTCCATTCTGGAAAGTGGATGATCGAGGCAAACCGGAACGCAATAAGCAATCAATTCCGCCCGATCTACCCCCTTAATCGGGCTACACAAAATCACGAGTCTGCACCTCCGGCGGAGAAGGAAGCGCAGCCGCTTATCCAGAAGGGCAATTATGAAAATCTGGTCGAGAAACCGGACTTGAAGTAAGCGAGGCCGAAACCCATGGGTGCTATCAAAAGCTTCATCAAGTCACTCTTCAAGGATGCACCGGAAGAGCATTACACGCCGACTCCGGTGTCCAATCCTACGAGGGAAGTGAACTACAACAAATTCTCGGAACTTTTACCGTATTTGGCATGGATGCCGAAGCAACGGCTGTTTGTCCTTGAGGGGGATGTTCCCCAGAAGGTAGATGGAATCGGTTTCTGTCTGGAAATGATTCCGCAGACAGGAGCAACGCCCGACATGGCGGATCTGTTGACCACGATTTTCAGCTACTTACCAAAGGGTGCTGGGGTTCAATGGAGCCTCATTGCGACCCCGCTTATCGATCGCTACCTGGATGCATATGTCAACGCTCGCCTTGACCCGGAGAAAGCCACATCGAAGGAGGAGCGCGAACGTCGCGAGTTGTTCCGAGCACTTGCCGAACGCCAAGCCGAGCATTTCCGAAAGGGGGCTACTGACCCCGTTGTCCCGAATCAGCCCTATTTGCTACGAGACTTCCGTCTCGTTATGAGTGTCGTCATTCCTGCTTCGACCTACGATGACGAAGACCTCCTGAACGAGATTGCTTCCATCCGGGAGACGTGTGCGACTACGCTCAAGACGTATTATCAATTCGAGCGAGAATGGGGACCCGAGGATCTGATCAATTGGTGTGCGGTCATCTTGAATCCCCAGGAAACCTTGCTGAAGAGAAACGCTCCTCATATCAACTATGACGAAGGCCGCCCGATCAAAGAACAAATCGTTGCGCCGAATACGGTGATGCGAGTTACCGAGGATGGTTTGGTCTACGGGCTACCGCAGCGGAATAACGAGATCGTTGCGAAGTGCATGAGTGTTCGCAGCTATCCGAAGGCTTGCACTCTCAACGCCATGGGGTCTTTGATTGGTGACTACATGCAGCCGGCAATTGGTTATACATCGCCGTTCATGATTACCATCGGGATCACCACTCAGGATTTCGAGGAAACTCGAGCCGCGACCCAGATGAAATCGGCTCGCGCAACGCAGAAAGCTGATTCGCCGATGGCGAAATTCATGCCTGAGCTGCAAGACATCAAGCACGACTGGGATATTGCACAACGCTCGTTTGACGATGGCAAAGGGACGGTGCGCATGTATCACCAACTCATCCTATTCGCTTCGCCAAACGATATGCCACGCGCCGAGCAGTCTGCTCAGGCGGTTTGGCGTTCTCGTCAGTTTGAGATTGTCGAGGACACCTTCATCCAGATCCAGGGTCTTCTGGGCTCGCTCCCAATGTCGCTAACGCCTACGCTCACGAAGGACATCCGTACCGCCCAGCGAATGACGACGAAGACGGTGCCGAATGCTGTCAACATGGCGCCCCTATTGGCCGAATGGCATGGCGTCGGAAGACCGATCGTGCCTATGTGGGGCCGTCGTGGGCAGGCGATGTGCGTCGACCTGTTCGGCAATGTCTCAGGCAACTTCAATGCGGCAATCTGTGGTACCTCTGGTTCGGGAAAGTCTGTTCTGCTGAATAGCATCGCGCTTTCCTACCTGGGAATCGGCGGTCGGGTGTGGATCATCGACATCGGCCGCAGCTTCGAGAAGTTGTGCCACACAGTTGGCGGGCAATATCTCGAGTTCACCCAGGAGTCTGACATTCGACTTAATCCATTCTCGATGGTTGAGGCGATTGATGAAGACCTCGAGATGCTGATTCCGCTCTTCGAGCAGATGATTTCTCCGAGCGAACCCCTCGACGACTACCGACGGCGCCAGTTGGGTTTGCACATTCTTTCGGTCTGGTACGACAAAGGGCGCAACGCTAGCGTCGATAATCTAGCTTACTCCCTGATTAACAATTGCGAGAAAGGTGGGCCGAATCCGCAGGCTGCAGACGAGGAGTGGGTTGCTAGGGTTCGGGCAATGTCGCACGAAGAGCGCCAGAACTATTGTGATCCCCGGATCCGTGATTTGGGCGTTCAGCTTTTCCCCTACACCTCTGATGGCCCTTACGGCCGCTACTTCCTGGGTGAAACCAACGTCAACTTTGACAATGACCTGATCGTGCTTGAGTTGGAAGAACTCGCTGCGAAGAAGGATCTGCAGGCTGTCATCATGTTCCTGCTGATGTACCGCATTACCCAGAACATGTACCTCACCCGGGACAAGCCGAAGGTCTGCATTTTAGACGAGGCCTGGGCCCTGCTTGGCGGTGGCGGCAGTGGCGACTTCATTGAGACGGGCTATCGCCGGGCGCGGAAGTACAACGGATCGTTCTGTGCTGCAACGCAGAGCATTGGGGACTTCTCTTTGAGCCGTGCTGCGGAAGCAGCGATGAACAACGCTGACTGGATGTTTCTGCTCAGGCAGAAGGCCGAGAGCGTTCAGGCGCTTGAGAAAGCAGACAAGCTCGTCATTGATAAGCATATGAAGGACATGTTGATGTCCGTCAAGACCGTGCAAGGTAGCTATTCGGAGGTTTTTGTCCATGGTGGACAGATGGGGCACGGCATCGGCCGGGTGCTGTTCGACCCGTTCTCTCTGCTGCTTGTTTCCTCCAAGGCGGAAGATTTCGAGGCTGTGCGTCATTACCGCGAGCGCGGATATTCAATCGTGGATTCCCTCGAGGCCGTTCTTGCAGATCGCGGTGTTCCAGGCTACGCCCACAAACAGAATAGAAAGGCTGCGTAATGAGTGAAAAACTAGAAGAGACTGGTGCGACCAAGGTCAGCACCGCGGCTGAAACTCATGTTGCATCCGAAGTCGAGGGGCAGCAAGACAAGGAAGGTAGTCGCTGGCTTGAGGCTCTGATTAGGGGAACAGGCATGCTGCTTATTGTCCTGGTGACACTGATCGCCTACCACTTTTTCGTCGTGGCTCCGAACAAGCAACGGTTTGGTGTCGTAGATATTGCCGAGGTGCTGAATCTCAAGGAACTGCAGGTTACCTTGGCTGCTACACAAGCCGAACCTGGCGAGAATAAAGGTGCCGCTGCATTCGAGGAAATCGCGCGGTTTGCCAAGGACATCGAAGTTGCTCTCGCCGAAATTCAACAAGAGTGTGGCTGCAGTTTGTTCGTCAAGGCCGCCGTGGTCAAACCTGCTGCTGCGGAAGATTTAACCCCACAGCTCAAGCAACGTCTTGGCATGGACAAAGTGGACCAGGCGCAACTCGTCCAGCAGCTGCGCGGCGCCGGCGGCCGTGGTCAGCCGCCCATGTTGGAGCAACCAAAAAAATGAGTTTGACTTCACTTTTCTCACCGGACAACGGGGCGCGCCGTTTATCGCTCTCCGAATATCTGGACTTGTGCCGGGCTCACTTTCGACGTTACTGGAAGCACTACACCATTCCGTTGGTTGCGGTGTTCCTGCTTCAGTTGGTAATCCGCATCGACGTCAATTACACCGAATCGTTGCCGGATCACGTCTTCATCACGGTTAAGGGGTGGAAGACAGGTCTCAAACGTGGCGATTATGTGGCTTTTGAATTCCCGACGGAAAACACGGTTTCTCCGTTCCGAAAGGGTGCCCATATGGTCAAGATCATTGGAGGAGTGGGCGGGGATATCGTCAGCATGACTCCTGCCAGGGGGTTCTCGGTTACATCACCAGGCGAACGCGATATGTCGACGATGATCCCAGGTAGCAACGGCACGATCGGTGTAGCGAAGACTCTTTCGAGGCGGGGCAAGCCGCTCGAGGCGGGGCCGGTTGGGGTGATACCGCAGGGCTCCTATTACGTGTTTGCTCCGCACCCCGACAGTCTGGATTCCCGCTACGCGATGGTTGGATGGATTTCGGAGAAAGAAATCATCGGCCGGACCTTCTCGTTGTTCTGATCATCCTCGCAAGGCTTCAACCGCAGCTTCGGCTGCGGTTTTTTTTGCCTGGCATCCATTCCTACACCTACCCCCATCATTTCGGCGGCATTTCCGCGTTGGCGTGGAGCGTGGGGCTCGTTATCTTTCCGTGATGCAAATTGCCCTTAGATTCCCCATGCTACGTCGACTCCTTCCACTGATCATCGCATGTGCGGTTGTGGCACCAAGTAAGGCCGCAGAGCAGATTGGTCCTGTACATCCGATCGTTGAACCGGACATGCTCCAGGAAATTTATCGGGTTCTTAACGAGAAGCAGAAATCCGGTGAGATGGCTAAGTTACAACAGGAAGCGGTTGAACGCGGCAAGCGTTCTATTGAGAATCCGAGGGCTGTCCAGGGTTTAAGGCGCGTTGAAAAGGCAAGGGTCTTCTATTGGGACCCAACGGTTCGTGTCCCGAAAACAATAACCGACCCGAACGGAAATGTAATTGCGGAAGCAGGGAAGACCGTAAACCCGCTTGATTACGTCAATCTTCCACAGAATATGCTGTTTTTTGATGGTTCTGACCACGCTCAGGTGGCAATGGCTAAGTCATTGATGAAGCATTACGACGGCCAAATGAAGGCCATCCTTGTAAATGGCCAGCCGCTCGAAATGTCGAGGCAGTGGAAAATCCAAGTGTATTTCGATCAAGGAGGATCGTTGGTACGTAAGCTTGGAATTACAAGAGTACCTTCGTTAGTCAGTCAGGAAGGGAAAAAACTGCGTATTGATGAGTTGGAGGTGCGTTGATGTTACTCCGCAGACTACTAACAGGATTCGCCGTTCTTTGCGCTGGAGTTCTTTTCTCTGTGGCTCACGCCGACCCAAATTGCACCGGAAAATTTGCGAATCCGATTACTGACTACTGCTGGTCTTGCTCATTCCCGATTGGCTTAGCGGGGGGCAATACTGTCACGATGGGCCAGGATGAAAATACTTCGAGCACAAACACTTCTGGCAACGCATTTTGTACCTGTACCAGCCCACCCAAGGTTGGTATGCGCATGAGTTTCTGGGAGCCGGCCAGAATGGTCGACGTTACCCGCACACCGTACTGTTTTGTCGGAATGGGCGGAGTAAGCATGGACTTCGGCATTGGTACGGCACGCCATGCACAAACCGGTAAGAGTGATGCCAGATCACCAAGCGCCTTCTATCACGCCCATTGGTACACGAATCCCCTGATGTTCTGGCTCGAGGTCCTATTGGATGACAGCTGCTTGGAGCAAGGGGTTTTCGACGTGGCATACATCACGGAAATCGATCCGCTGTGGTCGGACAGTATGACGACATTTATTATCAATCCGGACGTTGCATTGTGGGGCAACCCCATTGCGCAAGCAGCTTGTGCTTTGGACTGTGTTGCGGCAACGGCCTTTGGTTTTGGCCGCGACGAGCTGCTGTGGTGTGCTGGATGTCAAGGCTCCATGTTTCCTCTCAATGGATGGGTGAGCTCGAAGGTTGGAGGCGTGCAAGCTTCATCGCTTATTACGGCACGGATGACCTCAAAGCTTCACCGAGAAATGCTTATGTGGGCGGCTTCTGGGCAGGACGGAACGTGTGGATATTACCCCCAGCCTGTGATGATGAAGACCAACTATAAGTACACGATGCTCTATCCGATTCCTCAAACTAAAAAGATTGCTGGGAAATGCTGCCAGCCCTTTGGTCGCTCGACGGCACTTTGGGGGTCCGGCAGAGAGTTTCCATTCACCGGCGAAGATTTCGTCTACCAGATTTTCAGGAAGCGCGATTGTTGCGCTGGAAACCTGCTTGATTACTTTGGTGGCGGTTAAACCCAGCGTAATTGCGAACCCATAGACCATTTCAACGCGACGATCACATGAAAAACAACATCGCAATCTGTCTCTTCGCTGCATTTCCTCTTTTTGCGGTTGCGCAGCAAAAACCGCCCGCGCAAGAACAAGATCCTGTGCAGCGAACGCAGCAGGCCATTGAAAAAGCAATGGCCCAAGCTCAAGCTCAACAAGCTCTGAGTGCCAAGTCAGGACCTAAAACAGGCCTTGGTATCAATGAGTTGCGTAATATGCAAGGGGTCGATCCGCAACAACTTGCGGCCAAATACCAGCAGGCCGGGGTTGGTCAAGCGCCTGCTTCGCAGGAGCTAATGGTCTTTGTTTCCACATCAATTCCCAAGAAAGCGCTTGTAATGCTTGGGGAGCAAGCGAAAGTTACTGGCGCAACGCTTGTAATTCGCGGCATGGTGGCACCACTCGGAACAAAGCATGCCATGCAGAAGACAATGGAAGCCTTGCAACCGGTGGCGTCGACTGGCGCCAAAATACAGATAGATCCCGAGGCGTTTGGCCGCTACAACATCAAAGCGGTCCCCACCTTCGTAATCGCTACCAAAGAGGAGTCGTGTGCCACCGAGCAGTGCGACACCAAGTCCTTTGCATTGGCAGGTGACGTGGCCCTCGAGTATGCACTTGAGCAGTGGTCTAGTCGTGGTGGAGCCATTGGAAAACAAGCAGATAAGTATCTGCAAATGTTGGAGCGCGCCAAGCAATGAATATAGTTGCCTTGGTACTTATGTTATTTCTGTCTGGTTTTGCGACGGCCCAGACTCCAGATCAACTTAACGCCTTTAATGCCGGTAAAACTGCTGGTGGTAACAGTAATACCCAGGGAATCTTCGATAGTATTACTCACAGCCAAGCAGGTAATACAGTAAGTGGATATTCTCAAACACCACCTCCGCAATCATCATATTGGGGAGGTGCTAATAGTGTTATTGGTCCGATTTATAGCGGAGGAAACTCAAAAATAAGTGAATGTGGCACTGGTACCACGTCAACCGCGGCCCAAGATCAACAGCATTGCGAAGCTGTGAATTCGATAATGAAAACGCAAGCTGACATGCCAACAAATTTGGTCACGCGCACTGACCCATTAACGCTTCAAGGACAGGCAATTTCTGCAAATCCGGATTCAATTGCAGGAGCGATCGGAGGTAGCTATTCAAATTGCACAACAGAGCAGCAAACTAATAACTCACCATTCACGATGCAAACATGTGATGAATGGTCAGAAACAGGAACCTCTACATGTACCATCGGCCAAAATATTGTTGTAGATCCGGATTATATTTACAGATGCAAGGAAACCATTTCAACTATCAATAGTGGAACATGCAGCTATGGAAATGTTGTTGTTGTTGACGCCGATTATAACTATCAATGCGAATCCAATGTTCAGACCAAAATTACACAGTCGTGTCAAAAGATAGCAGTCCTATCGGTGGATTCGTCAAGCACTTGGGGAGGCGCTGGACAACTTCTGTTAAATCCGAATGTTTATCGAGGAATATACGCGAGAATATACGCTAATTCGACACCGAACACCTATACGATGTGTTTTTATTCTATCTATGTTTCCGGGCAAAACTGCGATTCGAATGTGTATAGCGGCAAGAGTTTTACAATCGTTGGAACTGGCAATCTTAGATACAACGCATTGATCGGATCGTTGTCGTGTAACGGTACGACATGCACATGGTCTGGATATGGAAACCTGGGTTGTTATGGAGTGCCAGGTTGTCAGTGGACAGCTAGGTATTTCAATTTCACCTTCGCTGCCCCAACTTCAACGGTCCAAGTAAAGAAAATATCTTGGCAGGACAATTGCACGGCTCTTGAGGCGGCAGCACGATGAGATACATTATATTCGCCATATTGATGGCGATAAGCAATCTTACTTTTGCGAATACGTGCCGGCTTGTCTCAAAAAATTGTGTTGATTCGGTCCAACCAAAGAATGTCGGGGGCACTAACTTTTATTTTGCTGATGTAGGAATTAGCGATGCTTGCTGGCAGTGGAATTCAACGTACGAATGCGTTGATTCCACCAGCAGCAGTCTGGTCGACTACTGCTCAGCAATGAATGCAACTCCCGGTTGTAATGTTACGTCATCCGTTTGCTCTTCATATTCAACAGTAAATGGTTCCTGTGATCGTTGGACAAAAACATATCACTGCGGTGATGCAGTTTCTCCAAATGCGGGAACCATACAATTAAATAATAGCTACACGATTGTCTACGACAATACAGACACATCCCCGTGTGCGTCATATTCGAGCAATCCGAGTTGCCAGTTGTCTGCAAAAACTTGTGTTGATGGACCGAGCACAAAAAATATAAATGGATTAGATGTCTATAAAGATTGCTGGGAATGGAAGGAGGATTACAACTGTGTAGTAAGTAATCCAGCAGATTACTGTATGCCACTTAAGCAGGCTGGCTGTACAAAACAAGCAGAGGTTTGTACAAACACGGCTTTTACCGGTACTTGCATAGAAAAAGAGTTGGATTACATTTGTGCTTCATCTGTAAGTCCTCTTCCAACCAACGTTCAATATTTGAGCACATCGTATTCAATCGTAAATGATCAGATCGATGCGTCACAATGTACAACGTTTGAAAGTAACCCAAACTGTGTTGTCGCTTCACAAGTTTGTGTAGATGGTCCAGCGACAAAAAATATTAACGGCCTGGATGTTTACAAAGACTGTTGGGAGTGGAAAAAAGATTATACCTGTGCATCCACTGTTCTTACCTCGACATGCAACGATTTAAGGAATAATCCGTTATGCACAGAGACAACGGCAAGCTGCGTTGACTACCTTCCTGGTGGCCAATGTGGTCTCCTCGAGCATCAGTATAAATGCGCTGATTCTGCCGCAACTACATCAACAATTGCTAATTGTGGATTACAGACGTTTTGTGTTGATGGCCAGTGCTTTGATACCGGATACATGCCAGATGGAGATTTTGCCAATGCCATAACCAATATGGAGCTGGCTCGTGAAGCTGTTAATTATGATTTATTCGTTGGCGAACCTGGCCATTGCCACAAAAATCTATTAAAAAATTGTTGTAAATCTCAAGGCGGTGGAGAAGGAGGTCGGAATGATGTTGTTGCACAAACGCTTGGGACTACAGCCCTAAAAGTTGGAGTTGAAGAAATTTATGTATGGGGATCCAAATTTATTTTTGAGGGACTGATGAATAGTGGCAGCGAGATGTTGGCAGAGTACGCTATGTCCGCTCTTAGTAGTGGGGTGCTTAGTACAACTGCTAACTTCACAGTCTGGGGTGCTGAATTTGCAGTCTCTACCAGTGGCATTACATTCGTTGGTTTTGATCCGTGGTCGCTTGTAATCGCAATAGCCATCTATGTAATTATGGATATGATGCAATGCGAGCAGGATGAGCAGGTTCTCGGTATGAAGCGTGGACAAGGGCTTTGTCATCAGGTTGGCTCATGGTGCAGTTCTAAAGTCCTTGGTGCATGTCTTGAAAAGAAGGAAGGGTGGTGCTGTTTTCCTTCTAAGCTAGGCCGAATTGTGAATGAACAGGGTCGTGCCCAGATTGGAAAGAGTTGGGGGTCTCCGCAAAACCCAGATTGTTCAGGCTTCACTCTTGATGAGTTGAAATTGTTGAGATTTGACCTGATGGATTTGTCAGAATTCTTCAGCAGCGTTGCTACCCCAACAAAGTCGCCCAGTTTCGCTACTGATCGACTCCAACAGAAGGCTCAAAGTTATTATGGAAATTAGTAAGGTAATTGCCGCAATGGCCGTTTCTATTGCTCTAACTACCGCGCTGACGGACGTCAGTGCTGCGCCTGATGTCCAGATTCAAAGGGAGCCTCATTACAACGAACTTCCCAATGCAAATCTGGCACAAAAACGTATTTTTGTAGTTTTTGACGGTAGCCCAAAGATGACTCGCGTCCTGCAGGAAAAGCTTCGGGCTCGTGGCTATTCCACTGTGGAAAATCCTGATGAGGCCGAGGAGCAATACCGGTTCAGCGGAATGTTTATGCTTTCTGGTGCTGGAAAGAATGAAGCAAGGGGCAAACTCGGAGAATTGCTTGAGTCATCGGTTAGCAATGACGTCGGGAATTCACCAAATTACGGTCATCAAAATGTCGATCTTCTCCAAATTGGAGTATCGGCGGCTTATTCTGGTGTCGCGTCCGCTATTTCCATTACGGACATGGTGCGCTGGCTTGGCCAGAAGACAGGCGTGGCTGGGCGTTTCAATGAGATGTTGACCGGGGATCCGCGTGGGTTTTGCCTTGCGGAGTCCTGTAGCAAGTACACCAGCACAGTCATTATGAACGTTAAGGGCACTTCCGGGCATTGGTGGATCCAGGAAAAAGCACAGGAATCCAAGGTTGTACTCGACTTGGTTGTAGCAGATGCAGTAGAACAGATGCTCAAGCCTTTTTATGACATACGTGGCCAAGAGGCAGCTGCGCCCGGAGGAAAAGCACAGTGATATCTAGAATTGTTGCCGGGATTTTCTTAGCCATTCCTGCGATTGCATTTGCCGCAGGTGAGGGCATGCCCATTGCAGCGAGAACTGGAACTGACTACCGAGACCTTCTTCTGAAGGCAATGGACGCAAAGGATGGAAGGGTTATCGTCGACGTGACGGGCAAAACGGCCGAGATGATTCGACAGCAGATCAACCGACCGAATGCGAGAGTTGTAGCGGAGGTTTCTACAATCGAGCAGTTGAAACAGGAGGGATGCAAACGTTTTAACATTCGGTTCACTACCCCTGGTACGTTGCTTCCAATGTCGGATGGGTCAACCCAAATGCTCGATATGAGCATGAAGCTCAATATGTGTCGCAATGGGTTCCCCCCTGGCACGGAGAATGAGATGGAGTTGAACGAAATGATGATGAAGGCAAATGCTGAGGCCTCTAGGGCTTCGCAATCAGGGCTTGATTCTCAACCACAGCAACAGAGAAATCAGAAAGTCAGGACCCGATAGTCCATTTCTCACGCTACCCCCACCATTTGAGCGGCATTTCCGCGTTGCTGTAAGCCGAAGCGGGGCGTTATCTTCCGGGCATGCTCCGCCCTCTTTGTTTGCTCCCTCTAATCACGGCTCTTGCCGCCTGTACCGGTTTCGGGACGGCGAGGCCTTATGTCCCGAAGTCGCCGCCCGAAATGCGCACTGCGGCGGCGTCGATCATGGGGCGGGACATCAACAACAGCGTCCCGCTCGATCCGGCGAACCCTGCGCCCCATGTTGATCTGAAGCCTTCTCCTGGGCGGGCACCAATGATCGGTCAGCTTGGTACTGAGGTTCTGCGCTCGGCATCGAAGAGCGGCTACTACGTCGCCTTTACGGGCCAGGTGCCCGTCACTCAGTATTTCGAGATTGTCCGCCGAGCAGACTGCGACGATTGGGTCTATCTGCAGCTCATCAATCCAACGATGGTGAGATCCAACCCGAACTATTACATCAGCGGCCAATATATCGGAGACAAAGCGGCGCTCAAGTGTGCCGGCGAGTTCCACAAGAAATTCCGTGACGGCAAGGATGAGCGCCTGGTGGGAACCGATGGCGTTGTATTCGACGCCGACTCGGCCGTCTATACCGACGTGGACGGCGGAGCAAACGGCCACAAAAAGCTCCACATGGATGGCTGGGCGGTCAAGTTTGTCGAGCCAACAGATGAAGCCATTCGCAAGCGCTTGGCGTCGAGGCCTTCCACGCCCATTGATGTCGTTCAACTGAAGACAGTCGCTTTCTGGATTGAGAAGAATCACGCGCGGCAGTATGCGAAGGATCTTCGGCGCTTGCTTCCGATGGCCAATAAGCGGGATGCACTAATCGCCTGGCACGGAGCGGACCGGGAGGTCTTCCGGGCGCTTGCTTCTATCGATGATCTGAACGAGTCATCCGACCTATACCTTCAAATCCTCGACGCTGGTATAGCGGAGATGTTGCGCCCTGGAAACCTGACTACCGTAGCATCACCAACGGTCGGTGACGTACCGTTTGTGGCTGCAAACGTTCTGGTTTGTCGCAATCAGCCGGGCACCATTTCTGAACTTCGCAAGGTTCTTCTCGAGGCAACCATCGTTCAACACAAGCTTGCGTCGGCAAAAGCGCTTTTTGCCCTCGGTGATATTCAGTTTCTTCAAGACCAACTCAGGGCTGGGCGGTTGGGCGACGTGTCGAACAAGGTCCAACACATGCTCCAGGGGAGGGACATTGAGCCATTTAGCTGCCCATATCGGAGCAAAGCAAGTGCGTAGAGCATCAATTATGTTGGCAGCCGTGAGCTGCCTTTTTGTATTCACCGCCCATGCAGCACCCAACGACAGCCGCCCCGCAAGTTGGTGGGACGAAAACCCGTGGGCGGATCCAGATCGCGGCTTCAACTGGTATCCCGATCCGAAGGAAGAAATCAAACCGCAGGAAAAGAAGAAAGCTGAGGAGAAGCCGAAGACCATCTACGAGATGACTTCGCTCGATGAGATCAAGAAGGAACTCGATCGCCTGAAGGGCGAGGCCGTTGTAAATCCTACGGAGAAGAACGTCCTGGCCTTCCTCAAGGCCCAAAACTTCGTCATGGACAAGGCATCGATGTTTGCGGATGTGTCCCGCCGAGTCGTGTGGGCCAATCCAGAAGTGAACTACTCCGCCCGGTCGCCCACGGTCAACTTTGCACGCGATCGTGCCAAGAGCAGAACCGACACGAAGCGTGACGAAAACCTGAAGAGCCTTTCAGAAACCCACGGCATTTTGTTCTTCGCTCGATCGGACTGCGATTTTTGCCACGACGAGGCACCGATCCTCAAAGCATTCAGCCTCAAGACCGGAATGCCGGTCTTGACGGTTTCCCTGGATGGAAAACCCATCCCGATGTTCCCTGACGCCAAGCCCGATAACGGCATCTCGATGATCGCATCGAGCGGGAATGGCATTCAGACAGTACCGGCCGTTTTCCTGATCGATCGCAAGACCCAGAAGATGATTCCTCTGGGAACAGGCGTTATCGCGAGCGAGGAATTGGCCGAGCGCATTCGAGTATTGACCATGACGACACCCGGTCAGGAGTTCTAAACCATGAAACTGCGTACCCGCATTACCGCATCAGCTGTTGCCCTTGCTCTGTCTCTCGGCTCGGTCGGCTCTAGGGCCGACTGGATTGGGGACTTTTACTCGTCCGCCGGCGCCGGGGTCAATGCAACTGCCCCACAGGCGATTGCTACCCAGTCAGCCGTAGGCTACTCCGGTGGTGGTTTGTCATGGCGCGTGCCTAACAAGAACTTCCAGCCCATCTCGATTACTCCACCTTCTTTGAAAGCTGGTTGCGGTGGTATTGATGCATACCTCGGTGGCTTCAGTTTTCCAAATAAGGATGCGTTCGTCCAAGCCCTGAGGAACTTTGGCCAGGCTGCTGTCGGATATTTTTTCGAGCTCGCGCTGCGCACAATGGCGCCTGAAATCGCCGTTACCCTCGACGTCATCAACGACCTCGCCACTCGCGTCAATCAGTTCTCGATCAATTCCTGCAAGGCGGCAAAGAAAGCTGTCGATTCCCTCGCCGGAGACTGGATGGAGGCCAATGCCAGGGATGCTTCCGGGTACGCGCGGGCTGCAGGTGAATTCGTCGATGAATTCGATGCCACCTTCGGGATCGAAGGAAACGGCAGCAAGACCATGGAAGAGAAGTACATGCAGAACTACGGCAAATCGCGTGGTTCTCTCACGGCGGCAGACGCCGGGAAATTCCTTCCGGTCTACGTGAACGTTCTGCGCTATGCCTTGGATAACGCAAATCCAATTGACATGAGCAATGACGAAAAGGACCTGGTGATGTCTCTTATCGGCCCGACCTTGATTCTGCGATCGGCCAATGCGTCCGATGGCACCGAGAATGTCCAGCCATCCGCAGTCCCGAAGACCCTCGATTTCAAGCAATTGGTTGGGGAGGATGTGTTGGGTGCCGCAACACCAGGAAATCTGGATACCTTGACCTGTGACAGCTTGCCGGAGTGCCTGAATCCAACGCATTCGTCCAAGCCATTCAAATCGTTCTCAGTCCGTGTCATGGAAGCGATCGGACGAATTCGTACCAACATTCAGACACGCAACGTTGCGACGGCACTTGATCCGGAGCATATCCTGGTGTTGAAACTGTCATCGGTTCCCATTTACCGTGCGGCCGCCATGGCTGAGAGTGCCGGGGTAGCCGCCATTGTCGGGGATCAAATTGTCTATGACCTGGCCGATTATGCAGCGGTTGATGCGGCGGTTCATATGGTCATCTATTACCTCGGGGCTGCAGATAGGGCATTGGCGTCAGTCAGCGCGAAAGTGCCTGCTCTTTATCAACCCGAGATGCAAGCTATGCGGCAGCGAATCGCGGACATCAAGACTGACATGCACATGCAGGTAACCCACTTCTACCAACAGAAGGGCAACCCCTACGAGAAGATCGATCAGCTGGACAAGGCGGAGAGGGCTATGTATGCGAACCTCAACACGATGCTCGCCGCCAATGCGCGCTTCGGCAAGCGCCAGTAAGGGGTAGTCATGGGAAGCGTCTATACGATTTACTGCTATTTCAACAGCGAGCAGATTCAAGGCATCCTCAACGCGGTTGTAATGCTGGTTGGTTCTGGCGGCGTGGATGGGGACTACCTGAGTCTCGTTCGAGTAGCAGCCATCATGGGCATGTTCATGGCCATGTGCTACGGATTTCTGCGGGCGCGTGGCGAAGATGCGGCCCATTACCTGGTGATGGTCGCCATCTTCTATTCAACCCTGTTTGTTCCTCGCGTGACAGTTCAGATCGAGGATCACGGTGGCGCAGGCACGGGCGCCCCGATTGTTGTGGACAACGTGCCCCTCGGGCTGGCTTTTTTTGCCTCTTCGACCAGCCATATCGGTTATTGGCTGACGGAAAAGACAGAAACCTTTTTCTCGCTTCCTGACACGTCTTTGCAGCTTAGCCAGCATGGTTTGATGGGTGGTCCCCGCGCAATGCGCATGGCGCAATCCGCGGCGATGCCAGATCCGGTGCTTGCTCAGGACATGATCAATTTCATGCGCGATTGCATCAATCCGGAGCTCGTTGCATCACCCACGCTCGTGAACGCCCTTCTCACTTCCACGAACATCTGGAACGACTTGGGTTCGACGGGGATTGGTGTCCTCAACCCTGGGCGCATGGTGACCCTTTCCGGAGCAACCGGGGCGGTTACGTGTGATGACGCTTACACGAACAAGCTCGGACCACGCCTTGCGCCTGCTGCGACCAGTGAGTTCGCGCGCATTGCGCAAATGCTCAGTCCCAACGCGCCGGCAGCAACCGCCCAGACAATGTTGACAGCGCTCCTGCCGGCAGCAGAGAGCCTGATCATGACATCCAGCGCATCGACGACGGAAGGGATCCGTCAGCGCATGATGATCAACATGCTCAATGACACCTCGGCAAACATGGCGCAGATCATGAACGATCCTTCAGCTGCGCAAACGGCGCTTGGGGCGGCTATGGCGACATCGAACGCCAACACGGCTTACTCCGTGATGGCTCGCCTGGCCCAGGAGACCCTGCCTCTTGTGCGCAACTCCATCGAGTTGGTGGTGCTCGGCGTGTTTCCGATCGTGCTGATCTTGATCATCATTGCCGGCTCCAAGGGGGGGATGGTTCTCCGCTCCTACGTCATGACAATGCTTTGGATTCAGTTGTGGGCTCCACTCTACGCAATCGTCAATTACGTTGGCACGATGGCGGGAGCGAAGTCGATGAAGGCGGCTCTATCGTCCGTTGACGGCGTTTCGGTAACCAATGCGGCGCAACTGTTGAACACAACAATTTCTGCGGAGGCCATCGCAGGGATGCTGACGATCAGCGTCCCGATGATCGCTCTGGCCATCATCAAAGGTGGCGAAACGGCGCTTTCTGGGATCAGTTCCGGTATTACCGGCCCTGCTGATAGGTCGGCAAACAAGGTTGGTGAACAGGTAGGTTCCGGCAACGTCAGTGCCGGCAATATTTCATGGGGTAACTTCAGCTCCAACAATGCTTCCGCAAACCACTCCAATACGGCCTTTGCTTACACAACGCCGAACCGTGGCGATATCCAGACGGAGTTCGGCTCCATGACCTACCGCGGTAGCCAGGCAGGGACGCCAAATGCTGTCGGGAATCTCACGGGCGAATTTGGCAATCTTGGGATCACAGGTAGCCATGGCGCTCGGGTTGAGGCGGCGAAGGTTGGCAGCAGCGGCGATCGTGCAGAACTTACCCAGGGTACGTCGTCTGGCCTTGCTCAAAAGACCTCTGGGCAATTCACGCATCAGGAAGGGGCTGCTGCTGCTGCGAAGATTCAGAAGAGCCTAGAGAGCAGCGTTGGCGGAGACTGGTCGTGGTTGAGCAGGGACGGGGCTGGAAAGACAAATGCAGCCACCGATCGCAGCGGTACTACTACAGGTACTGCTCATACCAGTAACCAGGATCTTGGGGGACGTGTCGGGGTGCAGGCAGGTGCTGACGTTGCCGCCAACAACCCAGTTCATCGGGCGGAGGATAACCGGAATGCTCAGGGCGCTGGGCACGTTCTCAATGGTGATCCGTATAAGGCCCCGGCAGGAGGTGCAACACCGGCTGCAGCGGCCGGCACCAATGCCCCGGCGCCAGCTGGGGTCCAACAACCTGGTGCAACTCCTGGGGCCGGTGTGCCAGCTGGTGGCGCAGCAGCTCCGACGCAGGGCGGAGCTGGTCCTCAGCCGACCGGCACTTTGCCCAAGGGTGCGGCCGACGATCTTCAAGGCAAGGCCAATCGTGCAGCCCAGCAACTTGGACAGGCACCTACCCGCTCGTCTTATGGTCCGTCGGCCAATTACGGCTACGGCGTGCGGGATGGTGAGCAACAGAATTGGTCCGGCGAGCGAGGCAATTCCACAGAAGTGCAACAGCGTGCGGAGAAGAACTTCGACAAAGCAGCAAAGGCGATCGAAGGGCTTATCGGCAAAACCAGCAATTCTGGAGAGCGGGCCGCAATGCAGAGCTTCCTCGGTTCACTGGCCAGATCTACCGACGCAACCTACCAAACCAATGTCGGCCAGAGTTACACGCAGACTGCGAGCGACACGAATTCGCGTACCGATGCAAACGGAGCATCCGTCCAAGTCAACGACAATGGTCGGTACGGTGCCGAAGCACTACGCCAGGCCGGGGGCAGCGGGGCTCGTGCGCTCGAGCAGTCGGTCACAAACCCAGGCTTCCGGGATCAAGTTGCTGGGGCAGTTGCTCCAGGCATCGCTGGCTCTGTCGCGCCTCGTGGCGGCGCAGCTGTTGGTATGGACGGTAAGCCAATTGAGGCTCCCAAGAGCGTTGGTCAGCAGCGTCACGATGGTCAAGTTGCTGTAGAGGATCAGCGTGGGAAGGATCAAGGAGCTGCCGCGGGCGCGGGGCAAGCCTACATTCGTGAGGCAAATGGACACCGAGCACCGATGGGAGCGCCGACGTCTGTTGCGATGCCAGATCAAACGCCTGCCCAGAAGGCCTTCGATACCAACAAGGGCTCGGCAGAACGTGGCTTGGCCACTGGGCAGCGCAATGCAGCCCGTGAGGCAGGTGTCAATCGCATGCTGGAGGCCGCGTTCGCTGACCAGGCTGGATTCGGGCGGCTACTTGGGGCGTCTCTGGGCTTTGGTGTGGGCACCAGGACGCACGAGGAAAACCGAGCCGCCATTCAGCAACTCGCGGATTCAAATCCAGCATTCAGCGCCCGTCTCGAGCAGATTGGTCGTCAAGGGCGTGTTACCGATGATGACAAGCAGTTCCTGACCGAAAATCGAAGAGACGGATTAGCGGATAGGGTTAGCGACACATTCAGTGAAGGTTACCAAAGCGTGAAGGACTACTATGGAATCGGGAAGTAACGTGATGCGCAGGATTGCTTGTATCGGGGCCATTTTCCTCGCTAGTGGCCTCTGTCATGCAGGTGATACGTCGAGGGATGCAAAAGTTCATCAGCTCCTCAATGCGCAAGGCATGATGACAACCTTCGATGAGCAGATGCGGATGCGCGAAGAAAGCAGCAGGCGCAGCGTTCAAATGATGGTGGATGAAACACTGAAGCGTCTCAAACCGAACGCTTCCTTCCGGAAGAAGTTCAATGATGCGGCCCAGGAGCTATTTTCTGCTCTCCAGCCTCCCTGGTCAGCACAGGAGGTGACAGACATCTGGGCAAGTATTTACGGAAGCAAGTTCACAGACGATGAGCTGGACCAGCTTCTCGCCTTCTACACTTCGCCGGTTGCGCAGAAGGAGACGATCGCGGGGCGTGCCTCACTTGCAGAGTTTGGCCAGTACCTGCAGTCTCAGTATGCCCCCTACGAGAAGAAAGCGATTCAACGGTACGTCGAGCGGATGCAGGTGCTCGGCAAGGAATGCCGGTGCAAACGGTAAATATCCGAAAATTTCAGCAGGCCAAAGTGAATTGGGCGCCAATCGGCGCCCAATTACTTTTCGATGTCCATGAAGAATGAATCCCCCTGGGGTCCGTCATAGACGGTCGGCAGGTTGGTGGTGAGCCACTTCGGGAACGGAGCGCTTTCTTCAACCCTGTCGTCAACACGAATCTGCGCCTTACATAGTCCAGAAGAACGGATGTCGTTCTGGATCATTTTCTGCCATTCAGCACGTGGGATCGTCAGCACGCCAGCCCCCCCGAAAAGCAGGAAGTCGAACGGCTTGAGGACCAAGAGCCGGAACACAGCAGAGAGGAAATGGAAAGCGGTTTTCATGATTAGACAATAGCATACCGCTCCGCCCCGTTCTGGAAAACCTATTCTTCGACGAATTTGAGCAATCGATCAGGGGTAAAACCCTGGAGTGTGCGGTTTTTGTATGCGAAGACCGGCGCCATTGGGGGAATCTTCATTGCTCGGCTATCTTCATCCCTTCATCGACTACAAAAGGACTTCCCCCACCCACCCGGTGGGCTTGCCACCTGGCATCCAAGTGCCAAGATTGAATTTCTGAAGCTCAATCTGAAACGGCGAGGAGGGAAGTCAAAATGGATACTACGACGGTTGGTGTGGATCTGGCAAAGAACGTCTTCGTGGCCTGCGTGGCGGATTGCACCGGGCGGATCGTGGCGCGGCGGGAGTTCAACCGGGCGGGCTTTTTAAGCTGGCTTGGCACGTTGCCGACTGGCACCGTGATCGGCATGGAAGCCTGCGGCAGCGCCCATCACTGGGGCCGCACCGCGCAGCGTCTGGGCCTGGCGCCGCGCCTGATGGCTGCCGAGTTCGTCCGACCCTATCGCAAGCGCCAGTCGGTCAAGAATGACCGCGCTGACGCCGAGGCAATCCTTGTCGCCTTGCTTTCGCCCGGCATGCGCTTCATCCCGGTCAAGACCGAAGCCCAGCAGCAGCGCCTGGCCTGGCACAGCCTGCGGGTCGGGTGGGTGGAAGAACGCACCGCGCTCCTTAACCGTGTCCGCGGGCTGCTCGCCGAATTCGGGGTAATTGTCGATCCCGGTCCAAAGCATTTGCGTGCGCTGCTGGCCGAGCGGGAATTCGACACCGCCTTGTCGCCAGCCCTGCGTGGATTGATCCAGAGCGTACGCGACCAACTCGATGCGCTGGACGCCCGGATCGGCGAGTGCGACCGGCAGATCACCGCCCAGCAGGCGAACGATCCGCTGGCGAAACGGGCGCGGGATCTGCCCGGCGTCGGGCTCATCACCGCCGATGCGGTGACCGCCAGCGTGGGTGACGCATCAATGTTCCGGAATGGCCGCCAGTTCGCCGCGTGGCTCGGCCTCACGCCCAGCCAGTCGGGCAGCGGGGGCAAGACGAAGCTTGGACGCATCACCCGGCGAGGCGACGACTATCTGCGGACCTTGCTCGTGCAAGGCGCGCGCAGCGTGCTGGCGGCGACGCTCCGTAAACAGCGGCGTGAATCCCCTGAAAAGCTGACTCGTCTGCAGCAGTGGATCGTCGTGCTCAACGGACGGATCGGCTATCACAAGACCTTGGTCGCCATCGCCAACAAGCACGCACGGCAACTGTGGGCGGTGCTGGCGAAAGGCGAGGCTTACAACCCACAGGCCTGGCAACGGGCCTGAGCGCCATCGAGCAATGGCAACTGCACATCAGCGATAGACGAACAGGTCAGACCGACCAGCAGAGAGCCTGGCTAACCTGATGGCGGATCAAAGAGGGAAACGGCTGATCCCTGTTTCCCTGATTCCGCCGACGAACGATTGAGGCCTGCTGGTGCGGTTAGTCGCATGGCCCCGGGCGAGACCCGATCAAGGCCGATTAGAGAGAGGCAGTCTGTCTGTCCGATCCGTCGCGTGTGTGCAGATGTCAGGAAGGGAGCGCAGGAAAGAAAAACCGGCCTGCCGGCCGGTCATTGGGAAACGGTACTTGACGGGGAAGTCCTTAGAGGAGGTTAGATCGACCTCGCGAAAGGGTATGTGTTTCTTGACCATCAGGTCCTTGGCTTGGCGGCAATATGAGCATCCAGGCAGAGTGAAGATTAAAACTTCGGGAGGAGACGCCTGGAGGTGGGCTTGAACCGATCCGGCCTGGCTGGGGATTGAAAATGCCAGCGAGAGCACAAGGAAAGTCGCAATTTTTAGGGCTCTGATCATCAATTCCCTGCAGAGAAGGCGTAGCCAACGCGAATGGGCACAACAGAAGCCGTCAACTGTCGATGCCTCATTTCGCCTTTCAGCATCCGAGCAATCTGCCGATAGCCGGATGTGGTCGGATGAATGCCATCAGCCAACGGGAGAAGGGTTAGATCGATGACGCCATCCCCATTGTCTGCGGCAATCTTTCGGATGATCGTCCTGGCTTCGAGTTGCTTGGCCGGCAGCAGCCAGGTTACGGATCCGTAGATACGGGAGCGCAGGAGGGCAAACGGCGCGCTTGAGGCTTTGCCGTCATTGCTTCCCGTACTTATGACCACATTGCGGGCGGCAATGGCTACCGGCGACACCCTCAATACCTCAAGCGTCGGGCGCCCTACCTTTGCTGACGTCAGGCAGCGTGATCCATCCTCGAGGATCAAATGCTGGGCTGTCCCAACAGCGATGCTGTCACCCAGAATCAGGCAATCCGCCGGGCCCGCATAAGCCTTGAGGCTTAAAGCAAGCGCGCCGGCGAGGAATAGCGCGAGCCTGGTCATTTTCGATCATTCGACGGCTTTGGGCGGCCCCATTGAAGCCGACTTATGCGCCGAGGAGCCGGAGGGGGTAGTGGTTCGACGTCAGCTGCACGCGGCTTGAAAGCTGCGGCATCAATTCGCCGTTGTAAGCTGATCGCCAAAGGATTGCCCTTTTTGACAAGGCGATCCAGTTCGGAACGGACAATAGGTGACATCTCCTGGGAGCTGCCTTGCAACTCCTGAGCCATGGTCAAAAAGTTAGCCCAGGCGTCTCGCTCTTTCGGGGACGCCTCGGGAGGGCGAATTTTCGGCACACGCACCTTTTTGATAATGTTGGATGGCATTGCGTTATCCGTTTTAGCGGTCAAGGGATGAAGTAACGAATCAAATGACCGCTGCCATCGAGGTACTTCAGGCGGTGCGGAGGTTCTTCCGGAAGAGGTGATCGTGATGGAACAAGAATCGAATAGCGTTCGTCCTCATATACTTGCTTCCAATCACCGGATGCCAATGCTACTTGTCGAAGAGCAACGTCCACTCGAAGCAGCATTGAATTCGGTTTGTAGCGGTTTATCAGCAAATCCCAGCCATTTGTGGCTTTGGAAGCCAAATACCACTCGAAGAAAAATTGGTCTTGATAGAGATCCAGGCGCCCGTCAATGAAAACGGGAATCCCTCGATGAATCAAATAGCTTGATTCCAGCGTGTCGGACAAAACCCGATCAGTCAGCTTGTGGGTTTCTAGGAAATCGGCTGCGGCTACAGGGTGCTGGCGGTTAATGTTTTTTTCAATATTGGTGTCGCCGATGGCTGCAATAGTGGGGTACGAGCACACTAAAGCGACGGCAATAAGAACATAAGCTATCGGGTGGCTCGGGTTGCTAAATGTCGGAAGCATCGTTTTATATTGAGGAGTTTTCGCTAGTACAGCCGCTATTAACGGAGCCATGACAGCGCCGCATAGAGCAACTTGACGATTAGCCATTACGCCAAATATCAGAAAGAACGTCGCCATCAGCGCATGCGAGATTCGAGGCCTGACGCCAGTTAGAGCGATTATCCCAACGAATGGAATCAGGGCGCTAAGATAGGCCCAACCTAATCCAGTTAGCAGATTTACGGGCTGCCATTCGATGATCACGGATGAGCTCTGAAGCCCTCCAATCATGATCACGGTGGCGAGAGCTTTGTAACCATATGGATTCAGAAAAGTGGCAACAACGGAGATCAATCCAGTTGCCCAAAGAAGGAGTAGTTCTCGCTGAGTTTCTTTATCGCCGAGTTTCTTCCCGGCTACAGCTTCAATAGAGTAGCCAGCCGCAAGCAAGAAAATGAGGATTAGTCCAACAACGAATCCGCCATGCATGTTTACCCAAGCGGCTATTGCAAGTGGGTAGAGGGCTAAGAATTTGAGGCGCCGAGTCTCCATCCAACTCACGACCAAGTAAGTCGATATGGCCAACATCGCAAATGAGAATAACTGTGGCCGCATCGGCGTGATGATTTGAAGCCAATTGCACGCAAGAGCAATACAGAGGGCGACAGACGTGTGAACGTATCGTGCTGCTGCTCTCCATGCGAAGCCAATGGTAATTGCGGTAAGTGCAACCGACAGAAGTTTGGTCCCAGCAAATCCATTTAATGAATAGGCGATGCCGATGGAAGCCTCTCCGAGCCATTGAGTAATTTGGTAGGGCTTGCCAGAGAACGTCCAGCTAAAAAAATCGACGGTCGGAATTGCGCCATGTTCGACCATCCAGCGACCGTAGGTCAGATGCCAAAAGAAATCGGTATCCATTAGTCCGGATGCTGGGGGGTAGATTGCCTTCAGCCAAATGATGCTGAGGAACGCAATTACAGTAGCGGGAAAGCGAAAAGACATAATCAATCCAATTCCTAAAGCAGCTCAAGAACCGCCTGGTTGGCGGGTGTCATTGAAACGGTCGGGAGATCGAGGCGGTAGCTTCGGCGTACAAGAACGGTATATGCCGGTCCTTCAAAGATGGCTCGATACAGCCCGCTATCCGCCAGGTGGTACCGGAGTGGCGAGGGGTTGTTGAGCAACACAACGTCTGGATCTAGGTGGGAAACGTACTCTTTCCATCCTGCGTCCCCGCGCATGGCGAACAACAACTCGAAGAGTGCTCGGTCACCATAGAGATCGAGGCGGGTGTCGATCGAAACCTTGGCACCGAGCTGGCGGATCAAATAACCGCCGGATTCAGGGGTGTTAAGGATTTTTCCGTCGATGGAATGCTGCTTCATAAAGGCGACTTCTTCGACCGGCAACTTGGATGCCATGTAACGCTCGGTCGTCTTGTCGATCGTCGACATCCCAACAGAGGCCACCAACACCAGGGCGATAGCTCCGGTGGCGATGGCGATATGGGCAGGGCGGTCGTAGCGTCTGGCTTCGCCAGAGAAAGCGAGGTCGTAGAAAGCTGTGCCACGAATGGCTGAGGCTAGCAGGGGCACCGTCAGGACAGTCGCCATAAGCGACAGTCGGACCGCAGACCAGCCAATAGCTCCTAGGGCGAGTGCGGTCAGAACCTGACTGACCGAGGGACGCTGTTTGGTCAACGACATCGCTGCCGCCACAGCGGAAGCGACCAGGAAGAAACTGAGGCCAGCATCGGTCTTGATACTCGTGGCCGCCCATTCATCGACGATGCCCGCGGAGGAGGACTTCAAGGCCGCGATCTGAATAGCGTAGTGCCACGCGCCCCAGCCGTAAGGATTTAGAAGGGTGGCCAGAAGGCTGACGCCGGCGGCGATGAAAAGTGGCACGGCAGAGGCTCGAAGTGTGGCCATGTCGCGCTGCATGTACGCCTCGACGGCGACTAAGGTGGCAATCATGCCCAGGTACATCAGGCCGAAGGCATAGCCGCCGTGCAGATTCACCCAGAGAGCAAAGAGGGGAGGGAGCCAATACAGGGCTCGGCGATTTCCGGTTTGGTAGGCAGCAAGAACCCAGGTCAGGACCGCAAGGCCCAGGTGGGTAAATTGATGCGGACGGCAAGCCAGCGAAATCAGAACTGAATTGCAGCCAATCGCGACCGCCAAGGCGGCGAGGCGATTGTCCAGGAAGTATCGAGCCGCCCGATACGATGCAGCCATCGTCAGGCTGACGAGCAGTGCAGCAAGCACGGACGTTCCCAAATGGCCGGCCACCTGGTTGGCGAATCCCATGCACACCTCGCCGAGCCATTGTGTCAGGCGATACGCATGGCCATCAAAGGTCCAGGACCAGAAGTCTTCCGTCGGAAGGCGTCCGTGGCCAAGAATCCATTCTCCATAGCTGACGTGCCAGTAATAATCAGGGTCCGTGATGCCCGATCCAGCGAGAGACGGGGCCCGATAAGCAAACAGGCACGCGAGGACAATAAAGGGGATCGAGACCGTCATGCCATCAACCCTTGGGCATGAGATTGTTGAGCCTGCCCTGCAGCACTGCTGTAAGGGTTTCTGCGTCATTGAGTGCGTCTACTGGATCGCGCGTCAGTGCCTTATGCAAGGCCTCCTTCAGCCAGAAGGAGGCAGCAGGGTCGGCCAGGATCTGTTCGGGGGTCGGAGGAGTCATTCTTAGCTTTCTTCGGGGGACAGGAACACGAAGATCCTGGACAAGAGGTAGGTGACAACGACGTGGCAAGCAATAGCTGCCGTTTGCGCGAGGTAAGGATTGAAGCCGGCGTGCAAGGCCGCAGTTAGTACAGCGTAGTTGGCGCAGTAGCCCGCCAGGATGGTCGGAACGTAGCGAGCAAAAGCTTTGAGTCTGTCGCCCTGGTCGCGGAAGGAAAAGTCGCGGTGTGTCAGAAATGAGATTGGCACAACTACGAGGTAGCCAACCAGGTTGGCCACGACATCGGAGAGGAACTGTCGGGCGCCGAAGATGACCGCCAAACCTAGGACGGTATTCCCGACGCCGACGGCCAGGAACCGGACCAATGTCCGATCGATCATGATTGCGGCCGGCGCAGAACCCAGCACTGCGTCCAGAGCAGGGAGGCGAACCTGGTGCCAGCCAGCTGCCGTGCGAACCATTGGCAGATCCGGGTCCCGGGCTCGCCGCAGAACTCTGCGATCGCCGGAAGGTAGAACGCTACGTTGTCCTGGCGCACAACCTCGAAGCCGGCAGCGTCAATCTGGGTTCGTAGTTGTGCACGGGTCATTCGGTTTATGTGGCCCAGGTCGTCCACGGACTCGCCGTAGATCATTCTGGCCAGATTCACGACCGGCCCGAATGAGAGCAATCGGGCGGTCAGTTCGACCGTCGAATAAGAGTTCGGGGTAGTCAGGATCAGATAGCCGCCCGGCTTGAGGCTGGAAAAAATGTTCTTGAGGGCCGACGCCGAGTCGGGAACGTGCTCGAGCACTTCGGAGCACAGGGCGACGTCGTGCACCGGCTCAAATTGGTCAGTGGTGATATCGGAAACCCGGGCAATCACATGCGGGATTTGGTTGGCGGCTTCCACGAAGGCCGAGTTGATGTCGATGGCGAACACCTGACCGCGGGCAGCCATCAGCTGGGTATAGATGCCACAGCCGATGCCGATTTCGATGAAATGGGGCTGCGACGGCGCTACCTGCTCGAGCGCGCGCATGACCCAATCGCGGCGGACGTTGTGGAGCCAGCGCCGGGTCGGGTTGTTGGATTCGTAGAGGTTTGCCTGGAAGGCAATATGTTCTTGGCGTAATTCAGCAGTGGACATCAAAGTGTTCCTCGGGCAGCGGATGCAGTTTCAAGCGGGACAACGGTTGGGCCGACGTTGCGGTCCTCGAATCCATGGAGGGCACCGACCAGGAAAAGAGGGCGGCGCTTGGTCTCAGCCACGATGCGGCCGATGTACTCGCCGAGCACGCCGATACCGATCAGCTGTATGCCGCCGAGGAAAAGGATGACGCTGGTCAAGGTCGCGAAACCCGGTGTCACCACGCCCCAGACCATGGTCTTAGTGATGATCCAGCCGGCGTAGGCGAAGGAGAACAGGGCAACGATGGCGCCGATATAGGTCCACACCCGGAGGGGGACCGTGGAGAAGCCGGTGATGCCGTCGAGGGCGAAGTTCCACAGCTTCCAGAAGTTGAACTTTGTTTCGCCGGCGGCACGTTCCGGCCGGTCATATTCGATCTGGGCCGCCTTGAAGCCGGCAGCAGCCATGATCCCTTTCATGAAGCGGTTCCGCTCCGGAAAGGACAGGATGGCATTGACCACTGCGCGGTCCATGAGACGGTAGTCCCCACAGTTGGATGGGATCGCCACATCAGTGATGTCCTCCATCATCCGATAGAAGGCGCCAGCCGTGGTGCGCTTCAGCCAGGTGTCGGTATGGCGGGACCGGCGGACTGCATGGACGACTTTGAAGCCAGCCTTCCACTTCTCGATCATGTCAGGGATCAACTCGGGTGGATCCTGGAGATCGCAGTCCATTGGGATGATGGCGTCTCCCGTCGCATAGGTGAACCCCGCGGTCATTGCGGCTTCCTTCCCAAAATTGCGGGAAAGCTCGACCAATCGCACCTGGGGGTACAGGCAGGAGAGGCCGACGATGGTAGCCACGGTGGCGTCGCGAGAACCGTCGTCAACAAAGACAATCTCGTAGTCGAGGCCGGTACTTTGGACAATCGGTGTAACGGCGGAAAGGAAGACCGGGAGGGCAGCTTCCTCGTTGTAGCAGGGGACGACAATTGATAGCTTCATGATGGAATGCCAAATCGGAATGAGGTTGGGTCGAGTCCCAGGGAGTCCAGAACATCAACGGGATCTGGCTGCGGGGCTGGCTCAGGCAAGGCCGCCACCGGTGCCGGAGCCTCCGATTTCTTGCGCGGGCCACGGTGGATATCGACGACCTGAGCGGATTGGTGGGCGTGCTCGTCCGCCGGGAATGAAGGCATCCGCCCTTTGGAAACTTCCAGTCCGAGACGCATCAGAAGGCGTATCCGCCCGGAGCGGTCAGCGCCCGGGGGAAAGCGGTTCAGGTCTTCTTCCAAGTCGGCATATTCGACCCGATTGAAGCGTGCCTGGACACGGAAGGAAGAATCGTCGTTGTCGCTCATGCTGTCGCTGCGGTGTTCATCTTCATCGCATGCCCGAGCGACTTGGCCAACTTCTCGCCGATCAGATGGAAGCCGCGCACGTTGGCCAGTGCCGGTTCCTCCAGCGTCACGACTTTATGGCGGGGGAACTTGTCTGCGACCGCCTTCGCATAGAACGAAGCCCCGCCGCCCGTGAGGATGATGACGCGGATATCCGAGCCAGAACCGACAGAATTCTTGATTGCCTGAGCGGCTTCATGAACCACGTCGTCGCCAGCCGAAAGGTGCTTCTCGAGATCGAAGTGCTGTCCATAAAGCTCGAACGGCGTTTTCGTGGTGAGGGATCGATCAATGGCTCGAATGAGCTCCACCGGGGTTGCGTCAAATCCGTGCGTCTTGATGATGTCGTCGGCGATGGCGCGAAGGACGGCGCCCATCCCACGCGGCACGGCATCGCTCAATGAATCGTTGGCGGACATTCCCTGGCAGACGAACCAATCGACCGTGTTGTAGCCGGGGTCGATTGATAGAGCCAATGGAGCTTTTTCGGAGGAGGGATTTGCCGCCAGGTAGGACATGTAGCTACCAAGCGGTTGGGGATAAACGTGGCAGGTTTTGATCTGGACCTTGCCCCCGCGCTCATCAATGACGTGTTCCCCTACGAAGCGCTTGGCCAGCGCAGCGTGGTGCTTCCGATAGGTGTTGAGAGGCAACCCCAATACCAAGACATCAATGACATCGGCCGGCAGGTTCGGAACCATGTAATTGATCGCACCAAAGAGGCGGGCAGCGTAGGCATCGCCGAGGCAGAAGTTTTCGTCCATTACCTCCGTCTCCTGCTTTCCGTGGAGAGCCAGATGGACGTCACGACCAACCTCGAACAGGCGATCGCCAACGGGTACCAGGAATGTGTCCCGCTGCTTCATGACACCGGTGCCGAGGTTAACGCTGGGCTTGGCGGTAGGGGACTGGGATGGAATGGAGTCGGTGCGGATGGTGTTGTTGTTCGTCGGGTCGCGGCCGTCGGAGAACTTGATGTGGCCGTAGCCAACGTCGATGGCACGGGCAATGAGCGAATTGAGGAGCGACATGAGGGGCCTTTCTATATGGGATAGGCGATTGTCGGCATCCAGTCGGGCGGGAGGAAGTCGGAAATACCGACGATTCGAGGGGGGTAGGCGTAGAAATGGACCCGTGGCCGCAACTTTTTTGCGCGATTGGCATGGGTGGTGACGTAGTGGTGACGCCGTGGCACCGAAGCGGCACCAAGACGGCTACATGGCGTCGCGGCAGTAGGGGGTTTGCTATCTGGCGACAGTGGGTCTCCAATGCGGAGACGTAGCGGTGACACAGTGGTGACGAAAGGCGGCAACCGGATCGCTACAGGCTGTGATTCCCAACCAGAGAAACCCGCCGGTGCCGCGGAAATGCATGCGGCAATGGAGGCCGAGAAGGGGGAAATTAAGCCGAAAATCCACCCGAAGGGATGGTGCAATTCGAGGTCCGCTCAAAATTCGACTTGAACCTGACGGGGATCACTTTCCGCTTCTGGACTAAGTTTGCGGGGTCACATTCAAACATGATAATCACCGGATTGAATAATGAATGAATAGCGGAGTTGACACGGACAGGGAAAAGTGATCAAAATTCGCCCCATTGTGTGTCCGTGATGGACCACCCAGGATCACGACGGCCTCCTGGAGTTGGGTGCAGGCAAAACCAACAAAGCCGTTGCTATTTCGGTGCGAGCCGCGCCGGAACCCCGTAGCTGATGGACTGGCTACGGTCACAGGTGTCCTATTGAGACATCCGACCCGTATGGACGGGCAGTAACGAGTTGTTGGGCAACTCACATCATCGTCATCCGTAGTGGATGGCACCTTTCTCGGGCCTTTTGGCATGTCGTCGCAGGAGCAGGGCGGTCCCTGTCTCGTATGCACTTCACCCACTGGCCGACACTCGAACACTGAAATTGCAGCGCGAGCGTCCTTGATGGACCCCCGGCGTGGACATCCGGTAGATGCCGGTAACTTCATCTGGACAGCGCACCCGAGGCCTCTGGTGGCAGGAGGCAAAAGTCCCTTACGGGCCGGAGCAATTTCTACGGAAAAGCGATCGAGTCGTCTGAGTATTTAGACGACCACCTTGCCTGGTTGGGCATAACGATCGGCCTGCGAAGCGAGTCCATTACGGACACGTGGTCGCAGACAGGACAGGACCGGTGCGGGCAAAAATCCGCCTGGGGGTATTCCTCTGGGGTGCTCCCGTCGAATGTGATTCGACACCAATGGGTCCAACCGCTGCGAGCGGATTGGGCTACCGGACTTGGGCGTGCCGCGCTGTGATGCGCCGCCGCTGACGCTGGGTTCCAGAAATGCAACCTGTCGTCGCCACTCTGATTCACCTTTCTAAACTCTCTCGCCATTCCTGCTGTACCCGAATTTCTCTTCACGCGCGGCTCCGCGTGAGGACTGCGCACATCCGCGCTCCGACAAGACCGAGTCGGTTTTCCTATCAACACCTGGAGAACGACCATGACCAACGATTCGACCAATCGCGGCTTCCTGCCGCAAGATGTCCATAACGATCTGCTCCGCTACGGCATCGATGTCGAAGCGGGCTCACTCGAGTGCATCGAGCTTCCCCCCGTCAAGCAAGAGTCTCTGGAGGCTGTCTCTCTGGAAGGCTGTGTGCTGACCGAACTGCCCGCTGAGGCAGTCCGCCGAGACCATCCGGAATTCCAAGCCTGGCTCGAGCGCGTGCCCCTTCCGGTCGTCCGCAATCTGGAGGTGGCATATGGCTAAGTCCCTTGCAGACCAGGTGTTGCCGAAATCCGTAATCGACGGCGTACATCGCACCATTGACCCGTACCTGCGGCTGCGCGCCAAGGGTGGTGGCGTCTGCTCCGCCAAGATGCGCACCGAACGTCGTCAGTTCATGCTGATGATGGTGGCGGAGCTGTGGGAACTGGGATACCGGATTCGCAAACTGGAGTCCCTGTCCGCAAAGCACGTCGAAGCCCTCATGGCCTACTGGCATGAGAAGGGCATCGTCGCCGGCACCCTGCACACCCGGTTGTCGATGATCAAAGTCCTCTGCGACTGGTTGGGGAAGCGCAACGTCGTGAAGGACATCACCGCCTACCTGCCTGCCGAGGTTGTCCGCCGGAACACGGTTGCCAAGGTCTCGAAGGCCTGGGACGCGAAAGACGTCAATCCGCTGGAGATCATCCAGCTCGCGAATCAGATTGATGAGCGCCTGTCCGTCATGTTGGCCATGCAGCACTTCTTTGGTCTCCGGGTGAAGGAGAGCATCGAACTGCGCCCGGCCAATGCCGTGGTCGACGGCGGAAAGATGCTGGAGATCCATGAGGGCACCAAAGGTGGTCGTGTCCGTCGAGTGCCGATCAAGTCGGATCAGCAGCGCGAAGTGATCGCCTGGGCGCGCCAGGTTGCTGAAGCTGGCAACACCAAGCGGCTGCGCTGGCCGGACTGCACCTTCACGCAGGCTCAGGGCCGGTTCTACCACTACGTCCGGAACCGTCTCGGCATCTCCGGCAAGTCAGTCGGCGTCACTCCCCACGGTCTGCGTCACGGCTATGCCCAGCGCGGCTACGAGGATGAGACCGGCGGCCTGCCCAGCCCGATCAAGGGCGGTGCCATTGGCCAGATCGATCGCGAGACACACCGGATCGCCAGTATCACCGTGTCCCGTGCGCTCGGCCATGGCCGTATCGATGTCACCACCGGGTACTACGGCAGCTACGGACACGCGCTGCGCCAGGCCCCGGTAAGCATGACCTACAAATTCAACCCGCTTTCGCTGTCCGTGACGGACAAGCCGAGCAAAGATGAAAAGGAAGACTGAAATGGAAATCGTACTTGTCGCTGGAACTGAACAAACCGCCCCGGTATGCGCCAACGGCGTCCCCCCTGGACCGACATGGGCCGGGAAGCGCCTGCAACAGCTTTCCAAGGACGAACTGGACGACATGCTCGCCTACTGCATGAAGGAAGGTCGCCGCCTGGGCTATGAGGACACCATGGAATGCCGTCCGGTACGGATCAACCCGTTCCATCGTCGCTATCTTCATGGGATGCCCTGGCTGCATTTCAAGTCGTTCTACGAGGTCGGTCGCCAGGCTGCCTTGAACGAACTGCGTTCCCGTCGTCGGCAAGCAGAGCGTCTTTCGCTCGCTGCTGCCTGAGTCCATCCATAGGAGACAAGCATCATGGCTACCATCGTTCTGAACGGCGGACCGGATAATGCGCCCGTCTATATCCCTGACTCTGGACATCCTCCCTCCTGGTCGGGGAAATCGATTTATGAATTGACCAGGAGGGATCTGGAAGCGATCGCCAATTTTTCCATGGACGTCGCCTACGAGCTCGGTAAGGATGACTTCCTTGAAGACCGGCCGGAAACGCCCAACCCCTTCCACCAGCGTTTCCTCATGGGGGTGCCGCGTTCCACCTTCGATACCTTCTATCGCAGAGGGCAGACCTTGGCGATAGGGTCGTACTCCGCGTCGCTCGATTTCGGTCTTTTCGGGGAGGGCGCTCATGGTCACCAGCCAGCAGCCGTACCCGTTTGACGATGCCTGGAAAGCATCGGTCGATCGGAGCAGCTTCGAGTGGATGGCCTACTGCGAGTCCGCGTCTCTGGTGAAGCGGTACATCAGGACGCGGCTTCGGGATGGCAAAGACGCCGCGGTCGCGGAGTTCGAGGACACCTGCGAGCTGTATGGCAAGAACGGCGCGCAGGGTGCCGCCCGGGTGGCGAGGATCCGGGAACACTTCCAGTTGATCTGGGCCAATGAGCGCGAAGCCATGAAGGTGAAGGTGCTCGAAGAGGATGCCTTGCCCAAGGCGGCGTAAGAGTCCAGTCAGGACTCTTCCCTTGGTCAGGCGATCAAGGCAAGCGCCCTGGCGCAATCGATGTTCTGTGGTGTCGCGGGATACGCCCTGATTTATCCCGACTCCTTCCGGTGCTGTTCGACCGGGACTCCCTGCAGCGAAGTCTGTTGCAGGTTTCTATCGCGGTACCGCTTCGGCGGTCTGCGGTCTTTCCCTGTTGGGGCCAACAACCCCGACAGGGGTTGATTGCGCCCCGCTTTTAAGTGAGGTGCAACCATGCAAGCAGTCGTTTATTCGCGTTTCAATCGCAACATCTTTACGCAGAACTCCATCTGGAACAACCGGGACAAGCTGGACGCCCTGGTGTTCAAGGTCACCCTCGTCTGCGGCATCATCGGTCTGTTCCTCCCCTGGGGAGGCCAGGCATGAACGCCGTCGTCGTGTGGCTGACCAAGGGTGGCATCGTCGAACACGTTGCCAGCCCCGAGGTGGATGTGGTGGTCATTGACTTCCAGAACCTGGAAGCTGGTGATCCAGCCCCGGACATGAGCGACGCCCACAAGGCACTGCTCCGGGAAAAGGCGCCGTCCGTACTGGACGACATCGCTGAGTACATCGTGCATTACCGGTGTGACAACTGCGATGCCGGGTATCGGAAGCTGGACGAGCTCAGGCCCGTCCGTGATCTAGAGCAACGGGTCGCCCCGGGCGAGCCGAGACCGGTTGGAGAGTGTCCCGCTTGCGGGGCGGTCGTTCATCCGGTTGCCGATGATTGGTGGCCAGTTCCCCAGTCCGCGCTCGACCGGCATTGCCTGTCGGGTCGATTCAACCTGGCGCCCGAGGCTCTGCCTCTGGTCCACAAGGTCGGCCTGGATCGGGTTCTTGCCTGGTTCGAGACCACGCGCGGTGTGACCGTTGGCGACACGATGCTGGTCGGTGATTTCGGACTCAAGGCCTTCTTTGGCTTCGACCCGGACAAACCGAACGGTGAGTGCTGCTACGTGAACATCAGCATGCTGCGTTAAAGCTTATGCCCCCTCGCCGAAAGGCTTGGGGGCGTTTCTTTTGGGATGTGAAGAAATGAAAGAACAGTTGAAACAGCAGGTCCTGGCCATCATTGTCGGCAAGATGATTGATGCTGGCTGGACGGTACTCGGCACTGCGCCGAAAGTGATGAACAAGTTCTTCGCGACCGCAGTGGGTCCGAAGGAAGCGCAAATTCGTATCGATGAAGGATCGGAAGAGAAGTGGTGGGTGAATGGCTGGTACTGGAGCGAAGGCAACAACGTTCTGGCAGCCATGGACATCTACATCCCGTCCGACATGGACCCGGAACTCGTCGCCCTGAAAGTCGACGCCTACCTGGTTGATGCGGAGATGCGTATTGGTTCGAGCTACGCTGCCCGGCTACTCCACCCGGTTCAACCGGGGAAGGTGCTGGAAGGTGAAGTGCTTCCTCCCGAGAGCGAATTGATGTCCCGCGGCCGCCAGCTGCTGGACGATATCGCCAGTGAGATCCGTGCGATCGAGAACATCGGTCGTCGGTGATCATGCTTTTCCCTTCCTTTGGAGGGGACTTTTCAGCAGGGCTTCCCAAGGCCCTGACGAAAAGCTGAGTTTTCCCGAGTGATCGGAAACGCCTACTGGTCTGCGTTATGACCTGCTACTTCAGTGAGTAATCACTGGAACCATCAGCAAACCACCCAACGGGATACCTACTGTCCCTTTGGGACGGCCCTGAGGGAATTCAAGGAGTAGAAAAATGAACATGTTCGATGCAACGCAATGCTTCGTATCCCGTTCTCGGATGACCATGATTGATGTCTGCCGCCCGGACGGGACTTCCTGGATCAACGGTCAAACGTTGGAGCAGATGAAGGTCCGCTACCCAGACATTGAAGTGATGTCGGTGGATGAAGCAACTGAAGAGCTGGAGCGTGTTCGCCTTGAAGCCTCTGGGGCTCCTTGTGTGATTACACGCGAGCAGTTCATTGAAGCAATGGAGTGCCTTCCGCCGCGCGAGTGGCATCAGGAAGTGGATTCGGAGTCCTTCAAATCACCCGAAGCGCTCTCTGGACGAATTGCCTCAACGTGTGTGCGAATCGGGAATCAATATTTTTCGCTTCACGCGCGCTACGGCACACCCCATAGCGACCTGGTTGCTCAATGTCGTGCCGCTGTTCCGCTTGCATCCTAAAGCGGTCCATCACAACGGTTCGCGTACCTAGTTATCAAGGAGTCATCATGCAGCGCCCATCAGTAGTTCGCATTTCCCTTCTAGTGGTCAAGGGTGCCGTCAAGCAATGTGCCAAGACGCGCTTCCCAACCTTTAATCACATCCAACTGTTTGTCCGTGACCATGGCCACGGTTGGTTTGACCAGCGTCGTCGCTTTGCCTTTGGCCGAGACGAATGAACGCTTTTCCCTTTCCCCTGCGGAGAGGGTTTTTCAGCGTTCCTTAGAGACAAGGGGGCGACGAAAAGCCGAGTTTTCCCGAGTGATCGGAAACGCCTACTGGTCTGCGTTATGACCTGCTACTCCTGCGCTGTTCGGCAGGATTTCGACCCTGGCGGGGCTTATCCCCACAGGGGACAGGCTCCGTCGCATTTGAGGAGCTGTCCATGAAGTCATTTTTCAATGCAACCTGCAAAGCCAACGTGGTTGGCGACGGTACGGTTGGTGCAACCATCGCCTGGCTGGAGAAGTTCATCAATGTCCTGTTCCCCGATAACGGGATCGAGTATTGGTCCGACAACCAGTATGGGAAGGGCCAGCATTACCTGAAGCGAGATGATCGTCTTCCGGAGGCCGGTTCTGCCGATGAATGTGTCCACCACGTCGCTTGCTACGTGCGGCCGGGGAATTGCGAAGGGAGGATCATCGAAGTCGCGCTGAGTTTGCGTGGAGGCGAGTTCAAGTCACTGACCTGGATGAAGACCTTCGGCAAGGTTGATGAATGCTGGCTCATTGCCCGCGCCATCGACGAAGCGCTCAACTCGATCATCTACTGGAACGAGCTCCCGGAGATCGTGGCCATGTCAGAGAAAATGCCGCGCCAGCAATCCTGGCATCGGCAGACATCGCTGACGGAGGAGGTGACCATCCTGTCCGGCACGGACAAGGTGCTGGTCAAGGCCGCTTCTGGCTTGATCCTGGACGACCGCTGTTGGGGCGGCCAGGCGTACGCAGGATCCAATGCAACTGCAGTAACCCAGGACTGGGTAACCGTCCTCACCAACACGAACGCCAAGTTCAAGCTGGTGAAGGACACTACGGATCGACTCACCGTGCCGGATCTCCCTGGCTACGTGATCTCGAAACGTGGGATCGAAGTGGATGGCTTCTACGTTCTGCCCCCGGGCGGAAACGAGAACGATGACCGTACCTATCTGGGCTACTTCCCGGATGCGGGCGCGGCAATCCAAGCTTCCCGCGATCACCAGGCAAAGCAGGTTCCGGTTGCGGCCGGTGTTCAGATGGACGTCTCGCTGAATACCGCTGCGCTGGAGGTGACACATGGGTAGCCGACTTGAGGAGATGGCCCTGGCGAAGCACATGCCGGAGTCCTTTAAGGAGGCATGCCCGGTCTGCAAGTCCCAATGGACGGTGAATATCGTCGGCGGGAAAGTGCAGTTCGAGTGTCGCTCCTGCAGCCACGATCAGATCGTTCTGTCACAGCCCATGAAATGGTGGGCGACGAGCGGCAGCTATGTTCATCCCCGTGACTGGGCGTGGCAAAAGTTGTGGCGCCAGTTTGTTCAATGCTTTGGCCTGTCCAGAGCAGTGAACATGTGTTCGGGCTGATCCAGTCCTTTGACCCCTTTCCATGTGAAGGGGGCTTTTCAGCCGGGCTTCCAGGAGGCCTTGCCGAAAAGCTGATGCGCTATTCGCCCTTGGGCGGTTCGACCTCTGTCTCGGCCGCCGCCTTGGGCTTCTTTTTGGCGAGGAGGTAAGCCAGGCCCAGCAGCATTCCTCCCGGTACCACTACGACCAGTGTGGTGACCAGTGCCTTTTTCAACAGGGCGGAGTGCTTTTCGGACTTCAGTTTCACGGTGGGCCTACAGATCGTCTGGATGGAGGGATAGAGCGCAAATAACGCGCAACCAAGCGAAATGATAGACAGTTCAGGTCGATGCAATGCAAATATTTCTCCGCCATCTTGGTGTGTCCACAAGGTTTTTTCGGGTGACCGAAGACGCGAACGGGTCTGCGTTATGACCTGCTCTTGGTTCCTGCCGTCCGGTAGGGACTTTTCCCGTGTCGGGGCATCTCTCCCGACCGGGGTGGATGCCCCTTTGTTTGGAGGTGTCCATGATGTTGAAGTATCTGCATGAAGCCGCGCTGGCGAGTCTTGTCGTTCCGGAAGGTGCGGACAAGGCCACCGAACGTGAAATTTTTCGCCGCCGCCAGCAGGTTGAAGCCCAGTGGTCGCTCGCTTGTCGCGCGATCCTGATGCTGAAGAGCCTGCACGCCGATGTCTCCGCCCTGCGCGTGGATGACGGTGATGGTTTCCAAGGGACGGGCAACTGCGAATACGGTCATGAAGGCGTGGAAGTCACGCTCGACTGGCCGAACCTCGCAGTGCTCACCGACGAGACCAAGACGATCCTCGACGAGGTTGCCGCCTCGGACGTGCCGAAGGTCTGGTTTGTCCTTCATGGCGACTGCTCGGTACCGCACCGCTGTGAAGCGGAGGACCACGAGGAGGCGATGGAGATCTGTGCCGAGGCTCACCCGGGCAGCAAGGTTCATGTTGCTGTCCCGGCCGATGCCCACGGCGAGTTCGTGCTGTATGGCTACGGTGAAGAGATGGTCCATTGCCCGCTCTGCGGTTCGCGCACCGAGTTCGGTGAGCTGCCCCGCGATGGCTGGCAGGTCCATGTTTGCCGCTGCAATCACAGCTTCATCGCTGTCCCTGAAGACGAAGAGACAGAGGTGGAGTCGTGAGCCCGCAACGTGCCCAGGAAATCTGGGACAGCCGGCTTCCCTTCGGGGAGCTGTCCATGACGGACGCCGAGCGCATGGCGGTGAGGAAGGTCTGGACCGGCATGCCCGGCCATACCTGCTTTGCCGATGCGCTGCTGCGTATCGCCAGGGGCGAGGCCGACGCTGTGCAGCCTGTGATGATCGGAACCGCTGTTTTCACCTACGGCGACGAGATCATCGAACAGACCCCGGTCTATGAGGGGGAGATGGCTGGCACGGATGCGGTCTATGCGCGCGCACGCCGTTCGATCCAGATGCTTGGCATGCCGGCGACCGATCCGGTCCATGGCTGCAACGCAAGGCTGATCAAGCTGCAGACCGCCACCGTGAAGTTCTATCCACGGGGCCACTAAACCACGCAGTTCCTTTCGCCTCCACTGGGGGCGTTCTTTTCAGGACGTTCAACCGAGCGCTTCCTGAAAAGAACCCGTTCATCACAAAGGAGCATTCACATGCTGATCCATGTTCTACCCAAGCTGTACGTCCCTGGCGGACTGGATGCCGCCGTTCGACTCGTCGATCTGACCATCGAGGAGACGGGCCTGGTGCTCAAGGGCGACCAGGACCTGACCATTCGCCGGCCCTACCCGAACAAGTGCTACTGGGTGGGCTGCCGCAAGGTCGGCCAGAAGGCTGTGGCCGGTCTCTTCATCGAGACCGAGAAGTTCCTGAGTGCCTATACCGTGGTGACACGCTGGGCGATCAACGCCGACACCGTGCTGACCCACCGGGTTGAGCATGTTGTCCTGGATGGACACTTCGATTCGGTCAGCGACGACATGACCCTCTGGTACGCCACCTGCGAGAGCCTGGGCAACTGGCATTCCCGCTGGCCGCTTTGCTACAACGGGATGCCGCCGGTGAAGGTGCAGCCACGCATGGATGTGCTGGCCCCTGACTGGGGCGGCTCCAAGCGCGATGTTGAACTGTGCGACGTGCTGTCCGAGGATGGCCTGGTGATCCGCCGGGAAGAGCGGTTCATGGTGCCCACCATCGAGCGCGGCCGCTTCCAGGGCAAGTGGGCCGAGATCGGCCGGCTGCCCGAGCTGAAGGACGCCTTCAAATCGGTCCCGTGAATGACCCTGCCGGACATCAAGGGCAGGGGAGGTGGAACGCACGCAGCGCGTCCCTTACGGACCCCGACGTATCCAAAGCACAGGCTGATCTTTTCCCAGAATCGCCGATGCCATCTATGTAATCTTGGTTTCAGTTCTCCCCCGCTGGCCTCACCTTGAGGCTTTCGGCCTCCTCTCCTCCTGGAGGCCTCTTTTTCGATCCGGTTCGGCGAGCCGGATGGAAAAAGACCGGGGGGCTGATACCAACCTCTTTGGAGTATCACCATGATCAGCAATTACCTGCACTACCAATTCGCTCTGCTCCTCCTGCTGCTGAAGCGTGACATCGACGTGCCCACCTGGCGCTACGCCGCGTGGCATCGCCCCATTGTCGTTTGTGGGCACACCGGAAGCTGGGTGGTGGACACCCCCCCGGAAGCTCTCAACAGCACCCTCAGCCAGCGTGCGCTGGCCCAGTTCTTCGTCGGCATGCTGATGATCGCCGGTGCCGTCGGCTGGATCGCAAACACCGTCGATGGGGGGGGCTTCTCTGCAATCCTGACCCTGGCATCATTCAAGGCCGCCGGGGTGGTCGCCCTCGGGCTGGTGCTGGCGCTGGATGCGACGGCCGCTGGCATCTATCGCTGGGTGTCTATGCCGTGCCCTGGCCAGAAGGCCTGCCGTCAGCGGATGGCGGTGGCCAAGCCGGAGGAAGCATCATGCTGAGCCTCGGCATGCTCGAATGGATTGGTGCCATCGGGGGCGCGGCCGGGGCGCTCCTCCTGGCCTTCAACAATCGCTGGTCCGGGTATGGGTTCGTCCTGTTCCTGGTGTCTAACGCGGCCTGGATGACCTATGGCGTGATGACGCACACCTTCGGCATGGTCACCATGCAGATCGTCTGTACGGGAACATCGCTCCTGGGCGTTTGGCGGTGGCTTGTGCTGCCGCGTCTCAACCGGTCGCGGAGCTACCGCGACGATCTGGCCATGCTGCCGGTGCAGCGGATTATTTGCCCTTCCAGAGCCTTGCAACCTTGCCCGAACGGTGAAAGCCATGGCCGGTAAGCGCAGACGGTTCAAACCCTACGAGTTGTTCGGGCGGACGGTGAATCTGCCCGAGGCTGTCGCGCGGGTGAAGGGTGATCCCGTATCCGTGCCGGACACCTGCCGCTTCTGCAAGGGCGAGGTGAAGCTGGTCAACAACGCCGATTTCTACAAGGGCCGAGAGTATGGATGGCCCTTGGCCTATTGCTGCACGTCCTGCGGTGCGCGGGTGGGATGCCATCCCGGTACCGACATCCCGCTCGGCACGCTGGCTGATGGGCCGACCATGCAGGCCCGCCGGGAAGCCCATGACGCCTTTGACCGGCTGTGGCGGGGGAAGACCCCGTGGCACCGGTCTCAGGCCTACAGGGCACTGGCCAAAGCCCTTGGGGTTCGCTTCGCTCACATCTCCTGGATGGATGTGCCTGAGTGCAAGCGTGTCGTCAGTCTGTGCCAGAGCGGCGCACTGTTCGTCTAGGAAGGGAAAGGTATGCAAGCAACGATGACGCGGCCGCCGATTGGTGGCCTGTTTCCCCTGGTGGTGAGTCGGGCGGGGGCGGTTCCCCGTCACGGGCTGGCCCAGGGCAAGGCTACGGCCCATGTGGCGATCCTGCATGGACGTGATGGGCGAGTCGTCGTGGCCATGACCGACGGCAACCATGGGGCCAGTATCACCAACTCCGCTGAGGAACTGGTGAGCTTCCTGTATCACCTGCACATCCAGGCGCTCAACGTTGCCCTGGAAGACATCCGCTGGGTGTATCGGGACAGCGACGGCAACTGGGACGAGATCATCCCGGCCCTGGTGCATGGCACCTCTGTCTATGGCGTGAAGTTCCGCCCGCTGGGTGGTCGGTCTCAGGCCGACGCCCTGTTGGTGATCGCTGCCGAAGGCGTGTCCCTGTCGGACGAGGAAAAGACCTTGTTCAACGAAAGCCTGGGCCTGACGCCCAGAGAACTGGCAGAGGGCGTCTGTGGCTGAACTGATACTTACCGAGGAAGAGAAGGCTGCGGCACTCTGGAGCGACCTCGACGACGCCGCACTCGGCAAGTTGGTGAAGAAGAAGATCGCTTTGCTGACCAGTGCTGCGGAGCAGCTTGACCGCGTGACGACTTTCGCGGCGGCCATGCTGCTTTGCTGTGCCGCATCGGAACAAAACGCCAGCGAGATCGCGCTGGAGATCGATGGATTGAAGCAAGCCGGTCGCGAGTTCGGCGACTGGAAGGTGGTGGCTGTAAAGATGGCTCCACCAACAACTGAAGGGAGTGCTCATGGCTGACAACAGCAAGATTGAATGGACCGATGCCACTTGGAATCCGATAACGGGTTGCTCTGTAACCTCCGGTGGTTGTCGGCTGTGTTATGCAATGAAGCTGGCCGGCGGCCGCCTCAAGAATCACCCGTCCCGCGCAGGGCTGACCATCGACACCAAAAACGGTCCGGTATGGACCGGCGAAGTGCGCCTGAACCATGAATGGCTTGACCAGCCGATTCGTTGGGGGCGGCAGCGCCAGGTGTTCGTCTGCGCCCACTCGGATCTGTTCCACCCGGACGTGCCGGACGATTGGATCGACACCATCATGGGTGTGATGTGGGCCTGCCTGTATGGCCGCAACGAACAGGACGGCCATATCTTCCAGGTGCTCACCAAGCGCGCGCAGCGCATGCGTGACTACTTCAGCACCGACCGGCGGGAGGCCTGGGCGCGGGCGGCTGTCAATCACGGTGGCGGCACGGACCCCGACGGCATCTGGGATCAGGTGATGAACTTTGATGGCCCCCATCCCCGTATCTGGCTGGGCGTTTCTGTGGAAGATCAGGCAGCGGCTGACGAGCGGGTGCCATTGCTGATGGACACGCCAGCGGCAGTGCGCTGGGTAAGCTGCGAGCCCCAATTGGGGGAGATCGATCTGGCCCGATGGCTCAATCCGGTGGGCGTGCAGTGCAAAGACGTTTGTCCGGACAGCTGCTATGTGATCGCCGACGAAATCGAGACCGTAAAGGATGGCGAGGAAACCGTGCCTCTCTGCCCGCACTGTGGTGAGCGCGCAGGATGGACCGCCTACGACCCGGGCATTGACTGGGTTGTCCAGGGTTTCGAGAGCGGTATCGGTGCTCGGCCAGGCCTTCCGGCTTGGGCGAGGATGCTGCGTGATCAGTGCGCAGCCGCCGGCGTGCCCTATCTGTTCAAACAATGGGGCGAATGGGCGCCAGGCGAGGTTGCTGGCCCCAACGACCGTGCGATCGACGCCGCGTACTGGTTCAACGGCAAGTGGGACATCCGGCGCGTCGGCAAGGCGCGTGAAGATGACCATATCGACGATGAGCCGGATATGTTCCTGATCGGCAAGAAAGCTGCGGGGCGCACGCTGGACGGCGAGATTCACGACGGCTACCCGGTGTAGCGGCCATGCCAGAACGTGTGCAACTAAAGCGCGCCAAAGGCTGGCGCATGCCGGAAAACACGGTGAAAGTGGATCGGACGACAAAGTGGGGGAACCCCTTTGTGCCGGGGAAACCAGCGCCGTTCGGTCCGACCAAGGGCCAGATCGTTCGGGACAAGCGGCATGCGTTCGTGTTGTATCGGTCGCTGGCTCCTCTCAACCCCAAACTGGTAGCCGAAGCCAGGGCCGAGCTTGCTGGGAAGAATCTGGCCTGCTGGTGTGGGAAGGATGATCCGTATGAGGACGCCTGCCATGCGGCAGTGCTTTTGGAGCTGGCCAACAAGGAGACATAAGCAGCGCAGATGTTACGGACAGGCAGATTGAAGCGGGCACACCTCCGGGGTCTGCCCGCTTTTTTCAGAAAGGCCTGGCTCAGATAGGCAGACTTGACCCAATCGTCATTCACAGAGGGCACGAACAATGGGCAAGCAACTGCTGCTGAACATCCACCGGAAAAAGATCGTTGACGGGTTCGCCGGCGCGGGCGGGATGTCGATCGCCTTCGAGAAGGCTTTCGGCAGATCGCCGGATGTCTGCTTCAACCACAACGATGACGCAGTGAGCTGCCATCGGATCAATCACCCGACCACGCGGCATTTCTGCGCCGATGCCTACGAGGTGGATCCTCGTGGCGCGACGATGGGTGATGAAGTGGGCTGGTTCCACTATTCGCCCGATTGCACGCATTTCTCGCAAGCAGCAGGCGGTCAGCCGCGATCGAAGAAGATCAGGGGCTTGTCCTGGTCGGGGATGCGCTGGGCTGGGCAAGCCAAGCCGGACGTGATTTCGCTCGAGAACGTCCTGGCCATCCTGAAATGGGGTCCGTTGATCGCCAAGCGGGATAAGGCTACGGGCCGCGTCATCAAGCTGGTGACCGAGGTCGTGAAGGGTAAGAAGAAGGTCCGGCAGGTTGTGGCCGAGCCAGGTGAGCGCGTGCCGGTGCAGCAGCAGTACCTGATCCCCGACCCCAAGCGGGAAGGTGAGACCTGGAAGAAGTTCGTCAGGAAGCTTCAGGCGATGGGCTACGTGGTCGAGTGGCGCGCGCTGGTGGCGGCGAAACTGGGCGGCCATACCACTCGCAAGCGGCTGTTCATGATCGCGCGCCGGGATGGGTACCCCATCATTTGGCCCGAGCAGATCCACTTCGAGAGTCCCACCGGAAAGCAGATGGCCTACAAGCCGGCTGCCGATTGCATCGACTTCTCCAACCTGGGCAAGTCGATCTTCGGCCGGAAGAAGGAACTGGCGCCGGCCACGAAGCGCCGGATCGCCAAGGGGATCAAGAAGTTCGTCCTGGACAACCCGAAGCCGTTCATCGTGAACAACATGATGAACAACGTCCCCCGCATGGTCGACGAGCCGATGGCGACCTGCTGTGGCGGGAATCACAAGTATTTGGCTACGCCGAGCATCGTTCCGATTGCCCACTACAACGGACAGGATGTGGTTCACAGCGCACTGGAACCGTTGCGGACAGTGAAGGCGGCGACCAAGGGCGGAGAATTCGCCGTGGCGACCCCGATCATCGTCCCGGCAACCCATCAAGGGTCTGACCGGATGCACTCGGTTGAGGGCTCTCTGCCCACGATTACCACGGCCCACCGCGGCGAGCTGATGCTGGCCACCCCGGTGCTGTCGCCATCGAAGCCGTCCGGCCCGTCGAGCGCCTTCATGATGCAGGCAAACGACGGTTTCAACGCGACGATCGGCCGCGGCCTGGATGAGTCGATGACGTCGATCACGACGACCGGCAGCCAGCAGCAACTGGTGGCACTCAACCTGGCTCAGTTGCGCAACAACTGCGACGCCCGGGATCTGAACGCCCCGATCCAGACCATCTCCGCTGGAGGGGAGCATCATGCGCTTGTGGCAGCTTTCCTGTCCCGCCAGTTCGGCAACAGTGTCGGGCATGCCGCGAACGATTCGATGGGGACCGCCACGGCCGGGGGCGGAGGAAAGTCTGCCTTGGTGGAATGCGAGCTGGCCGGCGAGACCGAAAACGGCCTGTCCCCTGAAGACGAGGCAGGCGCGCTGAAAGTCGCCGCCTTCCTGATGGAATACTACAGCGAGGGCGGGCAATGGTCCGCGCTGGACAAGCCGCTCAACACGATCACGACGCGAGACCGGTTGGCCTTGGTCACCGTGTTCATCAAGGGCGACCCGTATGTGATTGTCGATATTCGACTTCGCATGCTTACGCCCCGCGAACTGGCGCGCGGCCAGGATTTCCCGGAGGACTACATCATCGACCGTGGTCACGACGGCCGGAAGTTCTCCGTGGCCACCCAGGTCCGCATGATCGGTAACAGCGTCAATCCGGTGATGGCGGAGGCATTCCTGCGCGCCAATGCCCCGTGGCTGGCGGTCAAGAAAGCCGCCTGACGGACACAGCCAATCCAAGAGGGACAGCGGAAAGGATTCCAGATCAAGGGGTATCGATCTGGCATCCTGTCTCTGTCCAAACGATTTCTACTTTTACGCGAGGGAACCATGGAAAACTACCACCAGCTGCTGCGCCTGACGATGGAGCAGGGCGTCGATCAGTACAACACCCGTACCAACAAGCTCTGCCGCGCGCTGGTGGGGCATCAGGTGCAATTCGACCTTCGTCAGGGCTTCCCGGCGCTGACCACCCGCAAGCTGCCCTTCAAGAACATCGTCGGCGAGCTGCTGGGCTTTTTCCGGGGCTACGACAACGCCGCCGACTTCCGCGCCTTGGGCTGCCATTTCTGGGACATCAACGCCAACGAGACGCCGGCCTGGCTGGCCAGTCCCTACCGTCGCGGTCACGACCACCTATCGCGAATCTACGGCAAGCAATGGACCGAGTGGATGGATCGCCGCATCGCGGATACCCCGGCTGAACGTGATCGGCTCCTGGCCCTGGGCTACCAAGTGCGCATGTGCGCCGATGCGGTCGACGAGGACGGGAAGAAGACCGAATGGCTCATGCAGCGGACCATCAACCAACTGGAGAACTCGCTGAAGAAGCTGCTCACCGATCCCTCTGATCGGCGCGTGATCGTCTCTGGCTGGAACGTGGCCGAACTGGACATGATGGCGCTGCCGCCTTGCCACATGGACTACCGTTTCGTGGCCTTCGAGAACCCCCGTGTCCTCAACCTGGTCATGACGATCAGGTCGTGGGATCTGTTCCTTGGCGCGCCGGCGAACATCGCGGCGACCTCGATCTTCCTGGCGATCATGGCGCGGCTGGCCGGGTTCGAGCCTGGTGTGGTCACGATCCAGGCGACAAACGCACACATCTACGAGGACCACTTCGACCAGGTGCGCGAGCTGCTGGCCAGGGAACACCTCGAAGCCCCGAAGCTGATCCTGTCGGACAACATCAAGCGGATCGAGCGCCTGGAGGACGTCGCCGGTGCCTTCACGCGCATCGAGCCCGCCGACATCACCCTCGAGGGCTACGAATCGCATGCCGCGATCAAGGCCCCGATGGCCGCCTGAGCGGGGGCGCCATGAGCCTTGAGTACATCCGCAGGACCTACGGGGTGCCCGCCCGGCGTGGCGTGCGTGTGCGCTACACCGACGGGGCCGGGGTTATCTGGAACTGCACCATCACGTCCGCCAAGGGCCCGCATCTGCGGGTCCTGGTCGATGATCGGGTGCCAGGCTACCGCGGGCGTTTGATCCTGCACCCAACGGACAACCTTGAGTACATTCAGGTCGAAGCGAAGCCGATCCCCAACGGACAGGGAAGTATTTCGGAACAGGCCAGGGCCAATCCGTAGCATGACGACTGACTGAGGGCCGCGCCCTCGAGCAATCGGAGTGCTTCAACATGGATCATCAGCTGGAACTGGGGCGTTTGCCCACCGGGCAACACAATGCCGTCCTGGATGACGAGCTCGTTATGCGGGTCGGCATTCCCCACCGCGGAGGAAAGCTGGCCTTTCACGCCTTCAATGAAGACTTCCCCGTCATGGTGAGCGCGAATGCCTTCTGGGACGCCGAGAAGGGCTGTTTCCGCGTGCCGGAGGCCACCGATCTATCCGAGCTCGATGTTGCGCTGGACAGTGCCGGCTTCACCGCAATGAAGCTGTGGAAGGCGAAGGGAAAGCAGCCGGGCATGGCTGGGGTATTCCCTTGGTCATACGAGCAGTATGTTGAACTGGCGTCGTTGTTGAGCCCGTCGTGGTGGTCCCAGCCGGATCTCTGCTGCGAGCCGGAGATCGCCCAGGACCAGGCGGCGATCGACTACCGGATCAACGCGACGGCAACGCTGCTTGAGGGCGTGCTGCGCGTGGTCTACGCCTGGCAGAACGAACTCGCCAAGACGTGCTCAGCCTCGGTGGTGGCCAACATGTTGCCGCCGCCGGTGCCCGTCATCCAGGGGTGGTCGGCATCCGACTACCTCCGCAGCCTGGAACTGCTGACGGCCGTTTGGGAGCGCTGGCAGCCCTGGCTTGATGCGCCTCTGCTCATCGGAGTTGGATCGGTGTGCCGGCGGAACCTGCATCACCCGACACACGGCCTCTACGCCATCCTGTCCGCCCTGGAAGGGAAGCTGCCACAAGGCGCGCGGCTGCACCTGTTCGGGGTCAAGGGGGCGAGCCTGTCCGAGGTGAAGATGTTGGACTGGGTGGCTTCGGCCGACTCCATGGCCTACGACTTCGGCGCCAGGATCAAGGCGCGGCAGAGCGGTCTGTCCAACACCACGGCCCACCGCTCGAGCGAAATGAGCCGCTGGATGAGGACGGCGCGCTCCCGCATGTCCGCGCAGCCGGGCGACCAGCTCCGCCTCCCGCTCGCCGCCTGAATTCGGGCCGGAAGACGGGCCACCAGACAGTCCATCGCGGACAGGGAAGTATTTCAGAATCGGGTGGGGTCAATCCGTAGCATGACGTTTGAGTGAGGGCCGCGCCCTCAAGCCAACGGAGTGCGACTTGATGGACCGACTGCAGCAGCTTGACTTATTCGCCCCGGCAATCGCCGCGGCAGGCCAGTACGACGTGGCCGTGACACCGGAGGTCAGTGAGTGGCTGGCGGCAGGCGCAGTTTGCGCACTTGGCGTGAGCGCAGGGAAGGACAGTGTCGCAATGGCCGTTCGCGTTTCCGAATACCTCGACCAGATTGGTCATTCGGGGCCGCGTGTTCTCATCCACAGCGACCTTGGCACTGTCGAATGGAAGGATAGCCTACCGCTGTGCGAACGCCTGGCAAAGCGCTTGGGATGGGAACTCATCGTCGTGCGCCGTGCTGCGGGCGACATGATGGATCGATGGGAAGTCCGCTGGAAGAACAACATTGAGCGGTACGCATCGCTCTCGACGGTGAGGATCATCCTTCCATGGTCAACCCCATCAATGAGATTCTGCACCAGCGAGCTCAAGACATCGATCATCTGCAGGGAGCTAACGAAGCGGTACCCAGGGCAAAAAATCCTGTCCGCAACGGGCGTTCGCCATGCGGAGAGTGCTGCTCGAGCAAAAATGCCCATCGCTACGCCGCAGCCGCTTCTCTCGGCCCGAGGATGCGTGGGCATGAACTGGAATCCAGTGATCAAGTGGCCGACGCCAGCAGTATTCGACTACATCGCGCTCAAGCAGGCGCCCCTGCACGAGGCCTACACCGTCTACGGAAGCACGCGCCTCAGTTGCACGTTTTGCATTATGGGGTCGGCCGGCGATTTGAAGGCATCGGCGTCCTGCCCGGATAACGCCGATATCTACCGCCGGATGGTGCGCCTGGAGATCGCCTCGACGTTCGCCCTGCAGGGGGCGACGTGGCTCGGCGACGTGGCCCCGCATCTTCTGTCCGCAGAGGAGCGAGAAGGGCTGGCTGATGCCAAGCGTCGCGCCGAACTGCGCGTCCAGGCTGAATCCCGGCTGCCTGCTCACCTGCTCTATTCCTCTGGTTGGCCAACCTGCGTGCCGACCGAGGAGGAAGCCCAGCTTATCGCCGAAGTCCGCCAGGCGGTGGCCGACATCCTGGGCATCTCTGTGGGCTTCACCACGGCCGGCGAAGTGATCGCCCGGTACCAAGAACTCATCACCCTCCGCCAAGCCAAGGGCAAGGGGGAGTAAAACCGTTCCCGCCGCGCAAGCGGCTCAATCTCGAAAGGAAGCAACATGAAGCATGCCGTACTCAGGGCAGCCGCCCTCGCACTCGTTCTTTTCGCCGGACAGGCCGGCGCAACCAACTGGCTGAATGTAGCCGAGAAGGCCGTCCAGGGCCTCCAGGACCATTCCTCGACGGTCCAGCATAGCGGGACCATCGAATATGCCTTCAGCCCCAATGAAGGCGCCGAAAAGCTGGTTCTGAAGGTGATTGGATCAGCCCGCTCCGAGATCCGCATGATGACCTATTCGCTGACCTCGGCACCGGTGGTGGAAGCCCTGATCGCGGCCCGCCGGCGGGGCGTCGATGTCGCCATCGTTTCCGACTACAAGAACAACGTCGTCGAGGACAAGTCCGGCAAGGCCCGGGCGGCGCTCTCCGCCTTGGTGAATGCTGGCTGTCGCGTGCGGACGATCTCGATCTACCCTATCCACCACGACAAGATCGTCGTATCGGACAGGGAGACGGTCGAGACCGGTAGCTTCAATTACAGCGGCGCGGCGGCGAACAAGAACAGCGAGAACGTGCTGGTGGTCTGGAAGAACCCTGAGCTGGCCAAGGGCTACCTGGAGCACTGGAACAGCCGCTTCTCCCGTGGCGACGATTACCAGACTCGCTACTAGGAGGCTGCCATGGTCCATCACCTCGGAATCGGTGTCGTGGGGGCGGCACTGCTGGCCGCGATCCTGGCTCCGGCAGCATGCAATCCCCTGAAGTCCAAAGAGGACACGCAGGCCCCGATCGCCCAGGTTCAAGCCGACGCGGCAACCAGTCAGTCTGTTGAGGACGCCGCGCGGCTTTACCTGACTGATCTTTACTCGAAGGATCCTGCGCGCGTGCGCCGGGCGCTGTTGGCCAATGCCGGATCTGTGGGCGTATCTGACGCCCAGGTGGCGGCGGCCGTCGCGGACAACCAGGCCAAGCCGACGCCGAAGGAAATCGTCATCGTCCGGCAGGAAGTCCAGCACATGCCGCCGCAGGGACACAGCGCGTCCGTTTGGTTCGTGCTGGTGCGCCCCGATGCGACGACGCAGACGGGACGCCTGGCCGCGTGGCGTCGTCACGGAGGCAGTTGGACTTTCACCCTGGCTGGGTACTGACCAGGCGAAAGCCACGCCACCAGGCGGGCTTCGGCCCGCATTGACGAACAAATTCAAGAAACGCCGATGGCATTCACGTACCTTTACCACATGACCTTTCACCCGCCCTGAGCGGTTGCCTGAATTCTGGAGGGAAACACCCATGAGAACCCAAAAAGACGAAGCGGCTGGCTCCACCAGCATGCTGACAGCCATGCTGGCGGGCGCGATGCCGGCCATGCCAACACCCGATCCGGGAGCGGTACGCCAGCACCGCCTCGACGATTCCAGCCCGGCCCGCCGCGCTGCTCTGGCCGTGGTTCCGACGAACCCGGCGCAGAAGCCCAGCGGCTTCACCGCTGCCGACAAGGCGCTGATCCGCAAGGTGCATGGCTACATGGCACCGCTGCAACTTCTCGGCATCCTGAACGAGCGTCTGATCTGCGACCAGGGCGGGAGCGCGGTGCTTTACACCATCGACCAGCTCAAGGCCGAGATCGCCAGTGTGACGACGGCAGTCCCGTCCTCCGGCAACGACTGGGGAACGCTCCGCAAGCTGCTCGCCAAGGCCCGGCGTGAAGGGGTTCTCGACCAGATCAACGAACAGGTCATCAATGACTTTGCCGTGGTCTATTCGCTCAATCAAAAACAGGTGATGACCCTCAAGGACATCCTGCTCAATGGGGAAGACGCATGAGCCATACCGTGATTCGTCGCACCGAAATGGTCGGTGCAAGCCTGAACCTTGGTGGTCAACCTCTGGATTTGACCGAGTATTCGACAACGGGCCTCATGGCGCTGGCGGTGGGGCCGCGTGGCTTCGGCAAGACCAACGCCGGCCTGCTGATGGCGGAACAGCTTTCGGAGCAGGGCTGGGTCAGTATCCTGATCGACCCGGAAGGGGAACTTGAGTCGATCTATGGCGCCGCCGTGGCGGACGCCGATGCGCTGCGTCAGCGCCTCACGCTGCGCGACGTTCCCATCGTGGTGGTGTCCGCAAAGGACGCGCTGGATTTCATCCCCTATGGGCAGGTGATCCTCGATGTCGCCGACGAGCTTCGCAAGCCGCTGTTCGTCTGCATCGACGAAGGGCAGCTATTCAGCGCGGCCCGGAAGCGGGCCGATGGCGTGGGCGAGGCCTGCGACATCATCGCCCAGTTCGCCGAGCGCGGCCGCAAGCGCGCCCTAGACCTGTTCGTGACGGCGCTGCGCTACACCGGCACGCTGCATCGCACGATGTTCTCGAATTCCAACCTCAAGCTCGTCGGCGCGCAGGAAGACCCGACAGCGTGGTCCGCCCTGGCCCCAATGTTCCGCTCCTCCGGCATCGAGTTCAAAGACCTGAACGCCCTCGGGCCTGGCGAATTCGTGCTGTTCTCCCGTCGCGGCATCGAGAAGACCAAGATGCCGATGGCCGAAGGCTTGAAGAAGGTAGCCCCGAAGGCGAAGACCGTGAAGCGCATCCTGCCGGCGACGTTTAGCCAGTGGGATCGCGCCATGCGCGAAATCCCCACCGAGCGCCTGGAAGCCCTCACCGACCCGGTGGTGAGCCTACTGGGGGCGGTGGCCGGCCTTGTGCCGCAGCAGATGCTGGCGGGTGCCCGCGCCCTTGGGGACGAGATGGAGGCACGGGCATGAGTAAATCCGCCAAGCTCGCCGACTGGGAAAAGTTCGTCATTGCGAACGGCTGGCAGGCCCAGGCCTACGAGCTGGCGGCCGTCGTCGGCCAGCCGGTCGATGCGATCCAGCGCCTGCGCGCCACGGGGGCATGCTCCCGCCTCGAAAAGGCCAAGGATTTCGCCGAACTCTTCGCGCTGTGGCATGGCCGGGAGCCAGGGGAAGACGATTGGCCGGCACCCCGCAAACTCGGTTCTCACGGCACTTACGAGTGGCAGTCGCCGGAAGTCGCCCTGCTTGCCAGTCTGGTTGGGCAAATCAGCCAAGCAGCGATTGCCGAGGTCCTGACGACTCGGCTGCGGGAGAAGACGGGCGATCCCGACGCTGAACGGACGCCGACGGCTATCCAGGTCCGCACGAATCTGATCGGTCTTCAAACGACCGATGTGGTCGGGGGGCTGACCACCGCCGAGGCAGCCCGTGACATCGGCTCCTTCGCCATCGTCAATCAGACCATCGACAAGGGGGAGTTGAAGACCCATCGGGTCGGGCGCCTTCACGTCATACCTTACGCCGAGTGGGAGGCATGGAAAGCCAAGCGGGTGTTCCCGCCAGAAGGCTACGTCCAGTTGTCCACCATCCGGGAGCCACTGTCGATCAAGAGCGACAAGCTCTCGGAATATGCCCGCATGGGGCTGATCCCCACGGCGATCCGATGCAACCCTTACGGAACCAAGGGGCCGTCGACGCAATTCGGGACATGGTGGATTTCCAAGGAAACCGCCGACCAGCTTCTGGCTGATCGCCGGGCCGGCCGCCAGATGCCATGGCATGGCAAATACACCGACAACCTGAGAACCACCTACAAGCTGTGGGAGAAGCGCAAGCACCCCGAAGCCTGCAAAACCTGCGTCGAGATTTGGGGCGAACAGGGCGTCCCGCAGAACTTCGAGGAATACTCGGCTCGCTATCCGGGCCTCGCCCACGGGGCCAAGCGTCATCTGACCCGCCCCTGGTCGCCGGGCATCACCCTGGAGGAAGTGGCAAACCAGGCAGGAAAGACGGTCCAGGAGGTGCAGCAGGCCATCGACAATGGCGTGCTGGCAGCGACGGCCGAGGAGGGCGTCCAGTACGTCACTCGCACAGATGCAACCCGCTGGATTGCCCGCAAGTGCCCGGACGGTGAAAGCGCCCGGTCCTGGATCACCCTGGACACCGCCTGCGACACCTACTTCTTCACGATGCGGGAGCTGCGGGGCTTCATCGACGCGGGCGATTTGAAGACCAAGATCGGCGTCACCGGCACGGCCAAGGGGGTGAACTACGTCCTGCGCCACCAATGCGGCCAGCTACGGGAAAAGATCGGGTTCACCGAGGAGCAGGCGGCCCGCCGCCTGGGAATCACCGTCGAGCGTTTCCGCCACCTGGTCGAGGGGGTTGATTGGCGTGCCGCCGAGAAGATTCCCCTGGTGACCGTCCAGGCCGTCCGCAAGCGACTCGAATCGCGCCAGGGCTACACCATCGAGGAAGCGGCTGCTGCGCTTGGCAGAACCGAAGGGTGGGTGAAGGAGCAGATCGAGAAGGGCGCTACGCGGGTTTCCCGCGCCAAGTGGGACCGTCGCCGCCTCTACATCACCGAGCCGATGTTGCTGCGGCTGCGGGAAGTGTCGGAGCAGCCCCCCGAGGTCGAGAAGCTGGGCGCTGAGTGGCTGTCTTTGAGCGAAGCCGCACTTGAGGCAGCAGTGAGCCTCGCTACCCTGAATGCTTGGGGTGTGAAGGGCGAGCTTCCCTACAAGGAACACAAGGGCGTTCGCCACTACCACCGGGAGGCGGTTCGTGCCAGGGCGCGTAGCTATTGGGAGAATCCACGGCTCCATCGAGCGATCCCCCCGGCCTGGTTCCAAGCGGAAACCTGTGCGGCATGAGGCGAGGGCTTCTGACGAAAAGCCAGAACCCCGTCATCCAGCCTGATAGGATCGACCCATGAACGAGATCAGCCAACTCAAAGAGACCAAGATTATTGGCCTTCAGTGACTGATACCAAATGCCTTAAAGTAGCACCTGATTTTGATGAAATAGGTACAGAAATGATCAAACGCCCACTTTCCAAGGAAGCCTTAGCAATTCTCTCCAAGGTGACACCCCAAAACGTTCAAAACGTGATGCTGAACGCTGTGGAGAAAGCGCTTGTGGAACTTCGGGATGAAGGGTTTCATGTTCTGTCTGAAGCAATTTGCGCTTGCCCCGATGAGAAACTTCGCGAATTGATGGGGAACGCTATGCGCTCTGCCATGAATTTACTTCGCTTTGGTTTTACTCCTCAGCGGCGAGAGAAAATGAGTAGCTGCGCGCATTTGATTGTCACAGTGCCTTTTACTCTGTCGGGTTCTGGTCACTGGAACAGCATCGATGTCCTGAAGATTTTGTCCTCCGGGATTGATGTTCAGATGGATCAGTTGCGCGATCCGAATGGCGCCCAAATGCCTGGATTGGTTGTGGCGGTACCAAATAAAGCCACAAGCCCAATGGATCTGGTCGGGTTGAATTTTATTCTGAGCAACCCGGAGAAGAATGATGCTGATCAGCAGTATTTCGACTGGTGGGCCTTGGCAGGAAGAACCACAGTCATAGCAAATCAGGCCGCGACTGACCCGGAATGGTACTCGCGGCAAGCATTCTTTTACGCATTTGCCATGGCTGTGCCGAATATGCCAATCAGAGAGGCTATCGATGGCCCATTAATTCTGACTGACTACGGCCAGAAGGTTCTCGACATTATCATGACCTCGGTAGCGCAGATCAATCGGACGCAAACCGACCTCCGCGTTGACCTGATGGCTGTACGCAAACTGTCTGACGGAATTACGTGCACCCAGGGCATTGCAATTCAGAAGGCTTTGGCGACTGTACATGATTCTCTGGGGAGCGTGAGAACCCAGGCAACAGATCCAGACCGCTTGATGAAAATCGTGGCAGGGATGGAATTTGTTCGCCGCCCTTCGTCGGCGCAACTTCTGGGAGTTCAGTTTGTGGGTGAAAGCGGAGCGATGTTGGCGTCGAGCCGACTGTTGCTTCCTGCGGGATTTCCCCAGAATCTTGCGGACATGGAGATCGACAATTTTTCCAAAAAGGCTGGCGTGGAAATTCAAAGACTTCCATCGGTTGAATTGGATCAATACCAGAAAAACGAAATAGGCTCGCCTTATGTCCGGTGGGTTGACGGTCAATGGTATGACCCGTCATTGCTCAAGGCTGGACCAAAGGCTCGAGACATTCTTCTGACTGGTGAATGGGCTATTGGATGGGATGCTCGAATCCAGAATTCCGACAATCCAACATTCCTCGAACAATTGAAGACGCTTCCAGACCCTGTGCGTCAAGCACGCGGCGGTATTGAAAACGTCTTACGAGAACATTACACCAAGGCGTTCTTGAAGGACTTCAAGGAGACTATCAGGCGCCCAGGGCTGTCCAGGGAGGCTGCCGCTGTAGTGCTGGATGAAGAGCTTGGTTACCCAGTTCTGGATCTGCTTCAAGCTGGACATGCAATGCAAGTCTTGCCGTGCCAGCAAATGTACTGCGCCGCTCACTTTGCTGCTGCAGGAGGGGCGCTGTTCGTTGTACGCGAACGTCTGATGGACGCATTGGCTCAAACGGACCTTTCCGACGACTATCCAACAGAGGCGATACGAATACCGTTCCCGGATTGCTATTTCCACTTCGAGAAGCCCATCACCATTGATTCTTCGGATGGCAAATCACACATCTATATCGACGGTTTCTATGTTTCCGAAGAGACCTCCGAGGCAGATGAAAACGGCCCGGAGGAGCGGCGTTATACGATCGTTCCAATAACCGTAGAGGCTGATAAAACATTCGACTTGACCAGCGAGGCTATGCGGATTGTTTGTTCGCCAGGTGACGGAAAGTTGATAGGAGAGAGTTTGGCGTGTGTTGATAATGCCGTGGCTGAGCACGCGGAAGACAAGAGTGCGAAGGCTGTAGGTTCTCTCTTCAAGGAATTCATGCGCACGATGGTTAAGGTCCTGCTCTACACCTCGTTGCCTGACCAACGGCGCCGAGAGGTGAATTCAAAAACCGATGGCATGACCAGTGCTCGACAAAAGCAAGGGAAAGAGCGCCAGAAAGCGATGGATCGGGCGTCAAAGCTCTACGATTACATATCAATAGGCCCGGAAAGCGACGAAGAGAACGATTTGCTTCCAAGTGGCGAAAGCAAAGGGAAATCAACCCATGTGCGTCGGGGCTCATACGTGTGGCAACCTTGGGGGCCTGGGAATTCACTCCGCAGGAACCAGTGGCGTCGACCGACTATTGTGAATCGTGACAAGGCAGATGAGCCTGACAAAAAGACGTACAAGGTTGGCTAACAGGGTATGAAGACGACAAGCTGGGTGATTCGGGAAAAGGCAACCGGGAAAGTGCTTCTGGAGACCTTCGACAAAAGGAAGGTCGAGGCGCTGAATGTTGCCAAATACGAGGCAGTGCCGATCCTGGAATACCTGGGCAGCCTGAATTCGCCCCGCTCGAACTGATACAATTTTGACAACACGGCCCCTCTCGGTGACCTCGCGGCAGCGGGGAAGCTGCTGAGGGGTTCTTTTTTGGGCCAGCAGGTCCATTCCTCCGCCTAACCCCCGGAATCAAACTGCATTTCCGCATGGAGCCAGGCAGCTTCCTCCCCGATAATCGATTATCCCCTCACGGCGCCGCCGTATTCCCTTTCGCATGACCGAAAAATCCGCAAAGGACGGTATCAAGCCCGTCATCATCACCGCCGACAGCCGCGAAAGCCGCTCCGGGATCGCGCTCAAGCTGCAAAACCTCCCTGGCGTGTCCCTTGAGCAGGCCGAACTGACCAGCGGCGACTATCTCATCGGGCCGGGCGTCGCCGTCGAGCGCAAAGCTGCCAGTGACTTCGTGATCAGCCTGATGGAGGGCCGCTTGTTCGACCAGCTCGCCCGCATGGCCATCGAGCATGAGCGGGCAATCGTCCTGGTGGAAGGCAACATCTACGAGACTCGCTCGGCGATCAGCCCAGAATCCCTGGATGGAGCCTTGTCCTACATCTCCTTGCTCTCGGGAGCATCGCTGATCCACTCGCCGTCCCTGGCGCGAACCCCCTACATCCTTCACCGCATGGCGCTCCACGTCCAGCATGGTCTGGGCTACGAGCTGCCGCTTCGAGCCGGCAAACCGAAGGGGCCGGCTGCGGCTCAGTACATTCTCGAAGGCCTGCCCAGCGTCGGGCCGAAGCTCGCTCAGGTTCTGCTCGCCCATTTCGGTTCGCCGCGCGCCGTGTTTGCCGCAACCCGAGAGGAGTTGCTGCAGGTGAAGGGACTCGGCCCCAAGAGCGCCGACACCATCATTGCAGCCCTCTCGTAACCTCCCTGGAGATACCTCATGAGAACCTTGCTTCGCAACTTCTTCTACGCCGTCGGCCTGGTGCTGATTGCCTTCCTCTACACGTCCAACCCGGACGAGATACAGCTTCGCGATTTTGCCCTCCTTGTCCAGAGCAACACGGCCCAGCAGCTCACGTTCCTGCTGACCATGGTGATCACCGCGCTCGAGTTCATGTTTGGCTTCTCGTACACCCGGTCGCTCCCGGCTGTGGGTGTCGCGGTCGCCAAGGGATCGAGTACCGCCCTGAAGTGCTGAACACGAAAGAGGACTAGACCGTCATGGACAAGAAATCCATCCGAAAGCGAATGGCCGAACTGCGGGCGCAGGGCGTGTCCAAGAAGGACATCTTCGAGGAGTTGAAGGGCGGGGCCTATTCGGACGGCCGCCTGGCCTACCTTTTGGCATCCAAGGCCGATATCAGCCTGGTGCGCGCGAACAAGTGGAAGATCCGGGTCATGATCACCGTGGCCGTCATCCAGATGATGCTGGCCTTCCTGGTGGGGTGGCAGGTGGGCGAGCCCGTCAGCACCGGCTATGCCCTTCTGGGCGGCCTGGTGGCCTGCGCGATCCCGGCCCTGACAGCCTACGGGTTCATCAACCACAACGTCGCCGCCTACAACCTCTTCATCGTCGTCAGCCTGTTCCAGTATTGGATTCAGGTCCGCGACGTCATGCAGGGCTATAACGCTGCCTGGGTGGGGGTTGCCTTCGCCACGGTGATGCTGACCTTCGTGGTCTACCTCCGGATCCGGCTCTTCCCGGAGATCCGGGCGATCTGTCCGGCCAAGGACGCTTCCGGCCAGTATGCTTTTGCCTGACGGGGTGCTGATGCTGGCAACCATCCTTCATCCGGGCGGCGAGACCGACACCTGCGAGTTACCAGAGGACGAGGTTCAGCGGCTGCGGCTGCTTCAGGATCTTGTCGGTGGCCACCTCGAGGCGGTGCCCGTGCCGGGCGCCAAATACCTGGTGTTTGGGGGGGAGGCGAAGGATGGCTTGCATGTCGTCAATGAGACTGCCTCCGCGACCGCACGAGAGGCCGAGTCCATTCAACCTGACGACTACATCGCCGGGGTTGTCGTCGTCGTGCCCAGGGAGGCGCTGGCCTGATGTCCACCGTGTCCAATCGCGAACTCTGTGAGCGGTTCGGCATCGCCTTCTACAAGGTTGGCGAAGTCTACGAGACCGACAGAGCCGGGCAGCCCATACCGGACGAGGATAAAGGCAAGTGGTTCGTGTCGGCGCCCGTGGGGACGTTCGCGCCGGGCGAGATCGAGGCAATTTCGCTCTCGGATACAGAGGAACTGGCCGAAGCGCTGGCAGTGGAAAAGCTCGGGCTGCTCGAGCTGTGGCGGACCATTGAGGGAATGCGTACCAACGATGTGCTCTGATCGCCGCCGGCGGGCGGGAACCTGCCCGGAATGTGACAAGGCCGTCCAGGCCGTAAGCCAGGGCCGCCCACCGTTGCGCGTCCTGGTCGGCCATGCCCTCGGCCTGCTGCTTTTGATTTGCGTGGTGGCCCTGTTTGCCAGCGCCGCTGGGGTCAGCGAAGAGCGGATCAACATCCTGGGCATGCTGGTCGTGCCGGTGGGCGCGGTATGGCTGCTGGCGGGGGCGGTTGGTGGCCAGCAGGAAGGGTTCTTCTGCCGCGGCTGCGGCTATTCGGAGTGACAATGGACCGGGAACGCCTGATCGCCTTGCATACCCTGTCCATGCTGACAGCGATCGGGGGTTTTTTGTCTCTGTTCAGCAATTGGGTGCTGGTCATGACTGTCATGCCGCTCCATGTCTATTTCGCCGTCCATGGTGCTCGGGCTGCTGGTTCCCGCCGCATCGCCTCGGTGGCCATCGCCTTAGCGGCAGTGCTGCCGGGGATCAATACCTTGGTGCTCCTGGTGGTGAACAACCGGCTGGCCAAGGCCATGTTGGCCGCCGGTGTTCCCCGCGAAGCCTTCGGCTTCAGGATGCTGCGGAAGGCGTAGCCTCGGCGACTTCCTCAACCTGGAAAGAGCCGTAGATCCAGAGGCAGTGCATCGGATCGTTCCTGACCTCGGAGCCGTAGAAGCGGCGATGGCGATGTGCGTTCTCCGGCTCATCTTCCCATAGCTCGATGGCGGCATCGAGATCCTTGTCGTTGATGATCAGGCGCTGATTGCCGTTGGTCACCACACGACCCCGCAGGAACTCGAGGCCGTGCTTACGGATGGCTTCCGTAATGGTCATGCTCAGGCGCCGCCGGGAATGGTCGCGATGAGGGTGTTGACCATCGTGCCGGAGGCCTTGAAGGCGCCTTCGGGCAGGGCTTCGATGTCACCGCCGCGGGCGCGGATCAGATCGCGGAAATCCTGAGTGAGCTTGTTGTCGCGGAAGGAGACACCGGCGGACATCACCGAGGTCAGCAGGCCATCGGGCTTCAGGAAGCGGAGGGCGTGTTGGACATGCTTGATATCGGCCTGCTTCAGGAACGGAGGATTCATCGTGATACGGTCGTAGATCGGCATGGGCTCGACTGCCAGGAAGTCCATGTGGTGCACAGAGTTGAAGCGCCCGCTGCTGACCAGGAAGTCGAAGTTCGCCTGCATTAGCTCGTAGCAATCGACGACGGCACCGGCATCGACACAGGCGAAGGCGATGTCGCCGCGGCCGGCTTCCGGCTCCAGAACCATCATGCCCGGGCGAATACCGGCGATTTCCATCAGGCGGCCGACGACGGCCGGCGGGGTCGGGAAGAAATTGAACTCGTCCTTGGGGACTTCGACCTGGCCGGTGAGGATGATCTGGTCGATGCGCGTGAAGGCGTCGTCATCGAAGAGGTGGGCCTGGGCTTTGCGGTTCCACTTGCCGCCGGCTGCCTCAAGAACCTTGTTGGTGCGCTGGTACATGTTGCGGTCCAGCTGCTCGTCAATCTTCAGGGCATTGCCGTTCATTTGGGCTCGGCTCAGGACGGCCAGAACATCGGTAGCTACTTGCATCATTTCTTCCTCATGAAAGGGCTGCAGGAGGTCTGCTGCCTACAGGAAGAATTCTGCCGATCTACCATCACTGATTCTGATTTGATTGGAACCTCGGAAACCAAGCAACGGCAAGGGTTGCGGGTCCATAAAGGACCGTGTTTCCCCCTAGAATTTCCCGTCGTCGATCGCCTTGCTCAACTTGTCGATACTCACGCCGTAGCAGACGCGCTCCCCCTTCTCATTGGTCCCAAAGGACAGCAATGATTCGTCCGAGAAAAGCCGGGCGCGGAACTTCTCGAACTCAAGGTCGCGCCTCTGTCGGCGAGGCCTGCTGGATGTCCGCCCTGCGGTTTTGTCTCCAGTCGCGCCCATCGTCATTTCCCTTGCGGACACCGAGAAAGATCATTTGCAGCCGCCCAGATACGCACATGGCCGTCCCCACTGGGCACGGTTCCGTAGGTGGTGGGGGTGCCCTCGGAGTCGTCGCTATCCACAGAACAGAGCCGGAACGGGTTGTCGCGGGTCTGCCCACCCTCGGACAAAAGGATGGATTCCACGATCCACTCGCCATCCCAGCCTTTCGCCGTCACGAAGTCACCAACAGAAATTCCTGCGTGACGTTCGGTGCGCACCTCGTCCGGTGTGCGATCGTTGCCTTCGGGCAAAGGGGGCGGGGACCACCCGGCAGGCCGGTCATTGAGTCGATAATCGCCGTCGGCACGGCAGCGCGCGATGACATCAAGAGCCAGCGCCCGAGCAGCCCTCGGCGTCGGGCGGTAGCTCAACGGGCGGTCGTCGACAAACGCAAGGAAGCCGGATTCGCAGCCCTTGCCGATGCACCAATCATGGCGACCATCCTCCCCGCTGGTAGGGATAGCCTCGACCAAACCGCGATAGCCCACATGGGCGATGGAGAAACTGAGCAGGGAGCGTTCCAGGGTGCCGCGCCAGGTGGCGCCCAGCTTGCATCCGTCGTCGCAATAGACGTTGAAGATGTCCCCATTCTTGATGCCATGTCCGACACAGACACGGTGGACATGGGGCAGTCCCAACACATCGAAGTCATCGAAGCCATGCTCGGAAGAGGTGAGGTGGGTTGTGATCTGCATGGTGATTAGCTCCCTTCCTTGTCGAAGAAGGCCTGAAGCTCCTTGAGTTCGGATTTGGCCATCAGCGTGCGCTCGCTGCGCGCTTGCTGGAGGCCGGTCTTGAGCGCGTCGAGAATCTGGTCGAGGTTGCTGCACAGCCCGATATTCAGCGACGGCTGATCGCCCTCATTGGGCACTCCGACGGTCAGGGTGATGGACAGGCCGGCGGCATGGTATTCGCCTTGCGTGCTGATCCGATCGAGCGCCTTCAACTGCCCATCGATGGCCTTGATGCGCGAAATATGGTCGTTCATGGGATTCCCCTGTGCTGTAAGTCGATGAGGGTATTTTGCCGATCGGCACTCCCCGTTTCTGGGATAAGTAGAACGAAGCCGAGGCCACGATTTCGCATGGCCCCGGTGTGTGCTGGTTAGGCGGCCAGCAGTTCGGCGGAGGTGTCGACTTCATCCTCGCCAAGGCCCGCGCGGTACTTCAACTGGCGCAGGTTGCAGGCGGCGATGGTCTGGTCAGTGCGCTGTCCGCGATAGATCGGCTGGACGAGGCTCTTGACGACGTACAGGTACTCCACCTCGACCAGAGCTGCAATGGAGGGGATGGGGTAATTGGCCGGGATCGTGACCGATCCGAGCGGGACAGCGACACCCATGTCGTCGATCGCCTGCACGGTGATGCTGCGCTTCGTCGGGTGGATCGAGGCGACTTGCAAGGTGGCGGACTCGATGAACTTGATCTTGATTTGGGCGTCTGTCTTGCCCTCGCCATAGCTGGCGTCGATCAACTTGAAGACGATGCCTTCCTTCCGCTCGGCCCGCAGGCGGGCGTAGAGGGCGCGCTTGGCGGCAGTGCCAACGGCGGTTTCGATGGATACGATGTTGGCCGGGTTGCCGAGACGATTCACCAGCACGTCAACCTTACGCTTGCGCTCGAGGCAGGCCACGTCGCGCTGACACTCGCCCGCGATCTTCATCACGTCAAACACGTACAGCACCTCACCGACCTGTTCGGCGTCAATCTCGGTGTCTTGGGGAAGGGAGGTCAGGACATCGACCACGGCAGCCGGAAGGGTGGTCTGGAAGCCGTTCTTGTTGCTGCCGATCACGGTTTCGCGGCGGGCGACCGGGCGGCGCTCGCCGTCGTACTTTTCCTGAGCCAGATAGCGGTCATCGTTGATGTAACGATCGACATCGGACTCAGGAACCTGTGTGAGCAGATGAAGCTTGATGCCGGTCGGCGTGCCGACATCGGCAGGAACCACGTAGGCTGCGCCCGTATCGGCAGGGTTATAGCCACCCTTGAGTTTGCTTTTCACCAAGGCATCGAACGCCTTCTTGGCTTCGTCGTAGGGGGCAGGGGTGGCGATCTTGGGTTGAGCCTTCAGAGGCCCACCGCGCCGACCGTTGAAACCCGTGACGATGAAACCACCGTCCTTTGCTTCAAGCTGGACGCGGTATTCCTTGTCTGCCCCATCTTTGGTGGAGAGAAGGCGGATCGATTCGTTCATGTTGCGGCTCCTGTAGTGGTTGAGTTACAGGAGCCATCCTACGCAGGCAGGCCGGGCGATTCTGGATTAAATAGAATCACCGAAAGCCGCTCCCAGTAAGGGTTTTCGTCGCTAACGGACAGCCGCAATGTCACCAATCGCAGCGGATTTTTCGCGCACCAGGCGCGTCCATTCTTCCCAGTCTGCATCGCTCATGGTCAGCTGCTGGCGATCGCGCATGAAGCGTTCGTCGACCGCATCATTCAGTGCCGCAAGTTCCTTGGGCGAGGTCACCCGGCCCAGCATGGCTCGGACATCAGCAAAAGTCCGCAACCCATCAAAGGGGTCTGTGCCCGTCCCTGCGGACTCGTCTGCTCGAAGCAAGATGTGGCTGGCCACCCGCTCGATCAGCTCTTGGATAGGCGTGGATGCCTGGATGTCCTCGTCAGGAGAGAAACCAACGTAATCGACATACCACTCCAACAACCCAGGGCGTCCAGCAAGGACGGTCTCCGAGACCTTTTCGTATTCCTCCTCGCGACAGACCGTGATGGTCATGGCATCGCGTTCGGGATCGACGTGCCCGGGCTGGAAACTGACGAGGGCGTAGAAGGCCGGGGCATCCGGCTCTTTGACGTGGAATGCGGGTTGTTCGGGAGTGGTGACGCAGAGTTCAATCATGGCGAGCTTCCTTCTGGATGGAGGGGCTGGGCAGCACACGCTGCTCGGCGGTATGAGGGGTGCCGCTGAAGTTGAGCCGGTCATAAAGCTCCATCAGGGCGTTTTCGTCGATCGTGTAGTCGAGCTCGAAGCACTGGAACGGGCGGCGCTTGAACCGAAGTTGATCGGCGGCGGGCATCGAGGGGAAGCAGACATCATCGAAGACCACCAGGTCGCCGGCGAGGAAGTCTCGCAGGGCCGAAATCCGTTGCTGTCCGTCCAGCAGCCAGGCGGACATTGGCTTGGGCTGTCCATCCGGTTCCCAATCCGACCCGTTCACCACGTATTGACCGCACCCAAGGCCGAGGAAGATGCCTTCCACGAAGCGACGCTTCTGGGCTTGGGTCCAAACTTCCGGGCGCTGCCATGGCGGCAGGGTCAGGTTGAGCAGGCGCCGCTCAGCCGGCACTGCGGGGCCCGGCGGTGGAATATCGACCAGATGACCAATCTGGTAATCATGCAGGGTTCCTTTGAGGAGGGGGGGCGGTATTGGCATGGTGCTTAACGATCAAATGACAGGTGAGACAAGTATATGGAAGCACATGCTGTCGTTCTGGAAATTGAGAAAGGTTGGGGCGGAATCGGTACGATTGAAATATCGAAGGAGATGACACATGAACAACAGCACCTGGCAAGCCTGGTTCGACGGCGCCACCAACCCGAATCCGGGGGCGCGCGGTATCGGCGGCGTCCTCAAAGGACCCGCTGGCGAGCGAATCGAGATTTCAGAGAACATCGGGTTCGGCACCAACAATGAGGCGGAGTACGCTGCCCTGATGGCGGTACTGGATGCGGCAATCGACGCCAAGGTGCAGAAGCTGGAGGTCTTTGGGGACAGCCAACTGGTCATCAAGCAGGTGAGTGGGGAATGGCTCATCAATTCCAAGGCGCTCGTCCCGATGTGCCAGTCCGTGCTGGACCTGAAGGCCCAAATCCCCAGTGTGGCCCTGAGATGGATACCCCGAGAGCAGAATGCCGAAGCCGACGTCCTCTCGAAGCGGGCGATCGGTGTCACCGAGCCGGCCGTGGTCGACCGGGCGATATGGATGAAGATTACGGATATCGGCAAGCCGTTTGGCCTCTCTGGCATTGCCCTGGGGAAGAAGATGGACCTGGCCAAATTACGCGAAAACGGCAAACCGACGCAGCTGGCCTTGGACAAGGGGTGTGCGCTGAGGGTCGAGAACGGGTTTGGCCACGACACGTATTGGCACCGCCAGCTGCTGCCGGCGGCGCTGCGTGAAGCCCTGTTGCTGGACTGATTCTCTGGTAGGGCTACTGAAACGGGATAGTGGGGACGGATGCGGCCCAGGTGGTGCGTTTCCAGCCGTCCGGTAAGACCACGTTGCCGACGATGCCCGCCATGGACGAACAATCCACGAACTCATCCTTCTCCACCAGGCGGGCCATTTCCTCGCACAACGAGTGATTCTCCTGGATGAATACCTCCGCCAAGCCGGCGTAATGGTCGCGTAGGCGGCCGATGGCAGCCCGGTTGGCGGCTACGCCGAGCTCGTCCGCCGGCGAGGGATCGAAGACTTCCCCGTGGCCGGCCGACAGGTAGGCGGTGGCGAGCTGGGACATCGAGGCGATGTCGCCGGATCCGCTCAGGGACTTTTCACCGAAGAAATGATGCTCGGCGGCCACGCCGGCCATCGTCATCAGCATCGACCACTCCAAGCGCTCCTTGGTGACTTCGGTTGGGTCCTTGGGGGTTGGGATGGTGACAGAACCGACGATCAGCGAGTTGAGGTCCGTGTCGATGCACACATAGGCGTCCTCCGGGACGGCCGTGGTGAGCCCGTAGCAGATGGCATGGCCGGCCTCGTGAATCGCTACCCGGTGGCGGCCCTCCGGGGTCAGTGACGAAACGTCAGCCAGCTCCAGGACGCCAGTGTCCCGGATGAGCACGCTGCGAAGGAACCAGACGAAGACGTCGCGGAAGCCGAAAACCACAATGGAACAGAGCAGGGCGACATAGACCGCGGGCGCTGGCGCCGCAAGATAAAACGCGCGCCACTCGTCGAAGGCCAGATACCCCAGGCCCGCTACACAGGCCGCCACAAAAAGTCCGTTGAGGCAGCGCATCCAGACCTGGCGCGTGAGGACCGGCTGCAGGACGAAATGCCCCAGGCCGACCGCAATCGCAGCCAGCCCGAGAGCAATGATGACGGGGATGGAAACAAGGCCAAGGGCGTCCGCCGGCGGGGCTGCGCGGAGCAGGGCCCGGAGCATCCATATCCCGCCGCAAAACAGGCCCAGCATGGCCACGCTACTGACCTGCCGATGGTGCACGCCAAACCAGCGCCGCAGCCAGCTTCGCAGCAGGATGGTCGAGAGGGTAAGTCCATACCAGAGGCCGCGAGAGCGCGCCGCCGAGAAGATGGTGGAGATCAGCAGGGTGGAGTTCTTCAGGTTCGACATGCAGTAGGGCTTAGTGGTGAATCAAACCGCATAGCTTGCCACAGCATCATCAAGGGGCAACGGGAAGCCCTTCAACAAAATGCCAGTCCGTGATGGATGCCTGATCTTTGATGGCAACCTTGCTGCCCACGCTGCCGTGCCACTTGAACCACAGCTTTCCGATCCGGTAGGCCTCGCCACGGTTCGTCATCACGACTTGCCGGTCGGGCGGGAACACCAGGCCTCGAAGCGAATTTCGCACGAACAGCCTGAAGTCTGCGTCGGTCAGCTTCTCGTTGTCGACGTTGGCTGCCAGTGTCGGCAGGAAAATATCCGCTGCGGACCGGCGGGGCGCGAGGTCAATGGCGGCCAGCGTAGCCTGGGCCTCGGTGAGGAGGTGGGCGGCCTGTTCAATCCGCTCCTGGTTGGTGGGCATGTCGTTCTCCGATTAGGCGGGCCACTGGCCCGTAATCATGAAGGTCCATTCCTGGGCAAGAAAGCCAGTCACGCCCTGGGCGCGAACCTCGCGGACACGCTTCAGGGTCAGGTTGAATTTGGCTGCGAGGGCGGCGATGGTGACCTTGTGCTTGCGCATCATGGTGCAGACCATCGGCCCCGACAGCCAGAGGGGGCCAGTTTTCACCACTTCACCCGGAGGGCCATATCGACGAACTGGCTCTCCTGGTAGAACAGGTCCACCGCGTAGCCGGCGGCCTTCAGAGCGTCGATGGCCTTGCGCGGCTCGGCGGCGAGCTCGTTCGAGCCATAGAGCCAGTGTGCGAACGGTTCATCGCGGATCAGCACTTCGCGTTTCTTGTCCTCGGCGGCCTTCCGGATGTGCTGCTCGATGGTGGCAAGGTAGTCCTCGGCACTGGGGCCGCTGATCTCGCGGGCCTGGGCGGCGGTAAGGATCATGGGTGCTCCTGGTCAGTTCGGGGATTGGATGGGGTAGCAGAGGGCGCCGCACTCGCATTCGCCGGAGGGAAGCGGATCGCCAGCCTCGACACGCATCGTCAGATCCTTGACGTCCTGCAGCGACTCGTCCGTATGCAGCCGGCCGCAGTCGTCGCACCGGTGCAGGTTGTAGATCTCGAAGGCGTCTTCGATGGCGTCGTCTTGGGCGTTCGCCTGAGTGGTGTGGTAGCCGTTCGACTGGCGGGCATCATTCACCCAGTAATGCCGGAAGCCGTCGGGCCCGTCTTCGCGGAGGTGGTAGCCCAGTCCCTCGAGGTCCTTGATGGACAAGACGGCTTCCGGCGGCAGCTTGGCCGGATCGGGCAGGTGGCGGGAAGCGTCGGACTTGACGGCGACTTCCCACAGATCCTCCGGCAACGGGGTGACCTCGATCCAGCAGGACTGCTTGAGCAGGCCCGCGACGACGAGGCTGATCTGCCGGGGACCGTAGAGGCGGCGGCAAACGGTGTCTTGAACGGACATGGTGGATTTCTCCCTGGTCAGTTGAAGGTTGCGACAGGAGTGGCATGCTCGCCGGCGGGGATCTCGAGCCGGTCCCAAGGCATGGTTGTGTGCGCAGGTACCACGGTGAGGCCGATGGCTTCCAGCGTCTTGCGCAGGGCCGCAGGGGGGTTGTCCTGGGCATTGGCGTCGAAGGTGGCATGGATCACCGTGCCGATGACTGCGTTGATACCGAGGCCTCCCGGGACAACCGCATGGATGCCCTTTTCCGGATCGCCGGCAGAAGGGATATGGATCACCGCAGCCGGCGCCTGGGGAAGTTGCGACTTCTCCCAGATCAGCGACACCAGATCCTTGGCTTGGAAGTCCGCCGGAAGGTCGTTGGCGGCGCGGAGGGCCGCAATCAGGTCGCGGGCGGTCTTGAGGGCTTCGCGCTCACCTTCACCGAAGAGGGTGGCATTGGCTAGGCGTTCGGCGGTGAATTCGAGGTCTTTCAGGTTCATGGCTGGCTCCAACAGGGGAGAAAGGTTATCTGGGCGGCTGAATTTATCGAGGGTCTAGCTTTCGTAGGCAATCGCCTTTTTTTGCTCATCGGTCAGACGGGAAAAGTCGTCGTTGGTGACCAGTTCGCAATGCTCACCTTCGCCGCTCTTGCAGTAATCACAGGCGTTGCACGAAAAACAATAACCACACCCGCAATCATTACCGCCGCAATCGCAGCAGTTGTAGTGGTCGTGGCATACATCGGGAGTCTTCATGGTCAAACCTCTATTCAGGAGGGGTACTGTCATGTCATTTTGCCAATCAGACCCTAGCGGTTCTGATTTAAGTAGAGGGTCGCGCTCAGGACGTGATGCCCATGAAGAAGGATTCGCCTTGAGGTCCGTCATAGACGGTCGGAAGGGTCGTGGTGAGCCACTTCGGGAACATCGAGCCTTCGTCCATGCTGTCGTCCATGCGGACAGAAACCTTGCAGCGCCCGACGGAGCGGGAACTGGTTTGAGTCATCTGCCGCCACTCTTTCCCCGAGATCGTGAGGGTGGTGTTGCCGCCGAAAATCAGGCGATCCAGCGGCTTGAGGATCAAGCGACGGAACGTGGCGGAAAGAGTGTTGTGAGCGGTTTTCATAGATAAGAAGATAGCAATTCGCTACCTCCTAATCTGAAAAACCTCCTTATCAAGAATTCTCGTAGCCCAGGACCTCCGGGTCAGGAGCATTTGAACCAACCGAACGCTCTCTTGATGCGTTCCAGTAGGGACTCGGTGGGCCTCCATGTGCACCATCCCTCTTCGCGCGGGCCTGTGATCCGCATGTCGTCGTGCATCCGGTACAGGAAGGGGGTGGCAATGCGGCAATGCGGGCAGGCACCAACAGCTTCGACAACCGCCACGGACGGCAGGGGGCGGGTCACGATCCCTCGGAGCAAGTCATCAGGAATTTCGCGATCACAAAATTTGCACTCGCCGGTAAAGTCGGTCCAGCAAGCGCCGTTGGGAAACTTGATTGGCATCTGGCTGGCGATGGTTTCCATCCCGAGCAATTCGCGCTCGCGAGGGGTGATGGGTTTGGTGCCGTCCATGTCTGGTTCTGCCTATTACGCGGGGATCGGGGCGGACTCTTCCGCGCAGGAGGCATCACTGAACTCTGCTGCGGCCGTGGAAAGACATTCATTGCCATCTTCCTGGCTGGTTGGCCAGATATCCACGATTGCGCCCTCATGCGTTCGCTTGATGAGCACCGACAAGTCGCCGCCTTCATCCGCTGGGAGGAGGGCCGGGACGGTGATCCAGAGCGAATCCATCGCCTTGGGGTCAGTGGCGATCAGGTTGTACTCAAAGCCCGGAAGCAGGGAGACTGCCTGACCAGGGAAGGCATCCCCTTCGATGTAGGTGTCGTTGCAGATCGCGTCGCCAATCTCGTCCTGTACCGCCTGCAGGAGCATCTGATCGCCGGCCCAGGCAAGGCGCCAGTCGATGATCCAACTGCGAGCATCAGCATCATCCGGATCGACCGGTTGGGCGGCGGTGCGCAGCATGTCGTTGAGGCCGTCGGCGATGCGTGAATCATCGTCTTCATCGACCAGAATTTGCAGGGTGACTATCTTTGCCATGAGAGCGTCCTTTACGGATAGGCGTAGGTGAGAACGGTGCAGGTAACGGGGGTGGTTCGCTCGACTTGGAGCGCCGATCCGTCAGGGAAGGTGAAGAGGTCCGTGCTGGCCACCGGATCGCTATCACTGTGCCCGCCGTGGTCATGGGCGATCTTGTGGGACAGGATCGGAGGATTACCGTCCAGCGCCATGACTGCTTGCTCGGCGGCGCAGGCTGGGCGATGAAGGGCCGCTGGGCACCCGACTCCCGGGAAATTCATGTTGCCGGCGCGGACGGCCGCGACTTCGGCGGCGTCGGCTGCCTTGTAATCGGGGTGGGCACGCTCGCGCGCCTTGCAAGGGCTGCAGATGGTTTCGGTGTTGAACTTCGACACGATGCTGGACACCTTGCTCAGATCAGCGCCACAACGCTCGCAGTGGGTCGGCCAGAGGCTCATGCAGCCTTCCTCCCATACTGATGGTTGAGAGTGCTGGCGATGGCGTCAGCAACCCCCTTGGATGGGCAATCCGCCAGGTTGTCGATGGAGTTGTCGGGCAGCACCCCGTAGATGCCCCAGGCGGATACGTTAGGATCGTCGTCGGTGGTGGTTTCGTGCGTCACGGCGGCGATCTCCGTCAGCGAGTCAGGCGGGATCGGCAGTCCGTTCTCGCAAAGGGCGACGACACCGAGAACGATGAAGCTCTGGTAGATGGTCAAAGGCATAGCGGCTCCCATCACAGCGCAGCCAACTGGATGATGAGGTCTGCCGCATCCGACACGCCCATATCCACGTGCTCGGCAACGGCCTTCTCGTTGGTGGCCAGTGCAATGGCCTTGTCAGGGACATTCATGCCGAGGCGCTTCATCTCGCTCAGTTCGCGCACCAGATGCGCGGAGAACTGCGCCGTGTCGTCGTCGCTGACGTCTTGCCAGCACCACGAAAAGGCACCCACCGGGTAGAGCTTCTGTCCGTCGATGAGCACGGCCTTGTAGGCGTCGGGACGCTCGCCGCTCTCGATGCCGAATTCGTGGAACAGGAAAGCATCCTGCTCGGCGTCATAGACGATCTGGCCGCAGAAGTCGGTATGGTTGTTGAGGACCATCAGCCGCTGCGCCTCCTCGAAGGAGAACAGCGGGCAGGCAAAGCCATTCCAGTGCTGGTCCTGGGTGACACCATGGAAATAGCTTTCGATGGCGTCGATCTGGAAAACTGCGGGGCGTTGCGGCATGGGTTACTCCTGTAGTGCGATGGAGTCCATGCTACGCAGGCGGTACCGGCGTTTCTGGAATTTCTAGGGAAACGCGAACCGGCAGATTCCCGGTCCGGGAAGGACTAGATGGTCGGCTGAATGAGGCTGACCACAGCGGTCACGATCAGCGTGGCGAAGAGTTGATTGAGGGCGCGAGCCTTCAGGTTGGCGTGCCATTCCAGTCCAGCAGTGACAGCCGAAACGGCGATGCACAGGCCAAGCACTGGCAGCGCCGATTCGTGGCCAAAGAGTTGCAGGCCGAGGGCGGCTACGCCCAGGACCCCGCTGATGACGACGCCGGCCGCCAGGGCCGGGGATGAGGCGTAGATCTTGCCGGCGATGCGCGCATCCGCTGATTCGTCGAAGGGCTTGAGTTGAAGCAAGCCAGGCAGGTGGATTTTCATGGTTGCCAGATCTTCTGGATGGGCTAATGCCCCGGTGAAAACAGCATCTCGATGTCGTCGAAGTTGAGGCCGCCGGAGTGGGCTGCAGCATCACCGTCCATCACGGCGGCGATCATTTCTCCCTTTCGCTCGCCGATCTTGATGACGCCTTCTTCAAGCGATCCCTTGATGACAAGGAAGTAGGCGGTAACCGTCTTGTCTCGATCGTCACGGGTGAGGCGGGCAATCGCCTGGTCGATCTTCTTCGGGTTCCACCAGGGGGCAAAGATAATGATCGCGTCCCCTTCGGGAATATCCAGGCCGACACCGCCAACGCCAAGGGTCATGAGGAGCACGTCGCTCTTCCCCTCGCGGAAATCGGCCACATTCACGCCCCGCTGCTTGAGGGACATGTTGCCCAGGAGCATGCGGTGGTTGATGCCGGAGTTGTTCAATCTATCTGCGATCAGGCCAAGCATTTCGGCCCATTCGCTGGTGATGACGACTTTCTTGTTTTCGGCCAGCAGCTCCTCGAGGACCTGCATCAGGTATTCGAGCTTGGCCGACTCGGCGTTCTTGGGAACCTGGTCCGACTTGACCAGGGCCGGGTGGCAGCAGATCTGCCGGAGGCGGGTGATAGCAGCCAGGATCGAGATTTGGTTCTTGGCCAGGCCGGTCTCCGCAATCATGTCGCGGATTTCCTTGTCCAGCGTGGCTCGGGTGGCCTCGTAGAACTTGCTCTGCTCGTCGCCCATGTTGATGTACCGATACACGGTATTGACGGGCGGAAGGGCGTTTCCAACGTCCTTGTTGCTCCGGTGCAGGTGATAGGGGGCGGTCAACATGCCCACCATGCGCAATCGCTCGGTGGCGAAGAGCTCGCCTTGTCGAACCTGCTTGACGAAGTTACGCCGGAACCAGGCGTTGTCGCGGAGAAGGCCGGGAGCAACGATGTCCGCAACGGACCACATTTCCTCGATGTGGTTCTGAAGGATGGTCCCGGAGATGACAACCTTCTGTGCGGCCTTCAACTGCTTGCAGGCCCGGGTCTTCTGGGCCTTGTGATTTCGTAGGTCGTGCCCCTCGTCCATCGCTACGATGTGCCAGTCGTGCTGGAGAAACAGTTCGATGTCGCCGGAAAGGGTGCCATAGGTCGTAACAATGGCATCGCTCTCCTCGCGCATGGTGCCAAGCTCGGCCCGTCCGGTTCCGTGATAGACGCCGATCTTCATCGTTGGGTAGAACTTCTGTCCCTCGTCGACCCACTTGCTGATGAGAGTGGGGGGAACCACGATCAGCGAGTTAGGGGCATCCGGAGTATCGGAACACTCTGCCCAGATGTGCGAAAGCGTCTGGACGGTCTTCCCGATGGCCATCTCGTCCCCAAGGATCGCGCCCACACCGACCTTTAGCCGGGAGCGAAGCCAGGATACCCCGTATCCCTGGTAGGGGCGGAGTGGCAGAACAGCGTCCTTGAGCAGACCATCAGCGATGGGCGCTGGCGGCGAAAGGAGCGCCTTGTGGAATGCCTTGATGTCCTCGGCGCCGTTGATGATGATCCCAGCACCATCCCCGATATGGTCGAGCAAGGCGACATCAAAGCGGCTCATGCGGAGAGGCTTTGATGCGCCGCCCTGGTCGTTGATGTCGAGCAGCAGCCGGGCCAGGCGTTGAACCTGGTTCATCGGGATGCGAATGAAGTTCCCGTTTGGAAGTCGGGAATACCAGGACCGATCTGTCTCCGTCCCTAGCTTGACCTGTTCGACAAACTTCGGGTTCTGCAGCAGCTGGCGAAGAACTTCGACCAGATTGACCTTGTGCTCACCGATGGTCACTTCCAGACGGACGTTGTACCACCCATTCTCCTCCGTTTCTTCTACCGTCATGGCCCAGTCTTGATTGGGCAACACGCGAAGGTTGAAGTCGTTGGCGTAGGTGACGTTCCAGCCTGCTTCAATCAGGGCGGGAACATATTCGTCCTGGAATTCGATGGCCGCCAGAAGGTAGTCTTCATCGTCGTCGTAGTCTGCGGCGATGATGTAGGTCGAGCTGTCTTCTCGCGAGAGAACCGGCGTTTCGGCAAGGGTGCCAATCATCTGGTGCTCGTAGGCAACATCCCTTTCGATCCGATAGCGTTTGGCGCCTTCCGTCTTGACGATCTCGGTACCGGAGAACGGTACCATCCGATGGCCTGGGTACTGGAACCACACCTTGACGAAAACTTTCCGTTCCCAGTGTGTCTCCGAGTTGTTCATTTCCAGGCAGGCGACAGGCGTGACGCGGCCTTGGTCAATCACCTCGATCGTGGGCAGCGCGGGGAGGGCAGAGGACGCACCGAGGGAATCGACAACCTTCTGAAGCTCCTCGATGTCCTTGTAGACGATTTCGGTGTTTGCTTCAGCCGCAGCCAATGCGAGCGCAGGGAGTTCGTTGGTGACACGCCCGATGGTTACGGTGTTGGGGTCGATGTACCAGGGTGGATTGCTCGGAAGCAGAAAAGCGCGCTCGCCATCGGGGAAGGTGCATGCCAGGCGCCAATGGTCTTCGCCGTTCGGAAGCCAAGCAAAATTCAGAGTCGCATCCTTGCCGCGAGTCAGAAAGGTATCCGGCCGAAGGGTGGAATACGCCCGTCCCGTATCGACAAGCGAGGCAATGAATTGCTCGCTACCAATCAGTCCTTTGACATTGAGTTCGCTACCGCTGGGGAGGTCGTTGCCATTGACGAAAAGTTCGCGAATGATTCGCTTGTCCTCGTCGTTGAAGAACGTTTCCATTGGAGCGCGGTGATATCCCATCCCATAGGACCGGCTAGGGGTGCTAACGGCTGCTGACCAAGAACCGTCAATCCGTTTTGTCTTCGAGAGCCCGCCCTTTTTCAGGTAGGCCGAACTGCCCAGTGAGACGTGGTGCCCGGAGAAACAATAGATTGTCGCTCGGGTAGGGGCATTCGTCTGATTGGCGGGGGTTCGTAGCTTCGCCAATTGGGCCGCCGGCGCCGACATTTGTCGCGCCAGGTTGATGAGTTGCTGGGCACCCGTCGAGAAGGCATGCGAGGGCGTTATTGCTCCGCGCACTGAATGAGTTGGTGTCTTTATCAGCTCAATGAGTGCTGCCGCCGCATGCGGGCACTTGGATGCTCCACAGGAGCAGGCGCCGAATATTTGGTAAGGAGGTCGAGTATATTTGTCGTACTTAATCCGGAATTGGGCACGAACCGGACGAAAACTTCTTGGGTCGCGAATATCCGCCGTAAACAGCCCAGACTGATCCTGGTTGATGTTGAGGAACATGACATCTTCCCAAACACCATATGCGCGATTGAGTTCAGTCTTGTTGAGGCATTCTAAAACCTTGAGGAAATCAGGATTATTAGAGGCAAGGGAAATATTCGGTGTCATATAACAGCGGAAATCTGGACAACAAAATTGTAATCCGGTAGTCCTTTTTGACCAAAGGGTTATCGGCGATCTGATTACTGGCCCTGATGATTTGCGAAATCGATCAGAGGCCCGAGGTCGCGGCGATCCGCGAGATCGAATTCCGAGAAGAAGACGCGCCGGTCAGTAGCATGGCCATGCGCCTCCAAATACGCCGTCAGTTGCGGATCGGCAGAAGTCCCGATGAAGCGCCAACCGCATTCGTAGTCGTGCCAGCCCTTGATCGGGGTAACGGTTGCCGTCCGCTGGGGATAGGCTTCATTGTTGAAGCTGCCGTCGGAGATGGCGGTTCCGCCAGCAGGGTTGTTGAAGCAAAATTCGGTGACCGTAATTTCCATGGTCAATCTCCTGTAGCGGCGACGAACTTCCCCACAATGACGACCGTTTTGGCCGCATGAACAGGGTGTTTCGTCTCCCGATTGATGAAGGTGGGGGTGTAGTAGGGCTGGTAAGTCGTGTCCCTTCCTCCTGCTGCCAGAATGGCGCGGTGCTTAGCGGTCAGGCACGGGGCCGGAGTCGCCTCCATACTTGCCTCGACGACACGACCCCGGACTGTGGCGTGGACATTCTTGCAGCGGTCACGGATAACCCGCTGGCGCCCGGCTTCGGAAACACGGAAGGAACAATCTTCCAACTGGATGGCGCTTACATGGCCGACGACACGCCCCTTATCCGGCCCCTCGGCCGCGCGGACAGACAAGAACCCGGTCTTATGAAGGTTGAGATACACGTCACAGAGCAGGCCATTGGTAATCGACATGATCTAATCCTTGCCCTGGGCCAGAGTACGCAGTGATTCCTCAAGGATGTGCCGAGCCCGGGCAAGAAGGATCGGATCGGCTCGCACCAGTACGTCGAGCAGGGCTTCCTTCTCGCTGAGATAGACCCTCGCAAACTTGTGGTCGTGAGCCATGATGCTCAGGCTGTTGTCGATCAAATCGGCAACCTTGATCGTTTGTGCTTGCGCTGGCGCTTGGGCGCTGTGTTCCCTATCGATTGCCTTCCGGGCAGCACGGTTGCCATCTTCCGGCTGCGATACGTCGGTCAGCCAGCCGACCAGCTCGGCGACCTCGGCACCAAACTCCTCTTCAATCTCCTCGATTGTGGTTTGGGTGTCCTCCACCGTGTCGTGAAGGTAGGATGCCGCGACCATCACCGGGATATGGGCGACCGAACGCACGATTTCCGCTACCGCCTCGGGATGGACGATATAGGCGTCGCCGGTGTACTTGCGTTTGTGATCGATCGCCGCATGGGCTTTATCGGCAAAGTCATGGGCACGCTGTTCGAGGTCGTTCATGGTCGGCTTGAGCATTGATAGGCAATGACGACAGCGTACCCCATTGCCTATGCCGTTTCTGGGATGGTTGCCGTGTCAGAAACGGACCGGCAGCACTGCCCAGGGGAAGAGGGAATCGCCCCTGCGGCAGTCACAGTTCTACCAGTTCGTCCTGCAACGGAAAGTAGATGGCCGTCCGTAAGGAATGCGCATCCGATGGAAACAGGTTCGCATAGCGTTGCAGTTGGGGGCGGAAAGATTCGGCGCGCGTGGCAAGAGCTTCCCGGCCAACTCCATTGGCGATCCGGACAGTCTTGTAATCAATGATCCACCGCTGATTCGCGAAAACGAATGTACGGTCGATCACGTGATTAGACGTGCCCTTCTGGCCCAGGCTAGACCACGCCTCCTCGGCGGCGCTTTGCGGGTGATCTGCGAGTAGCCACTGACCGACTTCGCTGTTCAGCGTCCGTATGATTGCTTCTGCTGCTTCCTCCGCGCCGGCAATAGCGTCCCGCGCATGCCCTTGCCGAGCAAGCCAGCGCTGCCAGGCAGGTTGCAGAGCTTGTACGCGACCGATAGACCAGTTCGCCATCCCCTCGACAACAATCTGCTGCAATACCCGGTGCACCAGTGTGCCCACAGATGCCTCCAGGCGTTGTGCGCCCTCCAGTGCTTCCAGAGGGAGCGGAGGATTGTCGTTGTCGATTGCCAAGTCCTGACCTTGCAGCAACGCGGGCGTTGTGGGCTGGCGAAGCCGGATCAACGGCGGAACGAATGCGGCGGAGGAATTCACCGGCAACTGGGAGGCGTCGACCGACAAATCGAGCGCAGCAGCTGCGAACACGGGTTGCGCAACTTCGTTCCAGATCAGGGCGAGCAAACTCCCGGAGGCCGGGGTGCTCAATCCGTCAAACTTGGTGAGGTCAGACTTGGCGACCCCAACCAGGTGGAGTTGGCGGATTGCCCGTGTCGCGGCAACGTACAAAAGGCGCTCGTCTTCATGCGCAGCGCGTTCATTTTCAAGACGACGCAAGGTGTCATAGGGGATCGGGTCTTTGCCGGTGCCTTTGCGGCGCATCGGGGCAACAAGCAGATTGGAGCGACCATGAGGGCCTGCAACTTCATCCCACAGCAGGAGAGAACTGTCATTCCCTCCCGTTTCGTGGTCCAACCCGAGGACAATTACCGTGTCGAATTCCAGCCCCTTGGACTTGTGGATGGTCATCATCTGTACCGCGTCCCCCAAGGGATCGGCAGGCGCAAACAGCTTCGCGGCGCGATCAGCCAGTTCGTCGGCGTCCAGTTGATGCTCGAAGGTCAGGCTATCCATCAGATCAAGGAACGCAGTGACATCGGCCATGGCGGACGGCATATCGAGACAACGGGGGCCATCCAGCATCAGCCAAACTCCCTCAAGCCAACGGCGGGGAGATTGACGGTCACGATTGGCAAAAGCCTGCTGAAACACTGACCGAACGTGCAACAGTCGCATCTGGCCGTCTTGTGAGAGTCGCTGGACGCGATCCTCCTGGTTCATGAGTTGCCAGATCGTCCGGGCATGGTCGTCGCCGGCGAGGGCATGCAGATCGGCCAGCGTCAGACCACACCAAGGGGCGCGCAGCGCGGCAAGCCAGTGCACCCGGTCAGCACGATGACAGAGGGCGCGATACAGGGTGAGAAGGTCCTGGACGTGTTGCCGCCCATCCAAGCCCTCGATATCGACCGCCTGGAAGCGCAGGGAGGGGCTTCTGTGCCGGATTTCTGCAACAAGCGCATCGAGATGCTTCCGGGCACGAACTAGAACCGCGATTTTCTCCGTCGGCGCTTGCTGACGTGCGTTGATAATCAGATCGAGAACACAGGCGGCTTCAGCGCCAGCGGAATCTGACCCTGGGCGTTCGATCACTGCATGCACCGTTACCCCGGCGTCGGCTCGCGCCGGCTTGGTTGCAACCGATTCAGAGTAGCGCACAGCGCCGGCCTCTGGGCTGTCTTCGGCCGGGAAAACCGTCGGGAACGTGTTGTTTACCCAGTCAACAATCGCAGGGAAAGAGCGGTTGTTGCGGCAAAGGCGCAGGTGCTGGAGGCTAATGTCGCCAATCCCAAAATCGCGAACGCGCAGGAACAGCCCGACATCCGCCTTGCGGAAGCGGTAGATCGACTGCATAGGGTCGCCGACAACGAAGAGGGTTCGACCGTCGCCCGGCACCCAGCCTCGCGTTAGCTTTTCCAGAAGCGCCACCTGGCTTGGGCTCGTGTCCTGAAACTCATCCACCAGCAGATGTTGAATCCGGTAGTCCAGCGCTTGCGCCAGATCGGTAGGAGCCTCTTCGTCCCCGAGAGCCATTCCGGCGCGGCCGGCGATTTCGATGAAGTCGACTTCACCAACGTCCTGGAAAACGAGCCATAGCTGCCCCGCAGCCAAACGAAGCAATCGGGAGAAGCATTCGACCGTCGCCCAGTCCGCGCGATCAAATTGCGGCTCAGGCAAGGAAGGGACAACAGAAAGGGCGTCAGCCAGGCCGGGAAGCCCGGAAAGGCTGCGCAGCAATTCAAGCATGGCCTGCTTCTGGTCGGCATTGTCCGCACCGGCGGGAAAGCCTGAGCGTTTGTCGACGGTCTTTCGGATCGTGCCGGAGCTGGTGAGCAGGAATTCGGCCAGAGCCTGCCAACCGGGGAGGTCGTCGATGGAGGCGTCAAACGGGACAGTCCAATTGCTCAACGCGTCAAAGCAGCCCGGAGCGTTGGCAGCGGCAAAGCGAGCAAGGGGCATGATCTCGGCTTGCAGTGCGGCGTCCAGCAAGTCGGCCACGCGCACCAGATCACGTTCGATCAAGGCAGCAAAGCCGGCCTCGACTTCGGGACGTAAAGCACCGCTCTCGATGCGAGATGCATGATGAACCCATTGGTCACGGCGGCCAAGCATGGACACCAGCAGGGATTCCAGGCGGCCAGCATGGTTGTCCATGAAAGACAGCGCCTGTGCCACCACGTCGGCGTCAGCGGTCCCATCATCCACCATTTCCAGCGTGCGCTGGGCGGCGGTGGCGTAGTGGATGTCGGGTTCCGCGCACACGGGGGGCTGACAACCAAAACGACTGAGATAGGGCATTTGCCGGGCAAGGTTCGCACACAGGGCATCCAGCGTGGTGATACGCAAGCGGCCAGGGTGCCCCAGCAAATTCCAGTGACGGGCGGCATCACGCTTCAGAACGTCTTGAGCGAGATCGAAGGTTTTGCGCTTGTGCGGCTCGGACGGAACAATCCCGGCAGCCGAGCGTTCAAGGCTCCCAAGGATGCGGTCTCGCATCTCCGTGGAAGCCTTGTTGGTGAACGTCAGGGCCATGACTTCTTCCGGGTTTTCAACAACAGCCAGCAGTCGCAGAAAGCGCTGGGTCAGCAGTTCCGTTTTCCCGGCCCCGGCTGGCGCCTCAACGATGAATGAGTTGATTTCAAGCGCCTGTTGCCGCGCTTCTGCATCCTGAATCAAAGGAGTAGTCATGTGATCCCCGGCCATGCCATAAGAGTTGGTATGGGCCTATTTTGCCAATGTGGGTATGCTGTTTTTGGAATTTCAGGGGGCGGGATTTCCGCTCTGAGCAAGCAACCGGCGATACTCCGGCAGGCGCAGCAGAGGGAGAACTTCGCAATACTGGAGTTCCTTTTCGTCAGAAAAGAGCACAGGCGCATGACCGACCTTGATTTCCTGCGCGATGGCTTGCAGGCGCGTTTCCCAGTGCTGAATCACGCTGGTCCACGAGGGATACGCTGCTGGCGGGAAAAGCTTTTGTTTGTCGTCGCCGATTCCAGGCACGCCCGGTAGCATGTCCGAGTCCTTGGCCACGCCGACAAATGCCGGCTTGTCGAGTTGCACCTTGGCAAACGCAATTGCGGAGACATCCTCACCGGCCAGGGCCGCATAAATGGGCACCTGGGGCTCCGTGATCCGTTGGGACGCCCAGTTCTTGATGTCGATGCTCGCGCCGGTCTTGTAGTCGATGACGATACGGCGGCCGTCGTCCAGTTCATCAATCCGGTCGATGACCACATTGACGGCAATATCAGCGACCCTGATGACGCGCTGCTCTTCCTTGGCGACGACCGTGAACGGAACGGTACGTTTGGCTTCGATGTCCAGCCAGAGCCCAAGAATGCGCTCAAGACGCTTGGCTTCAATCTCGCGAATCCGAGGGGAAAAGGTCTGATGCGACTTTTTCTCGAACTGCGCGATGCCGGCGATAGCCGCGCGGGAAATCGCGGCGGCACGCTCATCGCCGCTCAGCGACTGAAGTGCATTGGAACCCGTTACTTCGGTCCAAAATGCTTCGAGGGTTGCGTGCACCAAGGTGCCGCGATCAGCAGGGTTGAAGCCCTCAACCGGAGCCTTGAGCGCTTGCGCGCCCAAACGGTACTGGTAGAAGGCCCAGGCCGGGCAAATCGCCTGCGCCCGGAGCAGCGAACTCCCGCCGCCTACAACCTCCCCAGCAGCGACAGGGGGCGCAACAGTGTCGTCGACCGCTTCGCAAGCCCCGGAATGGGCATTGGCCAACTGAGAGGCAAGCGTGAGCGGGTAGGAATAATGGGAAACGACCTGAGCTATTCCCTCAAGCAGTGGGCTTGGCCGACGAATCCTGTTTCCATCGGCCAGAGCATAGGAAAAGGTGATTTCAGGCGCAGCAAACAGCAGCCGAGAATGGACGCGCTGGGCGAATTCAAATTCGACCTCAGCACTGGATCGCGCGCTTCCTGCTTCGCGTTGCACGGTTGCCGGCAGCAAAGGATTGGGGCGGGGGGCGGGGGGCCAGGTGTCATCGTTCATTCCCATCACCCACAGAGCGTCGAAAGCAAGGCCGGCGCTTTCCAGAACCCCCAACACCTGGATGGTTGGGGTGCCGCGCGTTTCCGGCTGGAAGATCCGCTGCCTGCAAATCTGGTTGAGGCGTCGAACAGCATCGGTTGCGCCAATCGGGCCGAGCAGCGCATCAAGAGCCGCAAGGCCGTCCAGAACCTCTGCGAATGCAGCGCGTGCCTGAAACTCGGAACTGGACAGGGAGCGTTCCCCCGGCCACCCGGCGGCCCCAAGGCAGGCGCGGAAATGGTCAGCCCATTCACTGGCATGACGGCGGTTCGGCCCGCTGGATGCCAGGTCAAGCAAGCGGCGCAAGGCATCAACCGTAAGGGGGCACAGTTCGCGGCCTTGCTGAGCCAGCCGCTCGGCCAATCGCAATAGCGCATGCCCGGAGGTAAAACACGGAAGCTCCTGACGCATCGCTGCATCAAGTCGAGCACGCTCATCAGCCTCGCTGTCCGCTGCGGACCAGCTTCCGGCGAGAAGGATGCCAGAAAGGCGCGTTTGTTCGATCACTCCGCGTGACGTTGCCACCGACAAAAGATCGAGGGCGACACGGACAAGGGGCTGCTCGGCCAGGTTGTAGCCCAGCGAAAAATTGAACGGGCGAGCCCGGTCACCAGAGCCGGGCCGCAAGGTCTCAGGCACCAAGGCGTCATCGAGGAGGTGGTGGAGTTTTTCGCGGACGCTGGCGAGATCGGGCGCGACAATACCAATGCTGCGCCCCGTTCCCTTTTCCATCTGCTCAATGGCCCAGGCGACAACAGTGGCGCACTCGGCATTGCTATCCGCAAGGGCAATGGCGCTGGTATGCCCGGATTCCGCCGAGACAGCATCATCGTGCAGCACACGCTTTCCAACCGAGGAAGGGGAGCAAAACTCCACAACCGCGCCGCGCGCCTTCAGCGCCGCAAAAAGACGGTTCTCCAGTGGCGTAGTGCGGTCAAATCCGACAACCTTCAGTCGCTCGGGAATCGAGAAGAACCCTTTTTCGAGCAGGCAAATGACGCGCTCGTTCCAGCCTCCGAGATCAAGGGAATCAATCTCCTTGCAGCGATCAAGAAAGGCATCTCGCCAGCGCAGGAACAAGCCACCTTCGCTTGAAACTTCTGCCCCGGAATCCGGGAGCATCCAGTTGCGTTGCAGGGCCAGTGCTTCCGCCGCCGCACTGGCCATACCTCCCAAGTCGAACAGTTGAGCCGCATCGCTAAGTGAGCTGGCAATCACCTGCTCCCAAAGCAACCCCTCGGAGAAGGTATCCAGAGGATTCGGCAGATCGTCGAGGCCGGCAATCAGCGCCTCATTACCCAGATCGGCTAACCACTGCCCGAGAGTGAGTGTTCGAGGCGTGCGCCACACCCGGCATTCATCGCTCGGCGGGATGGCCCGCAGGGTTTGAGCCAGGCGGCTGGTTGCACAGAGATAAAGGGTGCTGTCGGACAGGGACTGTACGGCAGCGTGATCAATATGGGATTGGTGCGCTGACATGGGATTGCCTTGGAAAGGATATGAATCAAGGCTACAGAAATGAAGGGGGGCTTTCTTGAAAAGCTCGAATAAGCAATCCGTCCCGATTCGATGATTGCAGGCGCATTACAAACGGACCGGCAGCTGCCGCAAAAGCGTGGTGGTCAGCGAGAAGAATTCCGATTCCAACCGGGCGGCGTGCGCCTGCATCCACTCGTTAGCATCCTTTGAGGACAGCATCTCCTCGATCTCGTCCAGGGTCTTGCTATCGGCGGCCACGATGGACAAGTTGTGGTTGATGGGGAGCACTCCTTGCGGGACACGCACCGGGCGCAGAGTGCGCGCAATACGCGGTACCAGCAGGATCGGCTCGCTGAGGGATCGCCGATGCCAGCTTTCGGGTGGCATCCACGGGATCTTGCGCAACCCTCGCTTGGCCATGCGGTGCATGTTCGCCTTCAGGTGGGCAAGGATCGCCGGCGGGGGAGGCGTATCCGGGTTGGTTCGGATCGCATATCGCTTCGGAGGCTGAAGCTGTCCATCACGGATGTCGTCGGTGTCGATTGCCGGCACCAGGAACTCGGCGGGAAGGGTTGCGGCGGTGGCCTCGTCCACCACGAAGATGCCATTGGTGCCGAGCCAGGGGGCAAGCGTCACGCTGGCGATGTCGCCCAGGGTAGGCCCCTTGTGCTGGTTGGGATGTTCCAGCCGGTCGGGGAACACTGGCGCGGCACTCAGGGGAATGGATGCCGGGGACGGCGGGCGCAAGACCACAGCTACCGGGTGAATTCGCGGGGGCGTGCCGGCCCGACGGTCCTTGGGCCGGTAGAAGGTCGTCGAAGGGTCAAGCCGGCGCAGGTGATCGATCGCCAGACGCTTGCCGATGGCCTCGCGGAGCTTTGAGGCACCCAGGTTGAACAGCCAGCGATCAGCGGTGACAAGGGCCACCTCGCCGTCAGGCAGCAGGGCGGAGGCGCAGCGGTCAAGGAAACTGTGCAACAGGTCGGCGACAGCGTGTTGCGGGAGGGCGGCTGCGTATTCTTCACGCAGCAGGGCCGGTACGTTGGCCCAGCGAAGGTAGGGCGGATTGCCCGCGATGACGTGGCAGTAGGGGGTGGTCGGCCCCTGGGTCAGAAAGTCGGCGTGGCGCACCAGGCGTGTGGCGATCGCGGCCGCCATGGTCGCACACCAGCCATGCTCCTCCAGTATCTCGGCAACCCGCTCGCGGGAGTGCTGCGCTGCGCCCGGGTGCAGCTCCCAGCCTTGCAGCACGTCCACGAGGGTGTCGCCATCGATGTCGGGTTCTTCCCGCAGCAGGCGGACGAGGGCTCGCCCAAGAAATACCCCGTCCCCGCAGGACGGATCGACGAGGCGGCGCTTGCCGCGGGGCCAATCAACCGCGTCGAGGAGGTCGTCGACCACCGGTTCGCGGGTATAGATCGCCGTGGCGGCATGCAGGGTGTGGATGGCTTGGTCGCGCGGCGAAAGGGTGAAGAGGTCTCGGTTCATGGGGATGCCTTGTTGAGCTGCGGAGCCGCCTGGACGGCTCCGGGAAACAGGTAGAGCGGTCAGCGGACTCGGGAGACGCTATGGCAGGGGCCGTAGTCCGGACTTTCCCAGGTCTCGCCGACGGCAAGGTTGCGGATGTCGGCGATATCCTCGTCCGAATAGCCGAGGGCTTCGCAGAACATCGCGGGGCCGATGATCAGGCGCGAGTCCTTGCTGGTGGGGGAATGGAAGGCGCTGACGTCCCAGAACCCTAGATAGAGCGGGATGACGGGGCCGCTTTGGTCGAGGCCAAGTTTTTTCACCGCATCGACGGCCGCTTCGTCGGCCGAGTCGAAGCTATGGTCGCAGGCATCGCCGGCGGGGCCGATCCAGTCCCACATGCCTTCGATTTCCGGCTCCACAGCTTCCGTCAGCCGAACCCCATGCTCGCCGCACTTCAGGTGAGCCCAGAGGCCGTGCCGGTGACGGCGGAGCCAGGCCAGCGCATCCTTGGGATTGACCGTGCACTCGAACCCGACTTCGGTTTTCAGCGCGTTCTTGGCGCTCAGGTAGTCGAATAACGAGGACACCGGAGATGCGCCATCAAAGTGACGTGCGACGGAATCCGCAACGTCGCTACGGCCCCACTCGTCGGACGCCAGCACGATGATGTCCACGTCCTGGGCGGCGACGAACCAATCGTTGGCGAAGAACTGACGCTCGATCACACGATCGTCGCTGTGCGCCTCGGCGCGGATCAACTCGTACTTGATCGCCAGCTCGTCAGCCGAGAGGCTGTGAATGTCCTCCAGGGACACCTGCTGGGGCCACGACGAATAAGGGCAGGTCAGGTCATTGCACAGCTGGCCATTCAGCGACGTACCGCACTTGGCGCAAATCATCGGGACGGCAGGTGCCGGAGATGCATCGGCGTAGCGAGCGATCAGGTCTTCAAAGGACAGGTCTTCGCGCACCGCGTTGACCGAGTAGCCTAGGGCCGTCGAGAGATTGTCGGCGGCGGTTTGGACCATCACACCGGAATCGTCGGCGGTGTCGCCGTGGATGATGAGGTGATTGCGGACCACCAGGGCAATGAGGCCGCCCGGGGTGGTGATGAGTTGCAGTGACATGTGGTGCCCTCCTGAGTGATATGCACCCAGGTTACCGATCCACGTTCCCACATTCTGAGAAAAGTAGAACGAAAGGGCGGGCTTACGGATGCTGTCTCAGGAGGACGGTCTGGTTCTGCCCGACAAACCCTTCCAGGTATTGCCCCGTGGCGGTGAGCAGACTGCCGAGCGGAGATCCATTGGGGAGCATGATCGTCTCCGGACGCCACTTGGCGATGAAGTCGCCATAGCCCGGCGCCCCGTTCATCGCCCTGGTGAAGTCCATCACGAATTCGTCCCCGTAGAGGTCAAACCGGCTGTCGGCAAAGACTTTCATCTGGGGGTGGTGGAATGCGATGTAGCCGCCGAAGTTGAAGTCGTGCATCACGTGGGAGGTCTGTCCGCTGGCGACCAGATAGTTGATCGCGTCGGTCGCAAAGAATCGCTGCTCCTCCTTCTCTCCATATCCGTTGAGCCCCAGGCGAGCGACGAACAGCAAGGGGAGCGCACACGCCAGGACCAGCGCTTGCCGACGGAAAGAGAGCGTTGGGGGGATCTGTGCCGCCAGCCTGTCCATCATGGGCGTTTGCGCGGACAGGCGAGCGATGATCGGGAGCATGGCCATGACGAAGTAGGGCATGTTCCGCTGAGCGTCATAGGCGATCAGGAAGAAGCTGAGGAAGATCACGACGTCCCGGAGCGACAGCCTGCATCGAGAGAAGCCAGCCGCCGCGACCGTGGCGGCAATGAGAATGACGAGTTGGCCACCATACAGATCGCTCAGTGCCGGCGAGCGCCACTCGTGGATCAGCTTGCTCTTGGTAACGGTCGAGGACGCGATCTCGAAGACCGATTTCCACACGTCGAAGCCATAGGGGTTGGCGCCGGTGAACAACGCGGCAACCAGGGCGGCAGCCAGGATGGGCAGGGTGATTCGCGCGGCCGATTTGATGTCCTGTTGGATGTACCCCTGGACGAGGATGGCAGCGGCCAATACCCCGAGGTAAAGCAACCCCATGGGGAATCCACCATGGAGGTTGGCCCACAGAAGCATGCCGCACGGAATGAGGGCAAGGTAGAGCGTCTTCCGGGTGGCCACCCAGCGATCGCCGAGATAGATGAACAGGCCGAACAGGAGAAACGAGAAGATTTGGGGCCGTCCGTACATGGTCAGCACGCTGCCGGCCGACAACGATGCGGTAAGACCGAACGCCAACAGCGCGTTGGTGAAGTGCGGTCGAACAACGCCGTAGAGGCTCATGAAAAGTGCCGCGGCAACAGCCGAAACCAAGATCCTGACACCATCAAGTCCGCCGAGGCGGAAGGCCTCCGCGACGAGAACTTCCCCTCCCCACTGAGTCAGGCGGTAGGGTTTCCCGTTCATCGTCCAAGAGAGCTCATCCACTTTCGGGAGCTGCATGTGATCAAGGATCCAGTTTCCGTTGATGAGATGCCAGTGAAAATCCGAGTTCATCACGCCGCTCGCGTTGTACTGGACGAGCAGGGCGCCGGCGAACAAGAGCACCAGGATTGCCAGTCCTGAACGGAGGTCGAGGAGAAGAGATTTCATGCGGTCTTTCAGTGAGCCAATGCGGCAATCATACCGGCATGGGAATGCGGTTTCAGGAGGCGCTGCTGAAGGGTCAGAATAGGGCCGTGAGCAACGCTTGGCTTCTGGCTGACAGGTGGGGTTGGGTGCGAGGCTTGGGCCTGGCTGGGGCGGTTTGTGGAGGCTGTGCTGGCGCCAAGGAAAGCTGCCCAACTGTCCACATGTTCACGTTCTTGTACCGGACGATATCGACCTGCAGCAGATTCGAGAGCGATGGCTTCACCGTCCATGACGGATTCGCACCGGCAAATCGGTCATCGATGGAACGGAGTTGCCGGCATTCGTCCTTGGTCAGCGCGCGACCGGAGCCCAGAGGCGACGACAACCGGAGTTGGCCAACGCCGGCCGTGGGAAGGTGCCAGGTCGATTCGGCGTGGCGGCTACCACGATTGCTCATCTTCGACAGTGCCGCGTGCAGGAGGCCATTGATCGATACCGGCGAAAGCTCCCAGTTATCCCTGGTGGTCGGCTTGATTGCGGCGTCCCGCTCGCATATCTGGGCGGCTTCGTCGGGCGTGAGCCGACGTGGGGCATTGAGTGGGATGCTGAGATGCAAGGGGGCCAGAAAAGGCTTCTTGATCCCGAAAAGATGATTCAGATCAGCGTCGCTGGCAGCAGTCATCATAAAACCTCGTGAAGAATGCTGTCAGCTTACAGATCAGCGCGTCCCAGATATGAAAAAAGCCCGCCGGAGCGGGCCGCGATGCGCGATTTTCATCAATCTGCCAATTTGCGAACGCGAAGAACGGTATCGGCAAATGAAGAAATTAAACCAACTGGAGATTTGGAAAGTTCCTTCAGGACGGGAGTAGCGAGATCAGCTCCACCAAAATTGATCAGATGTGAAGCTGCAGCAAGGCGAACAGAAGGGGATGCGTGGTTCAGCAACTGCTGAAGACGCTCCGCTGCGACACCGGCACGACCCCATTGGTTGACGATCTTGTCCACAAGCTTCGCCTTCTTGTTTCCTGAAGATGGGTCGCCTGCCTCAATGTCAACCCACTGTCCTTCTGCTGCCAGGATAAATTGGTGTGATTGGTCCTGAATATTCGATTCAGTCATTATCGAGCAACCTCTGTCTGAACGATGTCGTCAAGATCAACGAGCGAGCGCTAGGCCATTGCAATACGAGCTGGAGTTTCATAGGGTTAAAAGCCCGCCGAGGCGGGCCGGATCACGTAACCGAAATCACTATTTTGCGTAGCACCTAAGGACAGCTCTTGCAGACTGTTTTATCAGTTCCGCAGGATCTTCAGCTAGTTCTACAAGAACAGTACGTGCTTCTTCAAGGCCATCACTTTTGATCAAAGCTGCGGCTGCTGCGAGCCTTACCTTCGATGAAGAGTTGTGCAATAAGGGTGATAGCACCAATTTGGCTTTGCCTTGCTTAACAAGTGCGGCCACCAGCTTTTCGTTCTCACGGTTAACGGCATTGGCTGACTTGGAATCGGCTCTCGCAATGTGACTCCAATATTGTTCTGCATTGCGGGCAAAATCGACGGTTATGTTTTCCATCGCGGTATTCATTTCAACTCTCCATTCAATACGCCTCGAATAACGCTCATGCCAATCTCGTGCTGCTCTTCAAAAGATAAACCACTCAGGGTATTCCTGAAGCGAACGCTTGTAGCAGAGACATTCGTTGAATAGTAGGCACTTATTTGTTGGTGAGCAGACTTGGGCAGATATACAAAATTATCAGTTGAGTTCAAGCGACTTACAGCAAATCCACTCTTGGTAGCTTGGCACTGTTCAACAACGTGGTGTAACTCCAAGCCGGGTATCCGAAGGCTATTCTGCGCCTGGCGGAAATTACGGAATGTCTGGATGGTACCAAGTTCTTGCGCGACGGTCTTAAGCGCTTTGCCAGCACCAAACGCGGCTTCGGAGGCGGGCGTTGGAGCTCCTGACAATATCTGGGGCTTCGGATTTTCTGGTGTACAGACCCTGATTTAGTCCCTTGTTGGCCAATGGTCGATTTCGGCCAGTAAGGTGGACAGGTCGGTTCCGAGCGTCACTTCCTTTACGACGTTCCGGACATCGTATTGCGGTTCCTCGGGCGTCATCCGACCAAGGCTGAAATACATCCGTGGGCCTTCAAGTTCCTCAAACTTCGGTCGGCGCTTCACCTTCACCTGCTCCACCCGCCGTGCTTTTCGCTGCAACACATCGGTGAAGAGCACCTTGGCGCGCAGCACCTCGAAGCTGTAGCCATTCCCCTCCTGGTACACCTTCCGGATTTTGGCATTGAACGACTCGGTGAAAGCGTTGGTGATCGGATGCTCGAAGTAGGCCAGAATCTGTTTCCGCCATGTCCGCCAGGCGGTGGTGATGGCCCGGAACGGCTTGGCAAGCTCCGGCGGAATGGCTTCCTGCCAGCGCAGGTACTCCGCCGCCGCCTCGTCAGGGGATTCGCAGTCCCAAATCCTGAAGTAGCGTTCCTTCAGTTCGTAGGCGGCCTTCAGCTGCGGGAAGTTGTTGAGCCAGCCGGAAACTGCCAGCCATTGCTCGTCGGATAGCTCGTGCTGGCGCATCGTCAGCAGCTTTCGCTCGCGCTTCAAAGCCAGATTCAGCTTGCCGCTGATCGTGTCCTTCATTCGTCGCCGGACGGCCTCTAGTGCTTCATTGCCCATGCGGATGATGTGGTACTTATCGACCACATGAACGACGTGCGGCAGCACTTCCTGGATGGCCTCGCGGTAGGGGCGATACATGTCCGTGCTGGCGGCCTGAATCCACTCCGGATGCTCAAGACCGCGCAGGAATTCGACGATGGTCTTCTTGTACCGGTTTTCCAGCATATCCACCAGGCACCGGTCGCCGATGTTGGTGATGACGCCGCGTGGCCGGGATAGGTAGATTTCATCCAGTCCAAGGATGACCGGTGTATCGCGCTGGTATTGCTTCTCCAGTACGGCAACGTACTCCCCAAAGATGGCGCGAACGGTCTTCTCATCAATGCCGACCTGCTTGGCGATCTCCGTGAACGGGTATTCAAGCGATTGCCGCCCGATCCAGCGCACCAGGCGCTCGGTCATCTGCCGGTCGGCGTCGACCTCCGGTACGACGGCGGTAAAGGTGCGCACGCAGTCATGGCATTTGAGGCGCGGGACATCGAGATGGATAGCGACTGCGCGGCCGTGGCTTGGCAGGTCACGGACGAACAAAGTTTTCTGCTGGTGAATGACCACCTTACCCGCCGGACCACATGACGGACACAGGCGGGAAATCGCCTTGGGCGTGGCGCGAACGTGATATTCGGTGTCGGTTTCCCGGAAATCCACCACATCCAGGCCGGGCAGATTAAGGAAGTTGACCGGCATGGCGCTGCCTACCGGATCAAGCAGCGGCAGACAGCTTGGATGGGCGAATCAGGCTCTCGGCGGGGATTCCGAACTTCTCGTGCAGTCGCCAGATCATGTTGAGCGTCAGTGGGCGTTTGTGATTCAGGATTTCATAGACGCGGTTCAGACGGCCGATGGCCGGCACCAAGTCCTTCGGTGCTAGTCCGGCTTGCTCCATGCGGAACTTGATGGCTTCCACCGGATCGGGGAGGTCGATGGGGAAGTGCTTGGCCTCATAGGCTTCGACCAGCGTCACCAGCACCTCGAACCGGTCTCCTTCCGGCGTGCCAGGCTCCGGCTCGTTTTCGAAATACGCCGATACTTCGCGCAGAACAGCCCGATAGTCGGCGTCGGTATGAATTGGGCGGATTTCCATGTCAGGGCTCCATTTCGACGGTTTCGGCGTCAATCAGATCGTACTCGGCGTGCGTGCCGATGAATTTCACGTAGATGGCCTGGAAGCGATAGGCCACCGAGACCACCAGGCGATAGTCATTACCCTTGATGTTGAAGACGACCCGGCGATTTTTCAGGATGCTGGCGCTTCGGTACTGCGCCTTGATATCCGATGGCTGGCTCCAGTTCGCCTTCTTCGCTTCATCTACCCATGATTTCAAAGGTTGCTCGGCGTCCGGATTGGATTCCCAGAAAAGTCGCAGGTAGCTGACGGCAATGATTCTCATGCGACAAGTATAGTCCCGCCGTGGGATATAGCGCAAGCAACCAAAGGGGCAACCAAAGGGAAAACACCGCTCGGCATTGAAAAGGTCTTGCAAAATACTCGCAACGCGAGTATGATTAACTCATCAACTGGAGCTAATTATGCGAACCGACATTGACGTTATTTGCGATCGACTTCTGGATTCCGAGGAGCACGCTGTTGAATCTGCCATCCCACAAGTTGCGGAGGATGCCGTTAATCTGATTCGCGGACTCGAAGCGGATGCGCTGCGCTTCCGCAAGCTCATGGCGCTGCTTCAATCCGCTTACAACGCCGATCCGGCGGAATTCGACGGACTCACCGCCTATTGCTCGATGCTGTCCGGCTGGCGCAATGAGCGCACCGTCAAGGCAGAAATTACGTGGCGAGATGAGCGCGATGCTGATCTCGATCTGGCGTCCGTGCTGGACAAAATCAACCTGTGAGGACAATCAAAATGGGGCTTTCTGACGCATTTTTGGCAATGCTCTGGGATGAGGTCGAGCGTAACAGCCTCTGGGGCTGCGAAGCATATGCCGTCCGCAATGCCTTGATGGGCTATCCGGGGTTCTGATCATGAGCTTGGAAAATTGTGCCATCGAAGACCATCTGCACTCCTCTGGTTATAAGACCGAGCGGATCGGAGGCGTGGTGAATGTCCATGATCCGATCCATAGTGCAGTAACTGGCTCATCCGAACTGGTTGTGACCGGCTGGCGGCTCAAGGAAATCCGCACGATTGGGCAGGCGTGGGCGTTCATCGAGGAGCGTTCGTGATTGATCAGCGAGCCATCGTACTCGATACGTGGGCGGGACGCCGCTACTACGCTGTCGAGGTGATTGGCGAGACGCCCAAGAAGGTTCGCGTCCGGATTCTGACGCAAGGTGGCGTGATGTTACCCGGCCGTCGCTACCTCCATTGTGGCGAGGAAGTGCTGGTTCCAAAGCATGCGGTTGTCAATCTGCCCGCAGAACAGCACAAGATCGAGCAAGGCTACTACGACGGGCATGTGACTGGATATGGAGGGGTCGGAGATGCGAGATAACGCCGAGGCGAAGCTTCAAAATGCTGCACGCAAACCGCGCCGCAAGAAGCAGGATCTGGAATTCATCAAGTTCCGTGCTCGCCTGTTTTCGGACGAATCGCTGCTGAAGTTCGGAACCAACGAGAAGGGTGAGCGGGTCTGCTACGGGGTGTGCCTCGACAAGCTCTGTCAGGCTATCGATGAAGGCAGGTTTTAGGGGGAAATTGCATGAACGCATTGGAATACCGCTTGATTCAGGACCTGCACAAGAAGCCGCTGGTAATGATCGAGAGTGCCTTGGGTAACGGACAGGAAATCTATCCGGATACGCTTCGCTCTCTTGCTGCTGCGCTGATCAAGATCGCCGCCGAGTCGGAAGCCAGAGATATGGGCAAGGGCTATTGCCCGGCAAGAGAAACAATCCGGTTTTGAAGGAGAAATCAAAATGGCTACCCTGAAGTTCTACCTGCTGCCCGCTGACCAATGCGCCAGTGCATTGCAACTCCATGTGCTTGCTAAAGAGGATGCCCTGGCGGCGAAACGCGAACTCTTGGCCAAGTACGGTGCCGATGCAATTTTGCGTTCCGGTGCACACGTTGAAGCCCTGGCTTGGCGCGACAAACCCATTGCGATGACCGGGTTTACGGTTCCGCGATTCGAGCATAAACAAGGGGTGTGGCTTCAGAAACCGAAGAACAATACGCTGCGCGGCAAACAAGCCGCACTCGACATGGAGGAAGTGGGCGAGCTACTGGAAATCTGGCAATGGTCACTTGAACGCGCGCTGGGCGTGCACGGCAGCGTATTCGGCTACTACCGCGGCAGCCGCGTATTCCTTAATTCGGTTGCTCGACCGCTGGATGATGGTCGGGTGGTATTGAGCTTGCCGGTGCGCGATCGTCAGGATTCCGAGCGCAGTTCGGGCAGCGATCCAGTGGCGCCGCCTTTCGCTGTGCAGATCGCACAGGAAGAAGCTGAACGGCTGGTGGGCGAACCAATTGCCGAGGTGGTGTAACGTGGCCTTCAATCCCTCCCCAAAAGTCGCCGACTGCCGCGACATTGCCAAGAAGTGGAACAAGCCGCAGATCATCATCCTGGCCATCGATCCGATTGCGGGCACACTGGAATACGCCAGCTACGGCGAGAACAAGGCGAACTGCGACGAGGCCAAGCGCCTCGCGGATGTTGCCTACCAAGCCATCATGGACAAGTACGAGGAATAGCCGCCATGCACATCATCACCATCGAAAAGGGCGCAGCCGGGAAATTCAACGTCCTGCTCAACGGGCACAGTTACCGGATTCATCGGAACCTTTCGGAAAACCGAGCGGTCGAGGTCGCAGAAGATGCTCGCCGGCAGTTCTGCGCAATGAAACAACGCAGCGTGATCGAGCGCGTCTAAAGAGGCCGGTATGGAATCCATTCAGCAAGCCATCAAGTACGCCGTTGCCACGAACCGCATGCGTGTTCAGGCGCCTACCGACATCGAGGCCGCAGATCATATCTGGTCGGCGGTGCTGGAGGCGATGAAGACCGAGGGCATGGTCCTGTTGGACAAGCCAGTCACCACGGCCATGCTGCACCGACAGATTGAGGAAACCGGAAAGTTCGAACAGACGCTGGCCGAGGTTGCGCAGGAACTCAACGAAGCTTTGGGCAACTTCGATTACGCCGAGTCCACGGAGGATGCCGGGAAGGCGCTCAAGGCTTTGGTGGATACGGTTCGCCAGGCCGTGACGATGGTCGAGCAGACCAACCCAAACTGGCCACTGCATAAGCAGCCACCGCAGTCCGCCGAGGACAGACTGTGGGAACATCATCTACTGCGCGGCACCCTGCCAAGTGATGCGGCAATTTTAGCTTCCCGGAAAGCGGCCACATGAACATCCAGACCGGCGAGAAACTGTTTGAATTCCGCAGCAAGCAAGATTGGATCAATAAAGCCTCACGCATCTGGCGCTTTCACCAGGTCAGATCCGAAAACACAATCTGCGTCGACCAGCAGGGTCGTATCTGCAACATCGGCGCGCACTTCATGACCGCCGAGCGCGACAACGCCTATCCAATCGAGGTTTTTCTGTTGCGGCAGGATATGGTGCTCATTAACAAGGAGCCTATTGGTCCATGAGCCAGAACAACAAAAAGATGGAGAAACACGGACTATCCGAAGCCGATCTGCTGCTGGAGAATGGTCATCGCTTCGTGGAGGTTGCCAAGCTTGGCCTGAAACACGCAGGTAAGTGCTGTCTCGATTGTGGCTTCATGCGTCGCGCGGACGGCAATAACAAACCATGCAAAGGGCCGGTAAAGCTGGCACTCCGGTCGAATGAAGCCGATCAGTGAGCGAATTGCCCCGCCAGCACCACAGGATGTCCGGGCGACCAGAAAGGCGGCTGGACTCACGCAGGCGCAGGCTGCGGCGCTGGTGTCACCGGCGCAGGGAAAATCCGCTTACCGGGCGTGGCAGGTCTACGAGGTTGAAGCGGGACAACCCGACCATCGCGCCATTCCGCTCCCGACGTGGGAACTATTCCTGTTGCTGACCGGGCAACATCCAACAATGAAACTAACCAAGAAACGGGCTCTGTCCACCAGTAACTCCGAAGGGTAATTTGTCGGGGTGCCGATTCTCAACCTCTTCGTACACCGGAAAATCCGAAGCCCCCAATATCTCTGCGGTGATACCAATTAAAGGGACAAGTCGGGGAGTCCAAACTGCAGCGTAATACAGCGGAATCCACCAAAAGCGCCCTTCTACGTCCACCCGTGACAAGGGGTTCCCGGCTACATATGCGAAGGAGTTGATACCGCCTGACAACCCGATAGGGTCGCTCTCCAGATATCGACCTGACGCCTTGTCGTAGGTCCGATTCCAGTTCTGGTACAGCCCAGTCTCAGCCTCGTGGTACTGGCCCGGATAGCGCAGGGTGACGGTCACAGACCCGGTGGGAGCCGCGACACCGAACGGCAGGTCCTGCCACTGCCACACGACGTTCTTTGCGCTGTCGGTACCGATGCGCGGGCTGCCCAGATGGTCAGGATGCAGGTACGTGACGACACCGGCGCTGATCTGAGCCAGGGGGCGTCCCTGGTCATCCCAGACGTATTCCTTCAGCGTCGTGCCAGCGGCATCGGTTTCGGCCAGCAGGTTGTCGTCGGCGCCGTAGTGAAACAGCGTGGAGGCACCTTGGACGATCTTCTGGGCCCGGTGGCCATCGAAGCTGTAGGCATACTGGCCCAGGAGGGTACCGATCGATCGCGCAGCCGCAAGCCGGCCGGCTTGGTTGTACTCGAAGGTCAGACCGCTCGCTGCCAGGGTATTGCCGGCGGCATCGAGCGTGACCGTACCGGACGGGTTGTTCGCCATGCGGTTGGAGTTGGCCGAATAGCCGTACCAGCCGCTGCCATCCCCCTGGCGATTCCCGTTGGCGTCCCAGATGAAGTTGAGTGCCGAGTTGCTGTTGGTGATCCGATCAAGCCAGTCATACCCGTAGGTGTTGGCGTTGATCGAGGTGATGTTGCCGTTGGCGTCGTAGCCATAGGTGCGGCTATCGATGGTGCCGGTCGTCCAGGAAGTCAGGCGGCCCTGGAGATCATAGGCGCGGGTATCCACCAGGCCGTTGCCATAGGTCTGACCGGTGAGCAGCCCGTCCGCACGGTACGTGCGGCCGGTGACGATGTTCTGCCCGCCGGTGGCGATCGACGAGATCTGGCCCAGGCTGTTCCGGGTGTAGCTCAGGGTTCGCCCGCTGGGGTAGGTGATGCTGGCCAGCTTGTCCGCTGGCGTCCAGGTGTAGCCCGTCGTGAAGACCTGGTTGCCGGTCGTCCAGGTGACCGAGGCAATACGGCCAAGGCCGTCGTAGGCGTAGGACCTCGAACCCGTCGGATCGGTGACAGAGCAAAGGCGGCCGATGCCGTTGGAGCAGGTGTCGTAGGCGTAGGTGACGTCTTCGCCCGTCGTCGGGTAGGTGATGCTGGTCAGCCGGTTGAGAGCGTCGTAGGAGAAGCTGGCGGTGATGCCGCGGGCGTCCGTGCTGGACAGCACATTGCCTGCCGCATCGAAGGTCCGCAGGATCTGTCCGCGGTCGGGACTGCTTTCGCTCTCCTGGTTGCCCAGGCCATCCGTCGTGAATGCCCAATGGGCGCCGTTGGGGACTGTCAGGCTGGCCAGGTTGCCCGAGGCATCGTAGCTCGAACTGGTTGTGCCCTGCAGACGGTCCACCGCGCTGGTGATCCGATTCAGCGGGTCATAGGCATAGCTGCTGGCGTGCCCGTTCGGGTCCGTGATCCCGGTGGTGTTGCCCACCGCATCCAGGACCATCTGCGTGGCCGAGCCGCCGGCATTGACGTTGGTGACGAAGTTGCGCGCGTTGAAGGCGTAATCGACCTGGCGGCGGATCGTACCGGCCGAATCCTTCACGACGGTCTGGGTCCGGTTGTCCTTGAGGTCGTAGGCGTAGGCGACCTTGTTGCCCGCGTTGTCCGTGACGCTCGTCAAGCGATGGGCCGCATCGTAGGCATAGGTCAGCACCACGCCGTCTGGTAGGGTAGCCGTCTTCAGCTGCTGGGCATTGTCGTAGGTGAAGCTGGTCGTCCGGGCGCTGCCGCCGCCGGCCGGAGGCGTCTCGGTCGCCGAAGTGACGTTGCCTGCCTTGTTGTAGACGAACGTGGTGGCCACGCCGTTGGGGCTGGTCGTCTTCAGCAGGCGGCCGGCGCCATCGTACTGGTCGAAGGTCGTGACGTGCCCCAGGGCGTTGGTCAGCTTCTTGATCTGGCCGCATTGTGCCCCGGTGGTGCAGTCCCAGTATTCGAGGGTTCGGGTGTCACTGAGATCGACTCTCGGGCCCGAGATGGTGGCCACCTGGCCCTTGGCCGTGTAGGTGAGGATGAGGGTGCGGCTGCTGCCACCGGCGGAAACGGTGATGGTCGTCGGCAGGGTGCCCGTGTAGGTGATGCTGGTGGTTCGATCAGGCTCGGTGATCGTCGTGGGCAGGTCGAGATCCGGCGACGAGTAGCTGTAGGTGGTCGTCCGCTCTGCACTGGTGCCGGCCGCCTCGGTCATGCCGGTCAGCCGATGTAGGCCATCCCACGAATAATTCGTGACTCGGCCTTCTTCATCGGTTCGGCTGGTGAGGTTGTTGGCTGAATCGAACGTCTGGCTGCGGGTCTTTCCGTCGGAGCTGTCAGTGCGGCTGACCAGCAGGTTGATACCCAGGCTGTTCGAGAAGGTGAGGGTTTGCGTGTTCCCGATGGCGTCCGTGATGACGGTCTGATTCCCGTTGTAGGCCAGGGTGAACTTGCCATTGCCGCCGGCGTGCTGAGTGCTGACGGCCTTGCCGGAGGTGCTGTCATAGGCGTAGGTGGCAAACCGCGAGCTGTTCTCGTCAACGATTCCGGTCAGTGAATGGGGATTGGCCGTGTCCTCGTAGAGGTACTGGGTGACGACGCCGGCCGCCACAACGGTGTCTGCCCGGGTGGCGCTGGCCAGGTTGTATTTCGCATTCCTGACAAACTTCACCCAGGACCCATCGGGGAACGTGGCCGTAGTGAGGCCAGTGCCGTACCAGGTCAGCGTGATCTTGTGCCCGAAGGAGCCGGTGACGCTTTGAAGGAAGCCGTCGCCACTGAAGACGTAGGTGGTAACCAGACCTCGGGGGTTGGTGTCGGTGACCGGCAAGCCTTTCGGATTGAACACCTCGATGGAGCCATCGGTGCTGGTGATCGTGTAGTACCCGTTGGCAACTGTCAGTTTCGCCTGGATGTCAGCACCGGCAACCCAGCTCGAACCGGATTTCGTGAAGATGATGACGCTGCCGTTGCCACCGACATACTGAATCTGCGCAGCCCCGATGAGAAGCCGCTTGTTGAACGAGTACGACCAGCCTGTCCCCAAGCCATCGTCCCGCGTGGACAGGCTGTTGTAGAAGCGCTGGAAGGAGGGGATTCCAAACCCACCAGGGAAATCAGTCTCGACGTGGAGCTTGTTCCCGGTCGAAGCGTCGCAAGGGTTGCCGACCAGGCTGGTATCACCGACGACGGCCGTCCGTGAGGCCCCTGTCTTGCCAGCAGGGCAGGATGAAGCGGCATGCGACGATCCACCGCCAAGCTGAGGTTGGCTCGACGCCACGGCCTGAGTTTTCCCCGGGCTGATGCAGTCGTTCCCCAGCGGGCCGGTGAAGGAATAGCCCGCCGGGCACGGCACGGACGGGTAAGAGTAGGAGTGATATTCGGTCTGAACCGAGTAGGGGCACTGCCCACCCGGATAGGGGGCTTGCGAGGTCTGGATGATGACGGCACACCCACCATTGCAGCCGGAATAAGTGCCGCACCAGCGGGTTAAGGCATAGCCACCGGGCGAGCAGGCCTGCCCGGGAACGGAGCCTTCCGCCTGACAAGCCGCAAAGGCGGATGCCTGGTCGGGGTAGTAGGACATGGTATTGGCGTCCGCCACGGACGCCATGCACCACATCAATATCGGAATGAGGTATCTGATAAGCATGACTTTACGAGAGGTTGGTTGGAACGGACCCGGTGATTTCCCAGGCAGCGTAGATGCAGCGGTCAGGCCGGTTCTCGAAGGAATCCAGCAACACACCATCAACGATCGCGAACACGTGTTTTGCTACTTGGCAGATGAAGCGGCCCTTGGGGAACTGCCTGACGAACGTTGCGGGGTTCATGCGCCGCTGCCCTTTGACGGCAGGGAAGCTGATCCGCGCGGCCCATCCCTGGCGATTTAGCCAAGCCGAGAACTGGAAGCCTCGGCTGCACTTGCGGCCGGCCTCCTTCAGGAGGTCGTAGGCGTCGTCATAGGAAAGACTGCCAGCGATGGCCAAGGCCCTCACCGTGCAGTCATTGAGCTGCCGGGGGCGGGAACTCGAGGCGCGGCCGCCATCGGTGCAAACCCATGGGTACGCAAGTCGATGGGCACGGCGGTCAAAATCGACCAGGCTCATGACGACCTGCCGGGGAGAGTTGGTGGACGTGATCATGGATGTGAAGCGGGCCCACCATCGGCTGATGGCAGGCCCTGCGGCGATCACAGGCCGGCGACAGCGCGTGCGTGTGCCAGATCGTCGTCGCTCACCTTGCCGCTGGCGTGGAGCGCCATCAGGAGCTTCGTCGGCGAGGGGATGTTGCGGCCCTGTTCGTAACGGCTACCGCCGCTCTGCGTGACGCCGAACTTGCGCCAGTAGGTTGCCTGGTTCTCGCCGGCCTTCTTGCGCAGCTCGACGGGGTTGCTGAGATCGATTTTCGCTTGTTTTGCCATTTCCCGACCTTTCTGTCGTTAGTGATTAGGTGAAACGAGTATGCCAACCGGTAATAAGTGTTTCTGGATTAAGTGGAGGCGACCTCGGGTATCCGGCCCGTCCGCTCTGCTTCATGGAGGGCGGTCCCAAAGTCGTAGTCGAACTGCCAACTACTCTCGTCCTGCCGTCCGCCGTGGCGCCGCATAAATTCCGCGACCCTTACGGACACGGGCGAGGGGAAGAAGACCCGGCGTCCGTCCGGAGAGAACAGCCCTTCGCCAATGCCGGAAATGATGTCGAAGGGGATGAGTCCGTGATGCAGGGGACGATCGACCTTCTCTTTGGCTGGGACCTTGCGGAACCGAGCAGGAATGGCGGCCGGATTGCGCCAGGCCAGGACCATGTTCAAGCGGTAGGCGATGTCCGGATGAACTTCGAGATGGCAGGTGCCAATCTTGTAGAGTCTCACCCTGATTGCGCCGCCATCGAGCTCGTGCCAGACGCCAAATTCGCCAGCCTGGTGGATGGTCTCCAGCACCCGGGTGGTGATAATTGCCGGCGGCTCGCCGCGGCCGAAGAACTTGGCGATCACGCATCGCAGGTCATGGACGAAGTTGCAGCGCTCGTGACAGAAGGAGCCGAAGTAGGTCCGCATCCTTGAGATGATCATCCGCTTGTAGAAGCCTTCGGGGCTGTTCGTGGCATGGTGGTCGCTGAGGTTGAAGAACAGTCCTTCCACCCGGTCCGCAAAGAACTGGGCGCGGTTGGCGATCATGGTCTGAAGGGTGGCGCGCACGCTGTCCGGCTCGAACGGTGGCGTTTCGTGAGCGCGGATCTGGCGGGACCATTCGTTGCGGGCTTCAGCCGGCATCAGGTCCAGGACATCAGTGAGCTTCATCGCTCGCGACCAGAAGGCCGCGTCCAGAGAGCGGATGGCGGGGCCGGCGGCGAAAAGGGTCGTTGCCGTGTAGTTGCCGATGCTGCGTTCCTTCTGGGCGCCGGTCAGGAAGTAGCACATGACATCCGATGCGCCGGCGACGTAGGAGGCAATTTGCTCGATGTCAGCGCGCAGCTTCCGGTATTCGGCGAAGAGGGCGTCGAGCGGCGTGTAGAGGGTGAGCGCAGCATGCTCCCCGTCGAGGAGGGCCAGGACCTCGGTTTCCCCGCTCATTCCGACAGCCCCGATGGTAATGGATTGCCCGTCATCTCATGCAGGATGGTCACTGGCGCATGACTCACGCCGACCCCATTCCGGCGCGTGTAGACGCGGAGCGCGCCCGTCAGCATGCAATCCCACACCTCGTCCACCTCCGACTGGGTGGCGAGCCGGGTCAGAAAGACATTCAGGACCTTGTGCAGCTGGTCGCCGGACATCCAGGTAAATTCCCCAATGCCCAGGGCGTTTCCGTAGCACGGCAGGCCTTGCCAGCCGAGAGCGCGCCAGGCGCGCCATGCCTCCAGTGCAGTGGCGCCAAGAGAGGGTTTGCAAACTGCCTTGGCGTGGTGCGTTGCTTCGATCATCTCAGGCCGCCTGCAGGTAGGTTGTGCCAAGCTGGACGAGGCCCGCCAGCACCTCTTCATGACGGGACAGACTGGAACGAGGAATGCCGTCAAAGCGCCTCGGCGCCTCGATCTCGTTCCGGACGGCGGTGTAGTGGCGCGACGCCTTGGCGGATTCATCGGCTGCCACAGCTTGGAATGCATGCGCAGCGGCGTCGGGAGCGCCGTTCTGGGATGAGCTATCCCGCGAATCGGCCTTCCGAAGCACGTCCAGGCGCTGATCATTGGCTTCCCAGCTCTTCCGTTCTGCGGCGGTCAACTCGCCGCGTAGCGCGGCATTCACCACCCGTTTGAACTCCGTGATCTGGGCCACGTCGTCGATGGGGATCGACCCAAGTACCGAAGCCGAGACATTGAAGCGCAGGCAGTAACTGAAGTAGGGGGCGGGGACCTGGCGGCGATCAACCCAGATGTTGGGGCGCTCGAGGATGTCATCGGCCGACTCGAAGTAGCGTCCAAGATGGCGAGTCGTTCGGGTAACGGTGCGACGTGGATCAAGGGCGAGGACCTGCATGAGGGCGCAGGCCTGTTGCCATCCTTCATCATCGGGGCTGATTTTTTGCGGCCAAATGACCATGGGAATCTCCTTCGTCGGGTCGGTGCAGTTGAGAACTGCAGCCAATCCTACGCAGGGGGCATAGCCATTTCTGGAAATTCTACGGAACCGAGAACCCGGCAGAATCCACGGAAATCGACGTCCATGTCCGTTCAGGACACGCCACTTAAATTCCATTCGGCAGCTGGCGACCGCGCCGACAGAGCTGTTGCATAATGGCCGGATGGTTTTTTGCGAAGCTCCTCCCCTCATCCTGTTCCTGCATGGCGACCTGGCCATCACCACGCGCTCGATCCCGTCGGTGCTGGCCGTGCCCATCTACCTGCTCGTCTGCCTGGTGCTGTGCATTCGGAGGCGGACACTCGGGTGGGTGGATCCGCTGATCGTTGCCGGGCTCGTCGCTGGGCAGCTCGCTCTGCTGAAAACAGGGGTGGTCACCGACGGTGCCGCAGGACTGCCGGGCTATGCGCTCCTCGCGCCCTTCATGATCTTCCTGGCTGGTTATGCCGTGTGGCGGCTGACCGGGAAAAAACCGCTGTCGAATTGGCCGTGGCCACGCTTTGGCCTGGTGGCCACGTTGACGCTGCTGCTATCGGATATCGGGATCGCCCTGATAACGCCAGCGGCTTCCGGCAAGGTCTGGCAATTGGGCGGCGCGTGCATGAAGGATGCGTTGCTGATTGGTCCGCCGTTCGTGATGATCGTGTTCTACTGGCTCCTGGACTGTCGGTCGTCCATGGTCTTCTGTAGCCAGAAATGCGTCCGCCTTGGACGCTGCCGTTTCGGGATGGATGGGAAAAGCGGGGACTGCCACTGCCAGGGTGACAAGGACCTGGAAGAAGCGTCCCGCGCTAGTTGATCAGCAGATCCGAGAGGACCAGGAAGGTGAAGAGGAAGGCCGCGGTGATGCCGGCCGCCTTCCACCCGGTCAGACGGAACCGGTCGAGATTGAAGGAAACCGCGACACCAAGCACGGCGCCGATGGTCAGTTGAACAACTTCAGCAGTGTTTGCAGCAACCATTTTCGCCACCTCCGCTCAGTGTAACTGCGCCGAAACCGCCGGAGCGGTGGGATTCCGCGTCGCCAGCTTGCGCAGCTGCATCACCAGTTTGCAAAGCTCGTCCTCGGTGAAGTGCTCACCGACGATCGAATTGTCCTTGTAGGCGAGCGCGCCCAGCACTTCGATGGCCTGCATACTGCCCGCCTTACCGGCGCGGTACAGCCAGTAAGCGGCTTCCTTGCGGTCCACCGGGGCGCCAAGACCACCGGCCAGGCACATGCCCAGCGCTGCCTGAGACGGGACGTGATCCCGGTTGGCCGCCTGGCGAAACCAGGCGCAGGCATCTTCCGGGTTCTTATCGACACCACGACCGAGGGCGGACAGGGCGGCGAACAGACCCATTGCGCGGGCGTCTTCCTTGTTCATGGCGACCTTCAGCAGCGGCACGGCAGCGGCATAGTCACGCCGTTCCAGGGGCGCGACGTAGGGAGCCGGAGCAGCGTCCTCGCGGAACGCATCAGCGCCGAAGAAGCTATCCAGAATGTTCATAATCCTTTTTCCTTTCGCGAAAACGCATGCGGTTCCGCCTTGTGGGCAGATTAGGCGATGCGAGCGAGCTGCGGATGTTCAGCTTTAGCATGAGTGTGCTCCAAGTTTGTTGCCACAGCCAAACCCTGTCGGGATCGGCGAGCAGCGAGTTGTGAAACTATTCGGCATAGTCGTCCGTAATGTACGGGGAAATCGGCTTTGCCACTGCATGACTCACTTATACCGGGCCGTCACGGGCGTTTCTGTTTTTTCTTCGACGCATCCTCCTCGGTCGGCACCACATCGTCCGGCCGCGGATCCAGAATGTCGCCCGGGCGGCAGCCGAGAACGATGGTCAGCACCGCCAGAGTCTGCAGGTTGAGGCGCGCCGGCGGCGATTCTACGATCCGGGCGAGCTGGGCATACTTGATCGCATCGGGGGCGATCGCCTTGATCCGGTTGTGCAGCTCGGTGACAGTATCGATCTTGGCGGCCTGCATGCATTCGCGCAGCCTCCAGGTGACAGGGTATTTCAAGCTCATGGTCTTACCTCCTTGCCCATCGCCATCACGCGGAAGGGCGGCAATCCGCGCAGCATTGCGCGGCCAAAACGAGATTCCCACAGACGGGGGTCGGTAACGACAACTTGACCGTGGTCAGTTTCAGTACGGATCAAACGGCCGACGGATTGCTCGAGCTTGCGCGCGGCATCCGGTACCGAGATCTCCATGAAAGGGTTTCCGCCGCGGCGCTCGATCCAGCTGGACAACGTGCGCAGTACCGGGCTGTCGGGCACAGCAAACGGAAGCTTGGTGATGACGACCTGGGTGCAGTAGCTCGAGGGAAGATCGACGCCCTCGGTGAATGATGCCAGGCCGAAAATCGTTGAGGGCTTGCCAGCATCGATTGCGGCGCAGTGCGCGGCAATGATCGCAGCCTTGGACTGCTCGCCCTGGACCAGTACCCGGGCACGCAACTCTTTCGGCAGCCGGCCGGCGATGTCTTCCATCTGGCGCCGACTGGTGAAGAGCACCAACATCCCTTCAGGGCCCTGCTTCGTCATGTCGTCCACCAGGCGATCGGTAACTGCCTTGGTATGGGCGTCGTAGTTTTTTGGGCTCGGCATCTTCGGGATATCGATGAGGCCTTGGGTGGCATAGTCGAACGGGCTGGGCAGATCCACGCACGGCACGTCGTAGGAAGCAAGGCCGGTCCGGCGGAGGAAATCGTCGAAGTTCCCCAGTGTGGTCATGGTGGCGGACGTCAGCACCACGCCTGCAGCCTTTTCCCAGAGGAGGTTGCGCAGGTAGCCGCCGGCGAACACCGGAGATGCATTGATCTGGTAGTCGACGCTGTTCTTCTTGAAGCTGACGGTCTCAATCCATTTGGCCACCGGCGGGGCATTCTCACCGGGTTCCTCGAGGAAGAGAGTCCAGGTGGTGTTCACCTCTTCCATCCGGCCCAGCTGGAAGCCGACGTCGGCCAGCAGCTTCTCGAACAGCGCTTGTTTGCTGCGATCGGTGCCGAGCCGGTCATTGAGGGCACCCTGGCACTCATCCAGCAGGCCGGCCAGGCTGTTCGTCAGGTTCTTGATGTTTTCGCCGATCTCGAAGAATTCCTCGGGGAGGCAGGAGTCCTCGAACTCGAGCGTCGGCCGCGGGCATTCGGTGGTCGCCCGGAGCTGAGCAAGGCTCGAGAGGAAGCCGTAGGCGTCGCTGAGGTCGGAACGCAACCGGTCAGCCTCATCGTGGATCCGCTCACACGTGGGCTCGAACGCCGTCCCCAGAGCGTCTTGAAGCGAGGCGGCCAGGTTGGCCAGCTTTTCAGCAGACCGGCGCTCAGCGTTGATGAAATGGCCAGAGGCAAAGCTGGAGACCGCCTTTTCAGGAAGGCCATGAGCCTCGTCGATGACGTAGAAACATTCTTCCGGAGACGGGAGGATTTTGCCACCGCCCATCGCCAGGTCAGCGAGGAGCAGATCGTGGTTGGCGACGATCACGGACGCATCCCGCAGGCGCCTGCGAGCAGCCATCTGGGCACAGCTCTTGTAGGACGGGCAAGCGCGGTTGAGGCATCCGTGGCGGTCAGTTGTGATCGACTTCCACACCTCGTCGGCTACCGATTCCCGCGTGTCGCGATCGCCATTCCAACGACCTTCAGCGAACTCCTTGGCCATGGCCTCGAGATCTTGCCGGATCACATCGGAGTCGCTTTCGCTGGCGGCGCGCTCCTCCTTGCGGTCGAACATGGTGATCTGCTGCATGTCACCGATCGCCTGGTTGAGCTTGTACTGGCAGACGTACCGGGTCCGGCCCTTGGCGAGCTCGATCGACACCTTGATGCCCGCCGCCTGGCTGAAAAGGGGGAGGTCGCGGGTAGTCAGTTGCTCCTGCAGCGCGATGGTCGACGAGGAGATAACCAGCTTTTTGCCCTTGCGCATGGCCATGATCATGCCGGCAAGGCCGTAGCCCAAGGACTTGCCGGTACCGGTGGAACCTTGGACGACCAGTACCGTCTGCCCCGGGACCGGCTTGCCGGCATTCGGGCCAGGGTCCGGGCAGCGGCCCAGGGTTTTCGCCACTTCGGCGATCATGACCCGCTGTGCCGGGCGCGAACGGAAGCCTGGGATGACCTTGGAGATGGCAGCCAGCTTGTCGCGGATTTCTTGTTTGGTGTCTTCGGTGAGCATGGACGTCGGTCGGTAATGTCTGATCTGTTTCCAAGGCTACCGACCTGACCTGGGCGCGTTTGGAATTAGTTCTACTCTGCGTAGTAACCGTCCGAATCGACTGCATCCGGAGTGGTGATGCAGTGCTCGATACGGGTCTGAGTCTCTTGCCAGTCGTGGTGAATCGTCTTCAGGCCGCGGGGGAGGGCGGCGCAGGGCCGCACCTCGATGTAGCCGTCGCCGGTGACCCGATAATCCAGCTTGTGCCGGCTGACCAGCTTCCGAAATGCCCGGTAGTGCGGATCGGGTGAGCTCCGCTTTCTGGAGGGGGAAAATGCCCGCGTCAACAGTTTTCCGAGAAGCTTCATGTCCGGTCTCCAAAGGGCTCGTGTCAGCAGGGAAGTTGCATGGGGTTGGCTGTGCGCAGGAAGGCCGCCGAGGGGACCATGCGGACGAAGGTGCCGTCTTCGTAGTCTTCGGTAACCGGCACGGTCTGCTCGACGCCGGTGACAAAATCCAGGATCGGACTCGCTGACTCGAAGACGCCGCTGTTGAGGGCGGCGAACACGGCGTTTTCTGCCTCTTCCGGATTGTCGGTAGCGCAGAGGATGAAAGCCTTGATCACGATTGCAGCCATGAGGGAAGGTCCTTACGAATGAATGACGGCGGCGGGCGCCGAGGTGATGTGAATGGGGGCGCGGTACTTCGCGCGAAGGCGTTCGCTCTCGACCTGGATGAAGGCGGCCAGGCGGGGGAATCGCCCTTGGATTTGTCGCCACTCGGTCATGAGGCGGCCGCGGTGCCGCAGAAAGGACTGCTCGTCCTCTTCCTCGGCCAGGGCAGCCAGCTGAGCACGGACAATGCTTTCGGCCCGGCCGTAGGCGGTGCGCTCGATGCGGCTAAGCGAGGACACCGAGTTGCGGAGGCTGCGGAGCATTGCGGGCACTGGAACGTTCATCCCGGCAATGACCTCGCGGATGTTCGTGCTGCGGTGGATCTGCTCGAGGGCCATTCGGCCCCGGATCTCCAGGTTGCGCAGCTCGTTGTCGATGAAGGTGGATGTGTTCATGCCTTGGCAGCTTATGGAAGCGACCAGGGCATTTCTGGAAAAATGGCGATCTGGCGTACCGCCAACACACCCCGTCCGTAACGGACCAGCAGGATTCAATGACGGTTGAATCGGGGGCTTGCAATTTAGGCGAATTGAAGATAGGATTCCCGCGAAGGGCTGAGTACCGCCCACCGGTTTCATTTGTTCCGGTGCAATCTCACTGGCGTCTTACGGGTTGTCGATATTCAACCTGCTTTTTCGGTCGCGAAGCTTTTTACAAAGCTTCCGTCTTCCGGACTCTGGCCTGCGGTCGTAGGCTAGTTCTTGACCTGTCCTTGGCAATGGACTTCACCCAGGTCAACTCTCTGTCACTTCTGTGACGGATTTTTTCGATGCGGCCGCATCGGACTCCCCAAGTTTTTCATTGGCTGACCCTTGATTGGATCAGGTTCGTTTGACGTGCGGTTTCCGCTCGTCATGAAGATATGTGCTGTACATATCAAGAATGGAATTTCAGATCGACTCTGCAGAAGTTGATCGCCGCTGGATCAAGCGAGAATAGCCCCACGGGGTTATTCCGCTCCAGCGTATCCACCCTCTCGGGACACCATCCCGACAGGGATCACGGTGTCCCCTTCTTGGAGACACAGTGATGAAAGTTATGATGATTGTCTGGATCGCTGCTCTGAGCATCGCCTATCTGGTTGCTGGCCGTTCTTTTGAACAGGCTCTGCTTGCTGGAAAAATCGTGCTCTTCGGCTTCGTCCTCGGATTTGTCGGTGCCAAGCTTTCCGCTGCGCTCCATGCGTATCGTGATGCAAAGCCCGCCCTTTCCTCCCATCGTCGTTAACTCGCAGTATTAGACCCTTTCGATTTTTCGAGGGGTCTTCTTTATGAGGCCCACCAGGCTGCATAAACAAGACTCTTTACCTGGCTGAGTTATCAGCTCGTCCCTTACTGCTTCGGACGTGATCGAAGCCGCTTACCGTCGCCCCTGGCGACAATTCCCTGATCGGGGCACCTTCCCCGACAGGGGTCATGGTGCCCTTTTTCGTTTACGAAGGAGTTCCACCATGAAAGCACGTCTCTCCCTGTCCGTCCTGTTTGTTCTGCTCATCGCTGCCAGCGCTCCCGCGCGGGCCGATCTGCTGACTGGTCTTCTCGTAGATGCGAGCTCGCGTCTCCTGAGCAAGGCTGGCCATGCTGTCGTCGCCTCGGTGAAGGATGCCGTCACACCGAAGGAATCCGACGAAGAACGCAGGCTGCGCGAAAACGCCGAAATCGAAAAGGCTGCTGACCAGATCCTGGCCCAGTACCCCGAAGATCAACGCGAGGCCAAAAAGCCTGAAGTCATGATGCGTCTCACCAAAGTCTATGCGCAGTACAAGACGATGGAAGCGCGTCAGGAAGCTGTTCGCGCCGAGCAAAACAGCATCGGAAACATTCTCATCGATTCCACGGTTGGCTCTGCCTCCGCGGTGATCGGCAACCGCATGGCGATCGATGGCGCCGCTCGTTCCGCATTTCTTCGCACGCGGTTTTGAGGTGGTGCCCGGCAGTTCTCCCTGGCCTCTGGTTGGGGAGCTTTTCAAAGCGCCTTCGCTGAGGACGCTCCGAAAAGCTGCATGGTCGGTTTTCCCGAGTGATCGGAAACGCCTACTGCTCTGCGTTATGAGCTGCTAACCATCCTCACCCAAGTGAGGTTCCCGTCGGGGCACAATTCCCGACAGGGAGTGGTGCTCTTCTCAACCAAGGAGTTGCACCATGAAAAGCTTTCCCATGATCGCCTCGTTGCGTAAGTCCAGTAGCAAGGTCATTCCCTTTGCCAAGGCCGCCTATTTGGCTGCCGTGGCTGCAGCGACCCAGATCGCCATCAGCTCCATCCCGGAAGAGGGGGTGGTGTTGTGGTCGTGTCGCGTCGGCAGTGATCGGCGGTACTACTATCAATACCAAGTGCGCCTTTATCCGGATCAGCAGTATCGAATCGTGTCGCGCCACAGTTCTGGGCACGAGAATTCTTCTGATGAGGCCTACACCTTCCTGGTGGATGCCATCCTGGAGGCGCTGCTGCAGCGTCGTGATTACTATCAGGCTGAAGCGGACGACCGCGAAGCTGCGCTCGATGCCTACTACGCCGATCTGGCGATGCAGGTCTAACGCATCGCTTCCTGGCATCTGCAACCTTTTCCCCTTCCTTCTGGAGGGGGCTTCTCAGCGTTCCTGTGCCAACGGGGGCGGCGAAAAGCAAAGTTTTCCCGAGTGATCGGAAACGCTTACGGCTCTGCGTTATGAGCTGCTTCCCTCCCCGATGTTTGGTGAGGATCCCCTAGTCGGGCCCATCTCCCGACAGGGGGCATGGTGCCCTTTTGTGTGAAGGAAACACCATGTCGAACATCCGTTTTTCGGATATCTGCAAGAAGGAAGTCAAGGCCAAAGCCGCTGGCATGTGGGACCGGATCATCCAGTCCCTGGCGCCGTCGATATCTTCTGCGCTGGACCATCCGGGTCTGGTGCATATCGACTGCCCGATGCATGGGGGTTCTGGCGATTTCCGGGTCTATCGCGACGTTGTTGACTCAGGTGGTGGCGTTTGCACCTGCGGAAACTGGCCCGACGGCATTGCGCTGATCGGAGCGGTGAATGACTGGACGTTCAAGGACTCGCTTTCGGAGATTGGTCGGATGATCTTGGGTGACAAGCCCCAGCTGACTCCTGTCCATCGTGAAGCGCGCAAGCGTGACACGGCCCGCGAAGATGCTGCCATCCGGCATCGTCTCGTGGCTCTCTGGAATGGTGGTTTGTCCATCAAGAGTGCTGACGCTCGGATCGCCTGGATGTACCTGGTGAGCCGTGGGCTGAAGCTGCCCCGCAACCTCCAGAGTGTCCGTTTTCATCCGTCGATGGCCTACTACGAGAAGGGCGAGCTGGTCGGGCATTTCCCAGGCTTCATGGCCTGCGTGATGTCGCCTGATGGCACCCCGGTGACCATTCACCGGACGTTCCTCTCGGAAGATGGTCGCAAGGCCCCTGTCGAGTCGCCGAAGAAGCTGTGCCCTCATGCGAGCTACCGCCCGCTGCAAGGATCGGCAATTCGACTGTTCCCGGCTACGGACACCCTTGCGGTGGCCGAAGGCATCGAGACTGCGCTGGCAGTAACGGAAATGACCGGCATTCCTTGCTGGGCAACCGTTACGGCTGGTCTGATGGCGGAATTCGTTCCTCCTCCAGGCATCAAGCGCGTTACGGTCTTTGCCGACAAGGACAGCCCGAGCAAATTCCACCCAAGCGGTCATGGGCAGGAAGCTGCGAAGGCCTTGGCGGAGCGGCTGTGGAAATGCGGTATCCAGGCTGGCGTTGAACTTCCGCCCGGTGATATCCCTGAAGGAAGGAAAGGGATTGACTGGCTGGATGTCCTGGAGGGTGTCAATGCTCTCAAGGCAGCCTAATTACATGATTCACCAACTTCTCCCCGACTTGTCGGGGAGTTTTCCAGACGGCCTGATGCAGACCGTCCGGAAAGCTGAGCGAGAAGTTATTTCTTCTTTTTCGCCACGGCCGCCTTGAAAGCAGCGCCGGCGGAAAACTTCGGTACCGTGGTCGCCTCGATCTTGATCTCGGCACCGGTCTTCGGATTCTTGCCGGTGCGCGCGGCACGGGAGGATGCCTTGAAGGAACCGAAGCCCACGAGGGTCACCTGATCGCCTTTGGCGACGGCAGCGGTGATGGTGTCGATAGCAGCGTCCAGGGCCTTGCCCGCAGCAGCTTTGGAAATGTCGGCGCCGGCAGCAATGGCGTCCACGAGTTCGGATTTATTCATTGGGTTTTCTCCTAGTGATGAATTGCGAGGCAAATCAATGCCTCCAAACAGATCATAACCTCCTGACATTGGGGTTTCTGGTTTTCTCGGGTGCCCGAGGACGCGAACTGGTCTGCGTTATGACCTGCCACTGACGAGTATCACTATCGTCTTTCCCTTGTGGGGCCACATTCCCCACTGGGGAGCATGGGCCCCTGTTTATCGGAGGTGTCCCATGTTTAGCAACAAAGAAGCTGCACTCAATAACATTCTTCGGCCGGAAACGGTCGTTGCATTGGAAAACGTCTCCTTCTCCATGCGCGCTCAAGCGTTGCCTGGGGTTGTGGAAGTGTCTTACAGCATCGATGAGGTTCTGATGTCCGGCGACAACCCGGACGGAGACACCATTGATGTTCGCCGCTGCATGCGCATCTCTCCGGATATCGAGGAGCGCATGGTGGTCCTCGATCGCAACCAGGGCATCATCATTGCTGCTGGCCTCGCCTATGACCAGGATTCGAGTCACCTGAATCCCTGCGAACCCGGCACGGCCAACGGCAACATTTATCACGTCAGCAAACGGCGTGGAGATGCCGATGAGCAGCGCAGCTATTACGCGGCGCTCGGTCTCGACGGCGACGGCAACAAGGATTTCTCGTGCCAAGTCGTTGCGGACCGGATCGTGAAGCGTGTGATGAAAGGGCTCGGTAACGATCTCTCGACGCTCACGCGGCTGCTGCACCGCTTGCGTGCCACCGGCCGTCCCGTATCGAAGGCCTCCCTGGAAACCGTGTTTCGGTTCGCGATCGAACAGGAAGGCTGGGAATATGCCATTGACTACGTTGTTGACGCGCTCTATGGCGTCCGCTTCTGGAATCATATGGACGGCAAGCTGCAGGATGCTCTTCAGCCCCTGGCGGATCTCTTCTCCGAATCGGAGGCCGAGGCCTGCTGGGATGAAGCGTTCGCAGCTGGCGAAGTGGGTAGCCCTCTCGCTGTTCCGCTCGATATCTATGAGCACTCGGGCATCGCTTACTCCGTGAGCGGTACCGGGATGAACTGCGCCTGGGACACCTCCCGCGCTGCGGCGGTTTGGGTGCCTGACGATGATGCCATCGACAATATTCGGTCGAATGTGCTGTCGGAGTTGGGAGTCGGCCAGGTCGCATGGTTTGGTGCGCTCGGCAGTGAGACCGATCCGCTGCATGCCAGATTCACCCTGGACGGTTCAACCTGGGTGGGTGAAGGCAAAGGCTGGAAGTGGCGTGAAGCGCTCGACCAAATGGTCGCGGCGAGTTCCATGTTCATCGACCGGAAGGCGCTGGACTCCCTGATGAACGCCAAGGCAGTGGAATACTGCAAGGGCGTGCTCGAGGAGTACAACGATTGGGTGAACGGCAACGTCTATGGCGTGCTGTGCTACGTGATCGATCGCTCTACCGGCCGGATCATCAAGGACGAGGAAACTGAAAGCTGGGGTCATCTCGGCAGCCAGTATGCTGAAGACGAGCTCGATGCAATCGTGCTCGCCAAGGCGCTGGAATACAGCCAAACCGTCCATTAAGGATTCGTTCCTTACCGTCCGCAAGGGCGGTTTTCTTGAGAGCCCTGGAAGTTCAGGCCCTTCAAGAAAGCCACCGGTTTTGTCTCGTGAGAGGCCAACGCTAACGATCCTGCGAAATGGATCGCTTCATCTCTTGGCAAGTTGCCTTGAGGTACACCAACCCTGCGGGTCCAAATCCCGACAGGGGTGGATTACCGCAAAAATCCTTATGAGGAGATTTGCCATGTTTGATCCAATGACAGAGGTTCAGAAGGCGGCGGTAGCTTTAAGTCTGCATAAGGCGGGCGTTCAGCAATTGCCGACGTGCTACACGGATGACGAAAAGCAGGTGACTTCCGAAGACGGTGAATCAACGTGGTGGGAGCCCATTATTGACGGGTATCTACTATGGACTTCAAAAACCAGCCCCGGCTGGGGAGAGTGGGTTGAAGTACGGGTCTCGGAAAACATGCAATTCTTCTACGTTGTGGCTGATGAATATCAGCCATGGGGTACCGGAATGGATGTCTCGTGGCGCGTAGCAACTTATCCCGCCACCAACCTACTGGACGCTGTGCGCCATGCGATCAAAGTTTCCCAATCTGAGTTTTCGCTTGATGGTTTGATTGAAAATGAAGACACGGGAAGATATGAACGATACGTGCATAAGCCGCAGATAGCTCTCGATGCTTAGTTCTGCGGATTAGAAGAACCCCAAGTCTGGGGTTCTCTTTTTTGAACACCTTGTTTCGGCATGGTATTGAGAAAAGATTTTGTCTCGTGAGAGGCCAACGCCCGCGTGTCCTGCGTTATGGACCGCAATCTTCCCTTGGCCGACGGGCCTTGGGGATATTCAACCCTGCGGGGGCATCTCCCCGCCGGGGAGTGCTGCCCGCAAGAATCCTTGCAAGGAGATTTGCCATGAACCAAGCAGCACTCGAAAGCAACAGCATCACCAGCGGCGTCAACGAATCCCGCTTCCTGGAGCACCTGAAAACGCTCTTCAGTACCTCGACCACCGTCCTCGCGGAATGTTTGCAGAACGGCCGGCGTGCTGGTGCCAGCTCAGTCGTGTTCGATTACGACGTCTCGGAATCCTCCCTGACGATCACGGACAACGGCTGCGGTATCGCCGACTTCCGTGCTCTCATCACGGTAGCCGAGTCGGGCTGGTCACAGGAAACGATGGACAGCGAACGTCCTTTTGGCATCGGCTTTTTCTCGGTTAGCTTCGCCGCCGAGAGCGTCCTTGTCGAAAGCAAAGGCAAGCAGATCGTGTTCTCCTCGGAGGATCTGATTGCCAAGCGCCAAATCGCAGTCGAGCCGTCCAGTTTCATCGGCGGCACCCGCATCACGCTGCAGCACTGCAAGCTCGATGCAGTGAAGGTGGGCCAAGCACTCGCCTCCTATGCCAAAGGCTTCGCCATTCCTGTCTTCTGGCAGGGAGACGAGATGCCGCGGCCGCACGCACACGCCAACCTGGTTGGAACGCAAACGTCTGTGGGGTTCGTCCACGTGCCTGGAATTCATAACGATTCCAAGCCCGAGTTCGAGTCCATGGGCTATGTGTACTGCCAGGGCCTGCCGGTCAATGTCTCAGGCTTCACCTCGCACTACGGCGGAGAAATTCGCCCGATCGTGCATGTGGACCACCTGCGATACACGCCGCGCATGCCGGATCGCGACAGCCTCATTGACCCCCAACAGGCAGCCAAGGATTTCGACGTGGCCCTGAAGGAGATCTGGCGGGAGCATCTGGTGGCAAAGAAGGCTGAGATGTCCGCTGCGGACTTCGTAGAGACCTGCTGGTCAAATGCGAAGCGCGCGGGATGCCTCGACCTGATGGTGGACGTGCCTGTTTTGCCCACCAAGGTCCTTACCTACGTGGGTGAGACGCCGGTGCAGCGCCGCGACGGTGACAGTTTCCTGTATCACAACCGTGAGCAGGTAACTCAAGCCCAAGTGGTATCGGGAGCAGTAATGCTCTTCCGGGATTTCGACGAGGAAGACCAGGGCGATGACTTCACCCGCCTCATGTGGGCGGAGAAAGCCCAGGTTCTCTTCGTTTCGCACGAGCTGCCGTCGCAACACTGGGCGGTGCAGCACTTGCGAGATCTCGCAGAGGAAGAGGTCAAGGTTAGCGGCCGCGTCGTGGCCAAAGACGAGTTCAGCGGTGGCTGGGTCGATGGCGACGTGAAGTTGATGGAGAACCTGGCGGTTACGATCGCCGGCGTGACTCATCTTCTGACCGAGGCCGTGGCTGTCGGGTCCGGCGATTGGGGAAGCTCCCGCACGTTCCTGGTGCCCAAGGGCATCACTCGTGCCGGGTACGTCCTGCGCCAGGCATCAACCTATACCGACTCCAACGATACGTACTGCGAAACCGACTACGAGATCGACGCTGATCGCTTTGACGACCTGGTTGCGATCCTGTCCGGTGAGCCTGCTGTGGAGACCCTTGAAAAGTGCCTCTACAACGCTGGCGTCCGTCACAAGACCAACCTCCGCAATAACAGCTTCCGCGTGCAGTTCGACGCAGACGGCACCATGACGATCACGGCTGAATAAGCCCGGTTGTCTTCGGTCTTTCCCTTTGGGAGAGACCTTTCTTGAGCAGTCCTGAACGGACAGGCTACTCAAGAAAGTCTGGTTTTCTCCCGTTTGGGAAAACGCTTGCGCGCTGTGCGATATCAGCCGCTTCAATCCAGCTTCGGCTGGGTATCTCAATCGCCCCGGGGGCCGCCTCCGGCGGTGTTCTCCGCGGGCACATCCTGTGGAGGCCACCATGGCGTTTGAAATCATCGTCACCGACCCCGCTGTTCAGTCCGCCATCATCCAGGCAGTTGGAGGAATCCTGTCAGCCGCTATTGCCGCGATCGCTGCTGCTCTCATTGGGCACCAGATCGCCGGCCGCAAGCGTCTGCAGGCCGCACTCCAGACTGCTGTTTCCGATATCCAGTTCCTCCTCGCCGTGGAGACCGCTCACTGCGATCTCCACAAGGAAGTTAGCGAGGAGTCCTTCAAGCAGCGCATCCGCCAGGTTGCCCGCGAACAAGGACACGAATGGTCCGGGAAGTTCACGCCTGGTCGGGCGCGAACGATGTCGATTCTGAATGGCGACTAAGCGAGGAGCCGCATCATGGGCTACGAAAAGTTCTGCGCAACCTACAACTCGCTCCGCGAGAAGCACCGGAACGACCCGGGCGCCCTCGAGATCATTGAGCGCTTTGGTCGTGAAGTGGCATGGATGCGCGTCCTGGACATTCTCTCGGCGTGCTTCATGGCCGACCTTGCAATCGCAAAGGCAAAACAAGCCGCCTGACCAGGCTGCTGAAACCTTCGCACCTTCCCCTCCGCCCATGGCGAAGGGGCTTTCTACAGGGCTCCTCCAAGAACCTTGCAGAAAGCAGCACCACCGGGAGGAGCTGTCCGCTAGCGGATCTGCTCGCTTTATGAACGCCAGCGTCGAAGTCTCCAGTGCTTCATCAAGGAAACGGAAACGCTAAGGAACGAAGTTTCGCAGCAAAAATTAAAGCAGCCCTCGGGCTGCTTTTTTTTCGTCCAAAATCTGGAGAATGACCGTGCTTACTGGCTGCTGCCAGCCTTGTTGATCGTAGCCATCACCGCCACCATCTCTTGTTTGATCTCCGCCGCTCTGGCCGGGTCGGCTGGCACCGGGATACTGCTCCCCGGCTGAAACACCGACTGCATTGCAAGCGACTCTTCCATCAACTCACCCATCCGGATCGTTGCTTTGAGCACCGGCATACGCGGGTCGCTGGGGGGAAGGTAGCCGTTGCGGAGGGTCTTGAGGACTTCAGCCATCCTGGGAGCGAAAACACTCCGGCTTCGCTCATCGCTTTCTTTGATCGATATCTTGCCGGCCGCGACGTCTTTCTCCTCCTGATCGAGCGACGCCATCAGCTCGGCAAACTGCTTCATCCCCACGGCCACGGTTGCCGAACCGTGAATCGACTTCTCGACATCGACCTTTGCTTCGGGGGCGAAATGCACCAGGCCAACGGTGGCCAGCAGGGCAAGCGCAAAACCAATGACGCCACGTTGAAGCCGTAGCCGATGGAATGCCTCGATATTCAGACGCTCCGGGAGGATATACGCCAGCGCCGAGCCAGCCACCAGGCCGCCAATATGCGCTGCAGTGTCGATCCCGGTCTTCGTCAGGCTCTGGATGATCGAGTAGGTGATGAAAAAGCTCAAGCTGGTGATCATCTGCTTGCTGAAGGACTTCGGCAGGCGCTTGCGGTGCTGGAAGATCGCAACGAACAGTGCGCCGGTGACGCCGAAGATCGCGCCAGATGCGCCAACGGCAACGGTGGTCTGCGAAGCGAAATAGAGGCTGAGCGAACTGCCCACAACACCGGAGGCAAAGTAGATCAGCGCGTAGAGGCGGTGCCCGTAGATGCGCTCCACAATCAGGCCGGCGCTGACCAGGGCCGCCATGTTGATGACCAGGTGGAAAACGTTTCCATGAAGGAACATCGAAGACAGCAGGCGCCATTCCTGTCCGTTCTGGACCGCCGAAGTAGAGTTTGCGCCCCACTCGTAGAGCATCGAGATCGGTGACCCGAGGATCTTGGCGCCGGCGGCGACCATGGCGATCCAGACGACTGCGTTGGCCACGACCAGGAATGAGGTGACCCACGGCATAGGGGCGAGCTCGCGGACGCTTTCCATGAATTCCCTGACCTCGCGGACAGGATTCGTGATGTCCACTGCGGACAGGTCACTCCGGTTGCGCAGGCGACGCCCGATCGCTTCCGCCAACTGGTCCTGTGCACGGGCATCCAGCCCTGCAAGGGAGATGTGCGGACGTGAAGGGTTGGAGCCGGTCAGGAAGTGTTTTTTGTCGGGCAGCCCGAGATCCGGCGAAAGCGCGAAGACCAAGCAGGGCTGGTCATGAATTGCCTGGATCGAAACGCCCTTGATGGATTCCCACGGCAGTTTCTTCTTTGGTCCGGACAACATGGGGGACTCGATGCCTTCATCAGTGACCTGGAGCACCAGTTGCCCAGGACGGAACTGACGGAGGAGGAAGTAATCCACCAGGCCGATGAGGACCAGAAACGAGACCGCCATTACGGCCACACTCGTCCCGGTATGGGGCGCGCGCAGCATCGAGATAGTGAAGCCGATCAGGGCAAAACCCCAAAGCAGCATTCGAGACTTGTACGCCTCGCCCCGATTGGACGAGAAGAAGGATTCGATCCCTGGTTGGATCACTTGCGATTTGCTGTTCACGGATACTCCCTGATAGGCCCGAAGTCGTTGCTCGCCACAGTCAAGGCGAAGACGACATTTTCAAGGCCGGGAAGGGGGGCGGCAATCAGGAAAAGCAGACGAAACAGGGGGGTTGGACGTAGGAATGGATGTGGAAATACGCCCGGAGTCGACTTTAGGCCACCATCGGGCTCAAATTGCCCCGCCGTCGGGCCCCGCGGCGATCAGAAATCAGGTCCCGCAAAGCCTTGCTATGGAACGCCATGAGGACGGATCGTTGCCTTTCAGTCAGAGCAGGATCGCTGCACATGGCCTCGAGCAGGCGAGACTGTACCCAGATCAATCGCTTCGCATGCGTTTCGGCCGACAAGCCTTTGCCATCCCCCGGCATCCGGGCCGTGATTTCCAGGGCGTCACGTCGCAGCTTGTAGCAGAGGGAGAATTCCATTGGATCCCTTGAAGACGGCCTGATTGGCTCATTGGCCGCCGCCGGCGCTCGCGCGGTGAGTCTCTTCAGGTACTGAACCATCATCAATGCCACCAAGTCCTAATCGATCGGGCGGGTACCGGTACAGGCCGGATACCTCGGGCAACCCCAGAACATAGAGCCCGCCATAGCCCCGCGCGTGGCCGATCGCTTGACCATTTCGCTTCCACAACGGGGGCAGTTTGGCTGCTCGTCTGGATAGGGGCTGCTTTCCGAGTTGGTCTGAGCGATCAGCCGCAGCATCAGGTTGGCAGACACCAGTTCGATGCTTTGGCCCTCGGCAAACTTCTTCGCGTCGGCGGTGAACTCGCCGGCCGCAACCACAAAGCCGCCGACGGCACCTTCCGCCGCCATGACCCCGTATAGCTCGCGCACGATGGCCACGCCAACCCTGGTGGATTTCCATTGCTTACACTGCACAAGGTACTTGTCCATTCCGGACCACAGCTCCAGATCGACGCCGCCATCCGGTGCATTCCCGCCGCGCTGGACCACGCGATACCCCTTTCGTCGAAACACCTCGGCGGTTAGGACCTCGAAGTCTTGCCAGGAGATTTCGCCCAGGGCGGTGTGGCTGGGGTGGTTGGCCACCTGGGCATGCAACGCGCGCTGCCGGCGCCGGCTGAAGAAGGAAATACAGGCCCCGAGAACGAAGATGAACGGGATCACGTACTGAAGGATCGCCGACAGCCCCATCAGGAGTTGCTTGCCTACATTGTTGGCCAGGTCGTGAGCGCCGGCTGCGGCGAGAGCTTGCGGGGGGGCGGAGGCAAGGTGGTGAAAGCCGAAATAGGCCCCAACGGCAATGATGAGGCTGGCCTGCCACGGCAGCAGAGATGCGATGTCGAGCATGGCGTCGAAGAGACTGGCGTTTCTACGGGACATGGTGTTTTCCCTCTTGATGTCAGCCGATCTTGTCGGTCTTGGGTTTGTAGTAGACGGTATTCCTTGCGTCCCGAGGATTGGGAGGCCAGGTTTGATAGACGGTCCGGTCCATGTCCTCATGGAGCAGGAAGAAGGCAGTTGCCCAGCAGGTGATCAACACGCCGGCCATAATCGGGATGGACCACTCGTGATGCATGGCGAATGCCTTGAAGCCTTCGATGTGCCAGCTCCGGAGGTCGATGAAATCCGCGCCGAGGTAGAACAGCACGCCATATTCGATGGTGGCGGCCGCCATGAACGTGACAGCTGCACGAGACCAGTTCTTCATCCGAAGGGCGGCGAGTAGGCGTGCCCCAAGGGTGATCGACAGAAAGAGCGCGTATGCCCGTAGCAGAAACGGAAGAGCATCGTCCACCGTCTGCCCGGTGACATGCTTGGCGGCTCCATCGCTTCCGGGCCATGGCTTGCCACTCAGTTTCATCGACATCCGCGCGGCCGGCTCGAGAAGGCGCCGTAGCTCTGCCTGGGCTTCCTCCCGTATGTCCTTCCCGGACGCGCTGCTGCCGGCGGAGGCTGGGTTGTCGGTGGCCACCGAGGAGACCGTGACAGTGGGCTTGAAGTCCCATTGGAAAGGGATTCCGGGATTCGATGGGAACAGAAAGGCGAGGGTCTTCTGGCTGTGCGGCGGGAGGGTTGCCGTCACGGGCCAGGCTTGGTCGGATGAGACGTTGATTGAATTGGTCAGCTCCAGAGAAATCTTCAGCGTTGCCGGACCGTCATTGATCGCATACAGCGCCGCGCCGCCCTCAAGGTCAATCCGTTGAATCTTGGCCGGGTAGTTGGCGGCGTTGGCGATGGACGAAGCCAGCAACGCCAACAGGGCGAGAACAAAGCGAACAGGGAAGAGGGAGCGACGCATCATGGAGGTCTTTCAGACGAAGGGCCGTGGGCGGGCCCAGATCTCGACGAATCGCTTCTCGAAGACCTTGGAAACCAGCCAGGCGACATTGCCGGCCAGGACCATCCCGACGCACAGGCCGATCAGTTGGGGGCCGTTCTTGTGGTGAAGGATGGTCAGCCAGCCACCGTCGGAACTGACCATCTTGAATACCTTCTGCAGCAACGGCAGGTTTGCGGCCAGCAGGATGAAATAGGTCAGCCAGCAGGACGCAAACAGCATGACGACAACGAAGGTTTGGGAGAGCTTGCGCAGCATGGGCGACCTATTGAATGACGTAGCTGGGCTGAGCTGTGCCAGCGATGTGATCGCGCCCGATCATCATCGGCTGAATCCACTGCGGGCGACGCAGGGAATGCTGCGGACCGTAAGGCTGGGCGCGGAAGTGGCCACGACGGATATGAGGGCGGACGCCGGCGGCGCGGATAGCGTGGATGGCATCCAGTTCGGACGGCAGGCTGCACGGACCCACCACGATGCGGTCGTAGAGTCTGGCTGCCTGACGCGCGGCCTTCTCTCGCTTTGCTGACGACTTGAGGCCGGAAATCCGCTTGAACGCATCCGTGCCCTCACGAACTTCCCGCTGACGAGCCTCTTTGGTCCCGAGATAGACCAGCACTTTGGCGACGTGCTCGATCACGGGCCTGACCACATGCGCATTGGGGAAGTCGGAGCGCGCCCGGTAATGCTCGACAACCTGATCCACCAGAGCCGAGATTGGCATCTTCTCGTCGCTGAAGGGCAGTCCCAGGTGCGTGAAACAATCGTCCATGACGCCGCTCTTGCCGACCGGACTGCCAAAAATGATGAGGTCGAACCCTCGAACTAGATCCCGGCCGTGCAAAGAGGGGGTCAAGCCGGCAAATAGGTAGCACCCTTCGACCACATGCTCACCAGACAAGGGATCCGTCATCTCGGTTGGGAAGTGGCGGTGCTCGCCGAATTCGATGTAGATCTCATCGAAGGGCGGGTGGAACCATTCGGCCGGGATGTCCTGACCGAAGTCCGTATCGTGAAGCATCGACTCCAGGGCGTCGGTGGTCTGGAAGGAACGGACCCGCTGATGAAAGACCATCAGCCGGAGCCCGATATCGCACAGCACGTCCATCCGTCCTTGGTACATGACGCGGGCCAGATCGGGATAACACTCGAACATCACCGTGGCGATATCGTGACGCGATGTGCCGGGACGCTTGGATTCGGCGACGACTGCCGGCGCGAACTCTTCCAGGAAGCGAGCCTCGAGGGCTAGCGCATCGTTTTGGGCCACCCGCTTGTGATGGGGTAGGGAGAGAATTCTGGGGTCGGCACAGCCCTGGCCTTTTTCGTAGGCGCGACCGTAAGCCTCGGCAAAAGCCATGAATTTCCGCTGCTGCGCGGCGGTAAGCGAGGCGAAGAAGAGGGTATTTTCCATGGCGGGCTAATTTTGGGTGCCGTTGTCATTGGCGGCAACCAAGAAATGCCGCTCCAGACTGGGGGTTAGACGGAGTTTTGGACGGTTCGCCAGGTCTCTGTCCCGGATGGCGAGCTTTTTCCAGCCCACCGGGATGATGGAGCACACAATCACCCGAGCGCCGTTGTGGATCACGAACATTTCGTCCCGGATAGCCTGGGTGGCCACGTCGATCAGGCGCTCCTCGTCACCGGGAACGATGACGCGGGCCTCGTTGGGTGAAGGATCAGCGGGCAACATAGCGCCCTCCCTCCTGGATGACGGTTTTGGCGGCCAGCATGGCATCCAGATTCTTCTGAAGCATCCGGCGCGGAAAGCCCGTAACGTGCTCGATTTCCTTCATGCTCATTCCCCAGTAGTCGCGGATGATTTCCCGCAGGTGGTCCCTGATTGCTGCGTCGTTCATGTGCTGTGCGGCTCGGCTTCCTTGACCCACAGGCCGCCATACGCACAGAACAGATCAGGTGCCCAAGAGGCGCGCTGGGCACTCGCGCGGACTTCGCTGGCGGTCGCTTTGCGAAACCCTTTCGCTTTGGCTTTGGCCTCGACCGCTGGAAAGCGCGGATCGCTGGTGTAACGCTGATGGTTTTCGTCGTAACGGTCCATGTGAGGTGACTCGTGTTGATGACGAGGGGAAGTTTGCCAACCAGGGAGGGGTATTTCTGGAATATCTGCGCCGCGCAGAAGCAGGCACAAGCCGTCCGTGAAGGACCGGCTGGATGACGTAATAGTCGAGCTAGTCCGCCGGCGAGTAGCCGGATTGGAGGGCCTGAATCTCGGCCAGAAATGCTTCTTTGACCTGGGCCTCATCGCAGCCCATCAGCACAGCGTCCTCAAGGGCGTCGAGGGCGCACTGGCGTAGCTCCGCCAGGTTTTCCCGCAACACCTTCAGTTTTTCGACGCAAGCGATCACCGTCCCATCCGGACGGCGCCACGGATTCTCCGGCGAACCATAGGGGGCGGTTGAGGCAGTACGGCTCACGATGTTGTCCTATTTGTTGGCAGCTTGTTTTGCCACGGCGGCAACCTCTGCCGCCTCGGGGGACGAGAGGTGCTTGAATTGCGCGCCATCGTGCCCCCACAATTCGCCGGTTTCCAAGTCCACCACCGCCCACTTGGCAGGGCAGTGCGTATTCAGCGTCACGGCGATTGACTCAGCCAGGCTCGGCACCTCACGCCCTGAAAGGAGCTTGCGGCTTTCTACCGCCGCCGCAGGATCCGGAATCTGCTCGATGGCGTCGGACTTGAAGTAGTGAATCCATTGGGTGCCAGAGCGTCTGCCGCCACGCTTTTGGCCGTCTGCATATTCCCAAGTCACATTGCCCGCATTGACGCCTGTGACCCGGCGAGACGCCGTTTTGAACCGGAACACAGCCCCCGGCTTGATCTGCTCTATAGCGACGGACATGACTTTCCTTTCGTGATTTCGGTTTGGAAGCAAAGATATACCACTTGCATCGTACGGCGCTATTTCAAGGTCCAACTGAAGGCGAAATTGCCTGGATGCCTTTGCCGCCGCAAGAACCCCTCCTCCTGGATTCGGGCCAGGTAGTCGGCTCCGCTCTCGCCCATGCGCCGCGGCGTGGCTCCCTGATCGCGCAGGCGACGCTCCACGTAGTCCGCACCGGACTCGCCATTCCGCAACTTTGCCAAGGCTCGCTCGTTGGCCACCGACCCATCCGGGGTGAGAAGAAGCGTGCGGGGTTTCGATCGTCCGCGCGGCGTCGCATTGATAGCCTTGTAGATGGTGCCAATGTGCCCCTTGAACGCAATTTGGCCGTCAGATGTCAGGCGGGGGTGAGGATCGCAGTAGCTGACGACACCACACACTTCTGGCAGGGACTGGCGGAGTATCCGGAATGCACGGGCAAGGGTCCAACTCTCGCCGTTGGCTTCGATCTCGTCCAGAAGGACGAATCTGCCAAGCTCGACGCCTTGAGAGGCTGGCAGGCCGTCCAGCAGCGCGGGAATAACAGCTTGTGTCATTGGAACGGAAAACGTCGCCACGCCGGACAGGGTTTCCTTCTGGAATGGGCGTTTGACGAACAAGCCGACGTTCAACCGGGCTGCCGGGAAGCTGTGCGCATAATGGTGCCGAGTCACAAAAGCTTTCGCAGTAGCGGTATCGATTCGTTCGACGGTCGCATGACGGTGGTCGAACACTTCACCCGCTGGCCGGTATCGATCCCGTCCATCCCGCCATCGCTGGCAGCGGGAAAAATCAAGGGGCAGCGAGCCTTGCATTTTTCAGGCAAGGCGCTGGTCACGGCGGCGATCGAGGTCACCAGCCACGCGATACGGCGTAAAGCGAGTTGCGCCGGTGGTGCGATTCAGGCGGACAATGCCGCTCCGGGTGTAATGGAGCTCAACGACGTCTGCCGGGATCGGAACCTGTGCAACCGAAGTGATCGCCGGCACGGCAGCGATCGGAGCAAAGAAGAGAATGGCGGCGAACAGCAGCGGAATCAGAATGAGAGGCATGGCAAGTTCCTGCGTTGGTTGAAGGGACAGGCTAGAGCGCCTGAATGGTGTAATCGTCCAGAACCGAGCTCTTCAGCTTCTTCAGTTCCTTCTGGATGAGGGATTTCGTGGGCTCTCCATTCACGTAGAGACTGACGAGGTAGTCATCGCCGCCAGCGGCCGGATGCACCCATGCGTCGACGCGGTGAGTCATTCCCTTGGTCTTCATCCGGGCATCAGCGCGCTTCAGCTTGTCGGCATCCTTCTTCCGCGCGGCATCAAGTTCCTTGTCGAGATCGCCCATGAAGCATGTCTCGCACTTGCCAGCCCGGTTGGTGCTCACCGTCTCCGGGTCGAAAGCGAGATTGCCGCAACGCGAGCACTGGACCAGCTTCACCGACTCCAGCATTGCGTCGATATCGGCCTCGGTGGCATCAGCGAAGGCCTTGCCCTTGCTGTGGAGGAACGCTGTTCCTCCGTTCGGAGCCAATTGGATCTGAATCTGCAGGCCGTACCCCGGATACATCCAGCTGCACGGGGACACCGTGGCGGTGAGGGTGGCCGCGCCAACGGCGCGGGTGCGTGAGATGGTCTTTTCGATCATGAAATCTGCTCCAAAGAATCAGTAGTACCGGCGGGGACGCCAATCCAGAAGCTCGTAGTCGCCATCGGGCTGATACGACGGCCAGAGCCCGGAATCCAGGCACTGTTTCAGTTCGCGCATGGCCTTACGGAAGAGGCGCTTTCCGTCTTGCAGCATGTCGTCGGGTGCGCCATAGAGCGCGCAACCGTAGGGGGCATCCTCTTCGATCGGCAGGAAAACAAAGTCGAAGTCGCGCTTGAAGATTTGGCGCAGGCCTTCGAGATACATCGCCGCTGACAGGTCGTAGTGGTAACGCTCGCAGGCCCATTTGAAGGCATGCCGGGAAGCGTCCGTGGTCTTCTTCACGTCCAGACAGATTCCGGTGTCGAAGTCGACGCACAAGCAGTCGGGCCGAATCTTTAGCCAGATCCCGGTTTCTTCGTCTTGCCAAATGATCGAGTGCTCGACGAGGCCAGCTCGCAGCAACGTGTCCGCCGAAGTGTGCTGGGAAACGCTTTGCGCGATGCCCTCAATGACGGCCATCTGGTCTGGCGTAAGAATCTTCTTGTTGGCGTTGGCGATCTCGAATTCCTTGTACTCCTTCAGGCGCTTGTCCGAGATGGGCGCAACCACATATTCGGCGGCGTACAGATGAGGTTCGAGCAGTCGGGTATGGACCGCCGTGCCCAAGAACATGGCCGGCGTTTCCTTGCGATTGGCACCCTGCAAGTAGGCTTGGAAGTGCGCTGGAGAACGCAGAATTTCCTTGAGTCCGGACGACGAGACGCAGGAGCGGTCAGCGTGATACACCTCGTTCGGGATATCGGGGCGGCAGTGCAGCTGCCCGAAAATATCTCGAAGCGAGGGTAGTGGCGCATCAATAACAGCTGGCTCCGGTACTGCGGCAATGGCAACGGCGGCGGACATGGCGGGTTCTCCTTGTTCTTTACTGAGTCAAGTTTGCCAACCTGCCCTAGGCGTTTCTGGAAAAAGTATGGCCCCTGCCACTACGCTTTCCACGTCCACTCAGGACAGCAGAAACCACATCTCGCGCGGAAAAAATATGAGAACCAACGCCCTCCTTTTGGTACGTTCGAGGGTGGAAAGGAACCGCAATGAAACCTGCTCGCCTCAAGCCCGAAAAGGCTCCCCTCTGGTTGGGAGATCACGATGAACGATAACGCTACGATGCCTGAAGCCTCGGCTCTCTTTGCCGACGTGACGCCCGGCACCTGCCAGCAATTCACCTCGCTGCTCCTGGAGCGCCTGGCCGTCTCTCAGCTTCCAGAGATGGCGGGGATGATCCGCTTGCGGGGGCGCTGGACAGACCCTGGGCGCGCGAGCGGCAAGTATTTCTATGGGGCAAAGGTCGTTGATGACGGCGGCGCGCAAGCCAAGGTCGAAATCATGGCCTCGCTGGTGGCCAGCAGGGGAATCGTCCCTGGGCAGAACGTGATCCTCTCCGGGCGCCTGGTGATCAAGTCCGGAAACTATGGCGTCGAGGTAAAGCTGGCGGCAACGGATATCCAGCTTGGAGAGCAGGAAGAGGCCGCGCCCACTGCGATGGTCCAGCAGGGACGGATGACCCTCGAACGCTTGCGGGCGCTATCACTCTGGCGCGTTCCGTTCCCGGATCGCGATTCAATCTCCATCACCATGATCCAATCGACCTCGGCGGCTGCCCAGGTCGCCAACGATTGCATGGCGGAGCTGACCAAGCTTGGTGACGCCGTGGGCGTTTTCCCTGTCCGGGTGAACATGCTCGACCCCGTGGCCATTGCTATGGCGATCCGGGAGGCAACCGCCGACGACATCGTGATGATCATCCGTGGTGGTGGTGATGCCGCCGATTTTGAAGTCTTCGATGACCCCAGAGTCCTCATGGCCCTCGCGGAACAGAAAGCGCACCGCGTCGTCGGCCTGGGCCACACCGGGAACGCGACTTTGTGTGATCTAGTTTCAGATTTTTCGGCCAATACGCCGGCGCAGGCCGGAGCCTATGTCCGGGAGCGCGTCCAGCAGCGACAGCGACTACTGGGCGAGGTCGGCAAAGAGCTACGCCTGGCGCGTGAGCGCGCAGAAAACCTCGAGAAGGAGCGGAATGCGGCTCAGGTCCAACTCCAGACCTCTACCGAGTTGCTGAAGAACGCCCGTGCTGGAATACCATACTGGGTTGCCGTTGCTGCATTTGCCTGTGGTGCATTCCTGGTCTGGATTGCGCGCTGAGAACCAGAATGAAGAAAAAGCCCGACTCAAAGTCCTACTCCGAATTGATGGCCAACCTGGCGAGGAACGTAACCGCCACGATGGCTTTGCTGCCGAAACACTTGTCGACCTTCTATGGCCTTCAGAAGAAGACGGGCACCGGTGTCGCCGCATTCAAAAGTTTGACCGACCCCAATGCCGCCGGTACTACATTGGAGGTGGCGGCGATTTTTGCGGAGGCTGCGGGCGTCCCGTTGAGGCAGCTTCTTGGGCCGGGTCCTTGCGACCGACCGAAGCCCAGATCGCTGACGGACTCCCCTGCTGACATCCGCAAATTCATTGCTGGCCGCCTCGAGGAGCTGGTCATGGAATCCCTAGGGAAAATCACCTGGCAATCCTTGTCCAGGAAAATCTGCGCAGGACCCAGCACGTTTGCCAACATCAGACTGGGCATCGACGCAGAGGAACAGGACCAGCGCGTCCGGCTCAGAACCATCCACGACATTGCCCAATTCTTTGACATGTCCGTTGCGGATTTTGTCAGGCCTTACCCGGAGGGCCTGGGAGGAACGACCTCATCCCCTCAAGAGGCTTCTCATGCAGGAAATCTCTGCGTGGATCTGCTCGTCCTCAAGCGGAATCTGAAGGAGGCCAGAAAAGCCCTCGGCTGGTCTCAACCAAAGATGGCGTTGGAGGTCGGCGTGAGTGTTCCGACCTTGCGCAATTGGGAAACCGACGATGCCACGATTAAAACGTGCCCGTCCATCCCTCAGCTGAACAGACTCGCCCAGGCCACCGGCTATTCTGTGGCGTCCTTACTTGGGATCAGCACGAAGATCTGATCAGAGCAGATCGTAGGGTATGGGCGAGATTCCGTACCCAACATAGAGTGGGTGTTTTGGCGATCCGTCAGCGTTTTGGCCAAGGCAGTAGGGGCTGACCCCAGCATCCCGCAGCAACGCGACAACCTCCCTGGCGCGGCCCACGTGAGCGCCATGGGTACCCCAGGCACACAGGACCATTCCGGCGTCTTTGACGGCTTCCAGGATAGCGGCGTTGTTCTCCTGTCCTACCGGGTCTCCAGTCTCGTAGAGCGCCCCTGGGTCGGTGCTCACCAGGGCGAAGATATTGGTGACCTGCAGGCCGCCGAATCCCATCGCCAACGCCCGGCGCTGACAACGCTCGACCGTCGGGTCGTTCTGATCCGCATCCGCGATCGACGGATTGAGCATCACCATCACAAGAGGTTTCTTCGAGCTATCCCATGTCCGCCATAGACGGTAACGATAGCGTTGGCAGTCCGAAAAAACGGCCCCCGATGTGGTGAACAGGTCGTTGATGCCAGCCATCGTCGCTCCGATCGATCAGATGAAGAGGCCGAATTTCAGCCCAGCAATCTTGATCGCCGGGGTTGCGGCCGCCACCGCGGCGAACCCGGCGGCGATCGCATTGAATCGGGCGGTCTTGGCCATGGCGTCGTTCAACTCCTTGTCCATGTCGTAGCCGAACTGGAATTTAACGAGGGCGGAGCGAGCCCAGAAGTAGGCCGAGATGGCTGCCAGGAAGGCAGCAAGGAAATCCAAGTATTCCTGGTGCATTGCAGATGATCTATGAATGGGGAGGGGGGAATTATGCCCGCCGCCTGCGCCGTGGCATAGACCATTTCAGATGCCGCCGAAGAATAGCTCCTCGATCTGATCCTCAATAGTCTTGGCAGGGCGAAAGGCAGCGGTCGAACGGGCCAGCTTTGCTGCTCGCGCGTTGGCCCAGGTCATTGCGGCAGACAAAGGGAGGGGGGTGAGCATGCAGGGACCTGAGCGGGGAAGGCAACCGTCGATGCGATGTTGGCTTTTGACGCAGTAGCCACCCGCGACCGGCTCAACTCGGAAATCAAATTCCTGGGCCACGCCGCGGGTGCTGCGAAGGAGGAAGCGCTGAGATTCCACGCTTCGCTCCTATCAGGCTGCAAGCAGATCCGGTTGCTGGGCGTCCGGAGCCTCCGGGACCGCTGATGCTTCCCCGGCAGCGGGAACGCCTTCCTCCCCGCTGGACTGTTCCGCCGGCGCACCTTCGCCACCCTGGGCAGTCGATTGCTCGGGCTCATCGCCACCAGGCTGCTGGGTGGCCAGCGAGTTCAGGCGCTGGGTCAGGCTGTCCATTCCGCGCAGACCGGTGCGCTGCCCTTGCTGTTCAACTGCGGCAATCAGGTCCTCGTCGGACAGCCATTCATCGGGGTCCTCGAGGTCGTCGGCGAAGTCGCTGTTGGCCAAGCCGGCGCGCAACGCTTCCTCCAGCCCTTCGATGGACAGTCCAGCCTGTTCCATGGCCTCCTGGTACTCCCGTGCTTCCTTGACGGCATCCAGGATCTTCATGCCCGGGCGGGTCACCAGATCCGCGAAATAGATCGGCTCGCGGAAAGACTGGGTGGTCGTCTTGGTCTCGAGGATCAAAAGCATGGGCATGTTGGCGATGCGGCCGCCGGTGAGGCCCGAGAGCTGATTGAGGCGGGACCCGAGTCGGTCGAGGGAGTTGAACGACGTCGTGCGCAGGATAAAAGCCCCCAGCTCGTCCTCCTGCCCTTCGACGCGGAAGTAGGCCCGGCTGAAGTTCTTGCACCGCTGGCGTTGGCCATATTCGCACGCCTCCGGCCGCGGGCAAACCATTTCCTTGACCCCATCTTCGGTGATGCGGCGCGCACGGTCGCCGTTGCCGACGCAAAGCGCACGCCCCTTTTGGGGGTCGAACGCGCTGAAGCTGTTGTGCAGGTTCAGATTGACGTCGTTGTAGGCGATCCGCACGGGGATAGCGCGCAGCTTCTCTTCGCCCTTGGTCAGGGTTTTTTGAAGGGGGTGCTCTTCCCAGACACGGGTTCTCTTGTCCTGGAAGAGCGTGGTCAAAGTGAAATGATCGTCCTTCACAGGCAGGGCCTTGTCGTTCTTGACGACGGTATGACCGGCGGTGATGCGACCAATGACCGGGGTAGTCAGGGTGATGCCCCGGTTGACGGCGAGGCGGGTGGCCTTGGAGGTGGTCTTTTCGGCAATGGCTTCCATGTCGATACTCCTCAGAAAATGGCGGCCAGCGCGGCACGGCTGGCGGGGGAAAGGGATTCGGCACTGATCAGCTTGCGCACCGGCGCCTGGGCGGTCGATTGGGCGGGGGCAGGTTTGGCCGGCGACGTCGCAGTCGCGGTAAAACGCCGATCGCTGACCACATCGTAGGAGTCGGCCTGCTTGATCTTCCCGTCGCGGAGACTGTCTGCCATGACTTCGGCCTGGCCGGCGGAAATCGGGTTTTTGGTCTGCTCCTTGCCGTTCTGCAGCTTGCCGGCGGGGCCATACTCCGTATAAACCCGGCACGTGCCGTCCGGCTCCTGGGCAATGGTGATTCGATAGTCCTTGTCCTTGCCGGGACTGGAGTGATGCATGTCGATTCGGCGGATGACGGTTCCGGAAATCGTCGGACGGGGCATGGTGTTTCTCCTTTGTGGTACGGGATCAGTTTGCCAACCTGACCCCTGCCTTTCTGGAAAAAGTAGTTATCGGGACGCTGGCAAGGCAGAGTTCGAGCAAGCGGGAAGAAGCGGCTCATCCAGTCCGTAATAGACGCGCACCGCCACGGCGACATCAGGGGGGAAGAAGCTCGCGTAGAGCACCAGGTTGCGCTTGGCCGCCCGGATGCCGTCTTCAATGGACGTCAAACGGTCGTGGTTCGCGGCGAATAGCTTTTCCCCTAGCTGTCGCAGCAGCTCAGGCCCGGCCGGCGAGTTGTTTCTGGCGGCGGCGATCAGTGGGTCGTAGGCTTCATTAAGCACGGGCATCTCCTCGTCCGTCAGGCGGCGGCAAATAGCTCGTGCTGATACACGTTTGGATGGGCATGGGCTGCGTCCACCAGGGCAGCCAGGCGTTCCGGGGCCTGCGCGGGCAACACATTGGGGACGGTGGGCGCCGTTGCATGGACGATGGTTTCCATGCCCTTGTCGGGGAAGAGAGAGTCACCCCGGAGAACCAGGACCTCGCCCAGCTTGAGGTTGAAGATGTTGCAGTTGGCCACCAGCTGCAGGGCCATGATCCGGGCGCAATAGGCATCGATGTCGCACCCGGTTACCGCCAGGCGAATCAAGGCGTCTTCGCCCCAGTTGAAAAGGACGTGGTGCGCGAAGGCGAGAAGCATTACCCCACTTCCACACGCTGGATCGCAGACTTTGATCAGTTGCCCGTTGTCCTCCGGCTTTTCGCCGGCGGTCATCTGGGCCATCATCGAGGCCACGCCCCAGGGGGTGAAATACTGTCCGAGCTGCTGGCGGCCGCCGCGCGACGCCATCTCCATGTAGAGAGGACCGATGATGTCCTCGAACGGCTCGCGAGATCCAACGATATCGGCGTAGGCCTCGATCGCTTCGGTGACTTTGGGCCGCGTTTCTTCGGGAATGGTTTGCCACTCGGGTAAGCCCCAGAGTGACATCACGCCGCTGATGAAGAAGCCGAGCATTTCATGGGGCCGATGACGGTATCCGTCGTCGAGTGCCCCGAGGAGAGGGTTGAGGTGTTTGGTATCCATGCAGCCAAGGCTACTGAACAGCATGGGGCGTTTCTGAATTTATTGGGCCGGCTCCGATGGCCGAAGCTGTTGGCGGCAGAGTGTCCGCAAAAGACAGTGATGCGCGGAATCGCGGCCTGATATTGCCTGCTCAAATGAAAACGGCTGGCTTTTATCGCTCCAGCTGGCAGTTCTTGGGGAGGAGGATGTGGACTATGGACAAGTGCGGGCAGAGTTCGGCACCGAAACGACGGACATCTAGGTTGTCGATGCCGTTACGCCAACCAGGCCGCGCCGGGGGGCGTGAGTGGCTTATGCAATGATTGGTCAGAAAACCGCGCCGAGACAAGCTTTGCGGCCTTTCACACATGCCGTTGGGGTGAATGCTGTATGGATATTGACCCGGATTTAAGCATGACCGACTTTCCCTAGATTTTTCGGCCATTCCCACGAAGTCAACGGGGGGGGTTATCCACAGCTTCTGTGGATAACTTTCCTTGTCCTGGTTGGGCAAAACCCGTCATGCAGCCTTGGGCAGCAAATCGGGGGCGACCGGGGCGGGCCGAATCGAATCCCAAGCCGCTTTGCTGACCGGAATGGACGAGGAGCGTCCAGTGGCAAGGTTGAAGAAAATGCCCGAGTAGTTGATCTGACCGTGGCGCAGCGCCTCGGCAAGCCACCCGTAAATCCACGTTGCGGCCATCGCGTTGGTGGCCAGCCCTTGCTTGAGGATGCTTTCCCGAGCGGAACAGGACGGGGAATTGTCATCCGGGCCGGTCACGATTTCGGGGTAAAGCTCCGACACCAGCGGCAAGCGCATCGGGTTGTCGGCAACGGCCTTCCCGTATTGGCCGACGATCACCTGTCCCGAGACGGCATCGTTTCCGGCGTCAATCCAGTACCCGGTGTGATACGACTCCAGCGCAAAGGCTTCGATCTCTCGACGCGCCGCCTTGGAATCGACGCAGCCGATGATGAAGTCCACCGACTTATGCTCAAGCGCATCGCGGGTAAACAGTCGAGGTTCGTCCCGCCATGCGAGGCCGTGGCCGATATTCAGCCGATTGACCATGATGCTGGCCTTGTTGCGGCCCACGTCGCACGGGAGGAAGTTTTGGCGCAGGCAGTTGTGTTCGGACACCGTATCGGCGTCCCACACATGCACATTCAGGCCGTGCGGGTGGCCGAGAGCCACCATGCACTTGCTTAGTTGGGCAAGGCGCGGAAGCAACTGCGACCCGGTGCCACCGCAGCCGATGACATGAACCTCAACGGCACGGTGCAGGAGCTTTTCAGAGAGGATATGGACGTTCTCAGTCGTCATGGTTGTCGTTCCCCAATTCGGTTTCGTTCGGTATGTGGTCATCAGCATACAGAAGGCCCCGTACCCATTCAGTTAATTCAAGCGAAAGCCCGAATCCAACGAAGCGCATGACAACACTAACCTCCGGCTTGTCGAGATTGCCGACGACGAAGGCCAGCTTCGCATCATCGGTCATATCGTCGGCGTCGTCCTCGTCCGAAAAGAACGCGCCTTGCGGCAGGTTGCCGTGGGAGTGGCAATCCACGACAGGCAAGCAGCGCGGTGTCGCATCCGGGCGGTGGTAGCGGATATGCCCGGCCCCACGACTGATGACTTCCGGCTCCACGTAGCCAACCGCCATCTGGACAGGATCGAAGGTGAGCCATGCCGCATGCTCCATCGGGGCGACTTCTCTGGCTCGCCGGATGAAGTGCTCCAGTCCAGCGACCAGAGCGCGACGGTGCAGGTTGATCGAAAAGCGCTTGGGGGGCTGTCCGTAAGGCAACGGGATGGGCGAATCCATGACCTTGAGGATCGCGTGAATCCAGGGACGGCGGACCTCTACATGGAGTCCGTCGCCGCAGATCAGGAAGCGGTGGCTATTCTCTTCCAGCAGCGCGAGAGGTTCGTAGCGCGGACACATGACGCAGGGGCAGGCTGCTTGAAGGGTGGCATCGAGCATGTTCATGGTCAGTCCTCCGCCAAGCCGTCGAGGCGATCCACCAGCTGACCGAGCGTCAGTCCCTTGATGGGACGCAGGACGCGCTGCGGGAATTTCTTGAACTTGCCGTCCAGAAGGTCGATGCAGAATTGATGAACACCGCCTTTGTAGTTCACCGGCTTCGGGTGATTCGGGTGGCTGAAATTGCTGTCCCAAAAGGACTTCTCCCAGGCCGCGACAGATTCGGCCACGGTGCTGTCCGGTAGGGGCATGGACCCGGTGCAGACCTTGCCGTCCTCCCACACGTTCATTGTGGGAAGGTGGCAAAGCTGCGTATCCGCATCGGGGCGACCATCGCCTTTGACCGCATAGGCCCACATGGACTGCCCCTTGGCGACGAACACAATGCCGGGAGTGAGTCCCGTACCAGCACGTTTGCCAACGCTGACGCTACCCTCGGCACCGGGGCGGCAATCGAAGAAGTAGGTACGCTGGCCGGGGCGCTGCCACCAGACCACATGCTCAAGGCCAACGTTCAGGATGTTGTCCGTGAGAACACCGGAACGCACACGCGAGGCTTCCAGCAGGGACGCGCAGACTGACTTGAGGCTGGAGCGGTCAGCGGGGCGACCTGCACGAATCACCGGAGGACCATTGTTCTCACCAGCATCAACCGGGTGGATCGTGGCATAGCTGGTGCCGGAATGGCCGTTGCTGTTCTCGTACAGCAGGATCGCCGTTTTCAGCTTCACGCTCATGGCGGCGCAATCGTGGACTTCAAAGCTCATTGTTCAGATTCCTTGCTTCATGGAGGGCCGTATCCAAGGCCCGGAGGACAAGGCCAGTATGACGAATGCGAGGCAGTGATTCTGAAATACCTGCTTCCGTGGGGGCGAACATCACGCACCCGCTCCAAGGCGGTTCCTCGCCGCCCTCGGCAAAGTATCGGTAGTTGTCATCAAACACGCGGTCGAAATCTGTCTCGCCGGTCCAGCCGCAAACGATGGGCGGTTCGTTGGGGATGCTGCACTCGTCGTTCTGGTACGGCGTGGCGAAAAGATCGTTGTCAGAGTCGATGCGATCCAGATGCAGCAAGGCTGCGAGGAGCTTTCCAACTGTATGGTCAGCCAGCAGCTCAGTAGCGGCGGCAAACTCCTCGTCGGTGGCATAAGGAAGCTCGTCCGAGATATTGACGTAGGCCCATTCGGGGATGCCATCGAACAGGTCGGCTCGGCGGGGAATATCGGCGTCGTCGGCTTCATCGCCGTACTCTTCCAGCACGACAGATTCGTCGTCCTCGCCATACCAGTAGAGGTTTTGCGCCATTTCAAATGCACCGCCGACGGTATGCGGGGTGCCGAAGTGGCAAAGCGACCCTTCGAGGATGCCGAGGGCTTTCCGGCCAAGGCCCGGTTGCAACGCTTCGATAGCCGAAAACGCTTTGCCGATGGTGATCCATTCGGGACGCCCTGCATTGATCGCCACACAGACCAGCGGCTCACCGTTCTCCGTCGAGAACTCTTCCTCGGAGTCACGGTGGGGCAGAATCAGCCGCGCATAGGCCGAGATCAGCTTGAAGCTGTAATCGCCTCCAACCTCACGCTGCCAGCCTTTCTCGATCAGGGTGCGGATCGCGCTTGCGCTCATGCTGGTCCGGCGCAGACCAGCCAGGTCGTCGTCCGAAATCATGCCAAGACGACTCATTGCCAAGACGAGGCGAAGGTGCCGCTCACCCGCCGGGGTGAACTCGATGACGGCGGGGACTTCGGGAGCGAATACAGGCAGGGTCAGAAGCACGGCGGCACCATGTCAGGGGAGGGGATGGCGATAGGCTTGTTCGAGCGGCTGCTGGCCGCGAGGCGGGAAACGGCCTGTCCGACCAGCTTCTCGGTCTTGCCGTAGCGGACGCCACCGATGCCTGTCTTGCGGCTTTTCCGCTTCTGGCTGTCCGGTGCCTCGACCATGTTGCTGGAAAGCCCTGTGAGGGCTTTCTGCACCATTTCCTCGAATGTCTCGCGGTTCATGCGTCGTTACCTATCGAATGAAGGATGACTTACCCTTTGGTCCCCACGCCTCTACGAAATTCGTAGGTCTGCGTGTCACCCTCGAAGTTGCCGCCCTCGACGGCAGCGTTCGTCAGATCGGCATGGATGGCCGAGTAGAACTGCTTGACAGCCTCCGGGGCCATCTGCGGATCGGGGTCGGGCAGGGTGCGCCCGTTGTAGATGAAAATTCGACGAACGGCGACGGGGGTGAGGCTCATGGAAATCTCCTGTGTCGGTAGGTGTCGGTACTGGTCTGATGGTCAGAACAGTTCGGCGGTAACGGGATCGTCGGTGACGACGGCGGCGGTAGTCGGAGCCGGGGCCGGGGCCGGCTCGGCTACTTGTTGCACCGGAGCGGGGGCGGATTCGGGAGCCACAGCCGGTGCGGTGACAGCAGCAGTCGATGCGGCGGCGTCGGCACCTTGCAGGGTAGGCGTCGCCGGGGCTTCGGCAGAAGTGGTAGCAGCCGGTTGGGCTGCGCCTTCGCCCTGCGGGGTATCGCCATCGCCGGTTTCGTCTTCGTCATCTTCGCCGGTGCCGCAACCGTCGAGCAGGGAAGGGGTAACGGCTTGGGCCGGGGTGGCCTTGGCACCTGGCTTGGTCGTCGTGCTGGTCTTGCCCGTGGTTGTCGCGGGCTTCTTGTTGCGATCCGCAGCCTTCTTCTTGGCCTCGTCGGCAGCGGCCTTTGTTTGGGCCTCGGCAGCAGCCAGCGCGTCACGCAGCGAGGTCGTGACAGCAGCGCGGGAGGTCAGCCATTGCGCCAGAACACCGGGCAATTCGGCGTCGAGTTCTTCCGGGGTGCCTTCGCAGCGGAAGGGGGTAATGAAAGCGTTGTCCTCCTTGTCGTTCAGCTTGACCGGCTCGACATAGACGCCAACCTTGCCGTCCTTGGCGGGCGAGAGAAGGATGTGGATGCTGCGTTCGGCAAGCAGCGGTTGCAGGGCTTTGAACATTCGGAATCTCCTTGATTGGTGCGGGTTACAAGGGCATTTTGCCCATCTGCATCATGTGTTTCTGGATTACTTCTATGCTGCGTAGAAGTGCGTTAGGCGCGGAGCGGCATGACCACGGTGAGCGGGTAGTCCTTGTCCTTCGGGCGCATCGTGATGGCCGTCGCGGCGGGGGAGTAGCCGATGACGGCTTCTTCGCTGGTCGAGCGGATCGTCGCTACTGCGTCGGACAGGTAGTTGATGTTGAAAGCCAACTCATACGGGGTGTCCGACGAGGACGCGGAGTCCAGTTCGCACAGACCGGCCTCGCCTCGGCGCAGGGTCGTGGTCGCCTTCGTGAAGCTGATCTCGACCTTGTGCTTCATCACATCCTGCTTGGCCTTGTCGTCCGGTGCTGCCGCCAACATCGTCAGGGATGCGGCGAGGCGGTCGGCGGAGACGGTGACCCGTTCCGTACTGGCAGGGATCACGTTTTTCCACGCCGGGAACTGACCGTCCACCGAGTTCCCGAAGAGGACCGTTCCATCCTCGAAGGTGAATTGGACGTTCTTCGTGCCGAGCGTCAGCGTGACATTGCCGCCTTGACCGAGCAGCTTCTTCGCCAGCAGAACCGTCTTGCGAGGAACGATCACGTTGCGGGGAACCAGCGTATCGGACCCGGCGATGGGTTCATGGCTGACAGTCATGCGGTGGCCGTCGGTCGAGACGATGAACAGGCCAACATTGTCCAGCGTGAAGAGAGCGCCGTTGAGGAACACGCGCACATCAGCGTCCGCAATCGACGGGGTAACGTCCGCGATCATGTCGGCCAGTCGACGGGCGCTCATGGTGATCGAAATCCGCTCCTCCTTCGCGGGCGACATTCGCGGGTAGTCGCTGGCGGCGAGGGTGGGCAGACGGAAGCGGGAACGCCCCGACTTCACCAGCAGGGTGCCTTTGTCGGCCTCGATGCTGATCTCGATGGGCTGCTTTTCCGGCAAGGCGCGAACAAGCTCGTTGATCCGGCGCACGTCGACGGCAATTTCGCCGCCCTGCTTGACTTCGACCGGAGTCAGCGCCTTCGCCAGCATCCCAGTGTCCGAGCAGATCATGCTCAGTTTCCCTGCGTCGGTGGTTTTCAAAAGCACCGTGCCGAGCATGGGGACGGTGCCGCGAGTGTCAGCGGCTCCGGCAACGAGAGCGAGGGGAGAGGCGAGGCTTTCCTTGGTGGTGGTGATTTGCATGTCGGGTATCTCCTGAGTTGATGGGTGGAGCGGCTTTCTGCCGCATCGCCATGTAGTCAAGATACCGACCGAGGGGGGGCGTTTCTGGATTAAATTCGCACGAAACTAGAATACGCAGCCAGTCGAAAACTGAGCGTTTACGCCGTCCGGGAAGGACAGCAGAAGCTATCAGGAGGTCTTAGGACAGGTGGCGTTGTCCAGCCCCATTCCCGTCCCTCCAGGACACGAAGGCGGCCCGATTTTCATTGCTGACGCGGAGTGACGCCGGCAGGAAATACGAGCGTAGGGTGCGGCCCTCGGCCTCCCCGTTGTCTTGGCAATACCGGGCCACTACATCCATGCAGCAATGCTGCCAAGCATCGTATTGGAGCATTTCTTGGTCCCACCAGGCGCATCTGCATTCGGATGAAATAACCCCCTCCGCGAGGCGGTTCCATAGCCGAACATACTTGGCCCCCGCATCGGCCCCGCTCGAAGGAGCAACGAGCTGGACGCCCTGCCGCGCAGCCCATGACTCAATGTCTGGATGGGTGGCGAGCAGGGTCTTCGCTACCTTCAGGTGCTTCGGTCGAGCACCTAGCCGGGAACCAGCGGAGGTTTCACGGTCCAGGAACGACGTGATGGGTTCTTTGCGGATTGCGATGCTTGCCGCCATCATCCCGGTGGCCAGGTCGACCATCAGTCGAATGATTGGCTGTCCCTTCTGCGGCCGTTGCGCACCGGCAATACAAACCGCCGTCTTCAGGTCGTCGGCCTCCCATGGCGACCGCTCGGCAGCGCGCTCAAGGATGGACATTACCTGCTTGTACTCGGTCAGCTGGCGCAGCGCCTCCACATCCACCTGCAGCGAGCGGAGAAGGGCATCAGGCTCTTGCCCGTATTCCTCACGAAACTCATCGTAACGCTCAAGGCGGAAGCTGCGGTCCATCATGCCGTCCTTGCGCAGAACGACAGCCGTCAGGCCGAATTCCATCAACAGGAAAACGTCGCCGGGGTTCTCCGGCTTTGGCTTCGCCATGCGATTGGGTGACTTGGGCTTTTCCTTTGGTTGATCGGTTTCCGTTCCAGACCGGCAGACGATACGCAGCAAATCGGATTCCTGGTCGGACAAGTCATCGCGAAAAACCGCCATCCCAAAATGATTCTCTGTCGTGCAGACCGCAAACACCTCCTGTGCGATCTCCCCGTAGCCATCCGGAAGGGACAGCGCCAGGGATATAGGCCACTGGACGTGTTGCTCACGATATAGCTCGATTTCGTCGGCCGCCATACTGAGGGACCAAGCCACATGAACGCACGCGGATTCAGCCAGTCTCTTGAAGACTCGGCATAAGTGATCTGGCGCTCTGGGGTCATCCATCATCGCGGACTCAAGCAGTTCAATTCGGATCTCGGGAACCATATCACGCTGTTCGACTTCACCCCTCGGCTTTGGGAATAGCGCACCGATCCGGAAGCGCCAGATCCCGATTGGCGTGCTCGTCGAGGTGAAACCGGCGGTGGCGACGAAGGATAGTTCCTGTATCCAGTGCTCGTGCGGGATGCCGTTGAGAAGCACCTGTGCCTTATGGGTGCGCACATCCTTCGCGGCCCATTCCGAAATGGCTGTAACGAGCGGCGAAGGGTCGCCAGCTATGTTGGTTTGCTTCCCAAGAGCTTCGATACGGTGCTGCTGCGTCTTTGCGTTCTTCCTGAGTCGTTCGATATGCACGTTGTCTTGCGAAGACCAGAAATCAGTTCCCCGCCGATACCCTTTGCTCTCTTCGTACAGGCCAGCCTTTGCTGCCTTCAGCAGTTCATTCCAGCAGCGGGGAAGGTGGTCAAGAAGAGCCTCTTCTGCAGTGCGCCGATCACGAACTACGCGCCCGTTTTCCTCGATGCGGCGAATTAGATCCTCAACGTCCTGATCGAAGTAGTTTTGTTCGAGAACAACGGGGGTAGCAGTCATCTTTACTTCGTCCTCTATGGAAGGCATCAACGATAGTCGCCTCGATCAGACCTGCCAACTCTTTGGCTTGCTGGCGCGTGGGACGGCCAGGATTTCCCCGAAGAGAAACACGACGATCGTCAGTGCTCCGCCAAGGCCGGCCGAAAGAATTGATATCTCGTGAAGTGGCGGCTGCACCACAAGGATGGCGACCATAACGGTGGCCACAAGGGTAGCCATGGCTCTTTTCCAACCCCTTTTCAGGCGCACACCGGGCAAGTCCATGAGGGACGTGGATACTTCCTCGGCCGCCTTCACCTCCTTGGCCTGCAGGTCCTTTAGGGACACAGGGGCTTCCCCCAAGGGGCGGAAGTTCCGGCGGCTGCGCTCGTCGACCTCCTGCCGTACAGTAGCGTAAGGGGGATAGTCCTCCGGCCATCCCTTGGTGGTGCTGACGCCATAGGCAGTGAGGATCGGCAGCGACCATTCGGGGTAACGCAGGGGCTCGATGGAGTCCTGGTCGAGGACCGCCCACCATTCGTCGCCATGGGGGCCTGGCACCTGGATGAGTGCCAATCGATCCGGTGCCGGGTAGTCGTATGGCGTGGTGAGAGCAGGGTAGTGGGTCGCTCCCTCCGAGCGCAGAAATTCGATCCGGTTCTTGCCCTCGTGCGCCAGGAAGAGGCCGAGGGGCACAATCCAACAAACCACGGCGCGTTCGGTTCCGTCCGTACAAGACAGGAAGCGCTCCAGCAACGCAGCCCGCTTTTCCTGGGCGACGTGCTCAGGGTGCCAGCGCCAACTGTGCCCCATGGTCAGATCGAGCGGAACATTGCGCAGATCCGATGCCCCGAGTGGATCCCAGCGGCCGCAGAACGGAAAGGTCTCCTTGAAGAAGGATGTGCCGTCCTCACCGCCAAGCTGGCCGAATTTGGCGGCCAGCGCACGATCCTCCAGCCCGCCTTGAGCGAGCCGATCGACAATGGCCTTTGCCCTCACCAGAGCGGTGACGGCCTGGTGCAATTGGGGCGGCGGTTCATCCGCGAAGGGAAGCTCGAGGAGTCTCTGGTCAGTGCTCTGCATTCGCCATTGTTGCCTGGATAATGCCGGTCAGATCGGCACTTTCGCCGTCCTCGTAGGCTGGCCAGGGAATGATGGGGCGCTGTAGCTTGAAGGCGCCGAGGACGATTCCGGTCGTGGAGCAGCGATACCGAGCGACAGGCGTGTCCATGCGGACAGCCAAGGGGCCTGGGCAGGAAATCCCCGCCTGTTTCATCATTCGCTCGTCGAACAGGATTCCAACCTGGCTGTCTGGGGCATCGCCCCAGAATCGCCAGTTCTGGATCAGGACAACCCCGACATAGGCCGACACAATCAGGAAATGGGCAAGGAGCAGGCGCTTGACCGTGGAAACGACGGGGGTAGGGCTATGGGGCATAATTTCTGGAGCTAAACGACGGCTCCGACAGTTGGCAATAATCCGAGGGTCAGTCCTACACCGACAAACGTAGCGCACGAGAGCGCGGCGCGAAACTGGGAGTGTGCAGCCCATGCGCTGAAGGCCACCAGGCCGCCAGCTACTTGAAACAGAACTGCGTGGTCACGTGCAAGCAGTAGGAATCCCATAGCCTTTTCCTTGGCGCTGGTCTTAACGGCGAGCGTTCATGACGTAACTCGGTGGCGTATCTTCTGCCAAGCGACTGAGAATGGCGCGATCTTCAAACGGGCAGCCAAAGATGTCCGAAAGAGCAGACTGCAGCGCGCTCGGTAAAACGCCAACCTGATCATCCTCGGAGTCTGGTGCATCAGAAAGCATCCTCTCGATCAAATCGAGTCCCAGCACCATCTGGCACTGGCCAAACCACGCCATTGCATCCTCGAAGTCGGATGACTGTGCGAGGAACGCAATGACCGTCGGAGGTGGTGAAAACGAACGATCCTGAAGGCAATGCAGTGGTCTCCAAACTTGGCGGACATTGATGACGCCGTTAGCTTCCAACTGCGATGGGGACACCTGCAAGGCCGCCTGGCCGAAATCTCGGCATGTTGGATCGCCGTTCCTGTGCTGGGGCATTCGAATAATCGCTAACCGCGAGTGAATCGTCACCTGGTCGATGGTGTCGTTGGTCACACTCAAGACCGTTGGCGGCCCATAACCGAATACTTCCGAAAGCCGGAGTGCCAACGCCTTGAAGTCGACTTTGTCATGGTTGACCCGAGGTGGCTCGCGCCGACCGGCCTCAACCTCGCTAAAGTCAGGGAAAACCCACAAGCCACAAACCATCCGATAACCATGCTTCACCATAACCACCTTGCCCTGTATGCGTTGTGCTATTTGTCGAGATACTTTTTCGCAGAGTCCTTCGATACGCCAAGTCTTGCTGCTAATTCGGCATGCAAATCATCTCGGGAAGGCTTCTTGCGACTCTGGTCGATGAATGCCGTCTGGACGAGTTCCAGGCAATGCTTCAACGGCCGGATTAGTTGGAAGGGAGGCACATTGTGGCGAAGCGCGAAATCCATTGCATGGATGATTGAGGTGGCAGCCACCCCATACGGAGTGATGCCATTCTGCAATCCTTCTTCGCACCCGTTCTCGATTTTCTGCTGAAGGGCCGCGAAAACCGATTCAGGCAGGCTTGCGTCCAGGACTTCGTTATCGGCCGCATACGCAAGTGCGCTGTGCGCTACCATCTCATTGAGAAGCTGGGCGCTGATGAAAGTGGCCATGAACATCCCGCGGGGTGACAGTGACCTGGCATCAATATCGGCGTCTGTAGGTCGCGTGGAATCTTCTTTGATTCGATCCCGTTCGGCCTTGGTCGCCTTGCCAGGGCACGCCTTTGCGATTTGCAAGTAGGCGAGCCTGGCCAGCGTATTGGCTGACTCAAGCGATCCATCAAGTAGATCGCCAAGTCGCTCCGCGAAAACATCGTCCAGCGGTGTACCAAAAGTTCCCATGTTTTACACTCTCTTGGCGATCAGAACGCGTCGAGCGCGGCGGTCAGCATCGGACCTCACGCTCATACCGCTTCCAGTCTTCATATTGTTGCGACGCAGTACCGGTAATCCACCGGAAAATTCGATAACCCGAATTTACTGACGTAGCTCGCTATCACGAAGCATCAAGGACTTGCATCCCGTCCAGATAGACCAACAGCCCATTGACCCGCTCAGTACCGCCGTGGCCATTCGGCCGAGCCCGGGCACGCCAAGCGTCGCGCATGGACATGATGGTGTCGAAGCCGCAGTCGCGGGCGAATTGACGCTCATCCCTTCCTGGGCGGACATTCTCTTGCTCGTCGTCCTCGGGAAATGGGGCCCACACCCGTAGCGAGAAGTGGTTCAAGGGCTCGCCTGTCGAGTAGCTGAAGTTGCAATCGAAGTGATAGCCACAGCCGTAGGCAGGGTCGAGCCAGAGGTCGATTCGGTTCCAGTCGGCCGCCTTGGCGGTGGCGAGCAACTGCCGATCGCGGCGGCGGATGAGCCGCACTTCGGTACCGGGCACGATGGCGGCGGGGTCGTAGAGGCGCTTGTACAGGTCACGCGGGGAATTCATGTGGTCTACGCAGAGCTGCCAGTTGAAGCTGCCGACTGACATGCCCCGAGGATCTTCCAGAATCACCTGGCGCAGGGCGCCAGCCCGCAGGTTGCGCTCTTCCTCGTCGCCCAGGGCGATGGTGACTGGGGTATCCGTCGCCTCTACCAGCTTTCGGCCCTTATCGGTCAGGCGCAGCGTGAAGCCGCGAAGGCCGAAACGAGGGCTGTGTGCAGCTTCCAGTGAGCCGTACCCAAGATCATCGATCCAGGGGTGATGGAGAAAAAATGCTCCCTGGTAAATGCCGGGAGCTTCCGCGTCAGTTTGTCCACAAACCGTTCCGTTAGGGATCGTCAGGGACCGCAGGATGATGGCCCGGGCGCGCATGTCAGGCGCCTTCACCTGGCGTTTGGTCGGGATACCCAACTTCTGAGCCAGCTCGATGCCAGAGGGCGTCGCCACGAACTCGCTGCGCTCCACCAAGCGGGGGGCGATCAGGTTCTGGCTGGCCAGGCTGTCGATTGTCGCCGGTGCGACGCTCGGCAGATGTTTGCGGGTGCCCCAGGGATTGCCAAATTTCGTCCGCTTGACCACAGCATCGCAGATGGCGAACTGCAGGGCCTGTTTCTGGAGCGGCGAATATCGGGAAGAGATGGCGGTATTCATTGTCATCCTTTTTAATGATGTCCTATGCACACAGCTTATCTGGCCGGCGCCGCGGATTCTTGAAAATCCCGATGCCCCTTTGGGGGAAGCTATTTCCAGTGCCAAACAGGACGATAGCCAGCCTGTTCAACAACCATTGTGGCTCCAAGGCGGGTGAAGAAAGCCGGGTATCCGGCTGCCTCGTAATCAGTGTGATCTTCCGCGAAGATGATGGTCGTGACTTGGTAATTCGCCACCAGGCCGAGACGCAAAGCGTGGGCTATGACGTACCCCAATCCTTTCCCTTCCAGTCCCTTGGCGACAGCAATGTGCCCAATACGGGCCGTTCGAGTGTCTTTGGTGACCGAGAATCGCTCGACGTAGCCGATGGGCCGGTCACCAACATAGATGCCTATGTCGTCGGTGTGATAAACCCGGCCATTGGTGAGCTGCTGGCACCAGAGATACGGACCCCTGGCATCACGAAACCAGCGCAGCGGATTTGCTTTGAACAAGGCGATCGCTTCGTCTTCGGACAGCGTTCCGCGCAGCGGGCCGATGCTGGCCTTGAATTCTTCCGTCGCGCAACCAATCGCGCCGACGATGGCTTCCAGTTTCTTCAACATGATCTAGCGATCCCTCCCGGACAGACTAAAGCCAGCTGACACCAGCATGCCCGTTGGCCGGGGTAGGCGCCTGCCGCCGGCGTCCTCAAGCATTCTCAACACCAGCAGATTGATGCCGTCGATGCGGCGCTCGCGTGTCATTTGACCACCAAAGGACAGGGCGTACCAAGCAACCGCTGCTGACCGGGACCGGCCCATCTCGCAATGCACCAACAACCGGGTAATGTCAGGAGTGCCTTGAACGCTGTCCAGGAAGGACACCACCGCCTCCGCATCGAGGCGGGAGAACACCTGTCCAACAGATCCGCTGCCCAGGCTTGATTCGTCGAGATCGTCGAATTTCAGGCGAAGGGTGGGTCCGAACCCGGCAGGAATGCGAGCATCGGAACTACCCGGATCGGTGATTGAGACTACCGCGGTTCGCGGATCTCCCGTCATGGCTTCAAAACGGGAGGAAGAGAGATAGTCGATATCGTTGATCACGCCGGTCCTTTCAGCGCGCTGAACAGATTCCAATGGCAGCGCAGATCCTGCGCGCCAAAGACAGCTTTTTCGTCGGGATCAGCGCAAGTGCATCATCAAAGACTGCTGGATTGACCAGCAGCCGATACAGCGCCTCGTTGTAGCGGTCGTATTCAGACGGGAAGTGGGTCGAGAATCGTTCGGCTGCATACTTGGCCACGGCGCCGGAGCGGCTGACCCCCGCGCCGCAGTGAATGATCAGTGTTTCGATGTTGGGTGGGAGTTGGTCCAGGAAGGCCCGGATGGCCAATGCATGTTCCTTGGTTGGGAAGCCTCGAGAAGATAGCGCCCACATGCGCCCATAGGACGCGATAGTCCTTTCGTCATAGGAAGCATCGGCAACGCTAACCCGCAGTAGCTGCTCCCAACCTTCCAGAAGTGCAGCCTCCTCTCCGGGGTTCATGATGGAGATGATCGCGGCACCTGGCAGCGGCTTCAGGCGAACTGCTGATGCCTCGCTGATGAAAGTAACCGAGCGGACCGTCATACCCGATGCCCGGGGGCGGTCTGAATGAACACCTGCTGGTGCAGAGCCACATCCCCTTCGGCTGCCACGCCGAGTTGGCGCCGCAAAAATCGGGTTGTGGCAGCGTCGAACACGTTGGTAAAACCGGGGAGGTGCCCACGAACGGCCGCTTGAATTAGCAGGGAGACGAACCAAAGCTGGAAGAGAATCCACATGTATTGGTTGGCCGCTGCACGGATCGAATCAGGGCCTTGCTGGAGGGTCGCAATGATCGTTCCGTAGGCTTCCGGCTCGAAACAAGCGAGTGCAAATAGGGTCCAGAAAGCCAGGATCGGGATACCGAGGAAAAATGTATCCAGCGCCTTGATGGCTACCCAGCCAATATTCATCACCTGGGCGAAATAGAGCCGCGGGTCGCGCAACACCTGACGCTTTATCTTCGAGTAGTCCGTGTCGCTTAACGTGCCGACATGGACATCGTTGACGAAAGCATCATAGGTAGCCGAGGAAGGCTCCTGCAGTTCCTTGTCTAATTTCTTCCACGCGAGGTACGGCCATGCGATGCTGGCCACAAGAGAGTCCTTGGCGTCGTCAAGGCTGAGCAATTCTCCTTGGGGGCCATATTTTGTTTTTCCGAAGTACAGGTACGACAGCAGCATCAATGTCAGGAATGGTGAGAACGAGCCCGTCAGTAGGTAAGACACACTCCCTGCCAGCACGCCACCAGTGACCAGATCCAGAACCCTCAGCCAGAGGGCATTGCGAGGTTTATTTTTCATGTGCTCTCCTGATGTGATTTGGCCATGACCCAACAACGGATCATGGCCAAGGACTATGCGTCGAGAGGGATTACTTCTTGCCCTTGCCGGCGACCGTTTGGCTGCCGCCGAACTTCGGTACGTCGTAGACGTTGCTCAGGGCCTTAATCTCGTTCCAGGCCGGCTGGTAATTGCCCTCCTGCAGTTCCTGGAGCTTTTCCGCCAGGCATTGGCGGAGCTTGGATACATCCTGCGCTTTCTCGCCCTTGAAGGGGCGGGTGAAGAGCACGTTCGGCACGGCCAGGGCGTTGTTGTTGTACACGCCCAATCCCTTGTAGTTGATCGAGCGAACGACGTACTGCGGGTTGTTGGCCGGCACGTCGAAGGGGACCAAGGTCAAACCGGAATCCTGCTTCAGCGGGGCGATCGAACCGCTGGGCCAACCGCTCACCGACATGGCAGCAGCCACTTCACCCTTGCGCACCATGTCAAAGGCTTTGCTGTCAGTGTCGACATCGACCATGTTCATCCCGTAGCCCATGGAACGGTCGATTTGGCGACCGAGCAGCTGTGCAGAGCCGACCAGTGCCACACGCTGCCCCTTGAGGTCGGAGAAGCGCTGAATGAGCACGGTCTTATCGTCGCCCTTCAGGAAGCCGAACTTCTTCTCACCGGCCACGCGGAAGCCACTGGCGGCGGTGACGACGTGCAGGTAGTTGAAGTTGAGACCAACAACACCCTGGAGGCCAGCAACGTTTTCATCGCCACTCTTCATCGTGGCCCAGGTATCGACCTGAGCGATGCCGACGTCGGCATCCTTAGTGGAGAGGGCGTTGAGGTTGTCCAGGCCGCCGGTCGTGGTCACTTCGCAGACAGGAACCGCATTGCCGCAGGCCTTCTTGATGTCGGCGAAGACCTTGCTGTAGCCCTTGCCGGCGGGGCCTGTCGCGATCTTCAGGCCGTCGCATTCGGGGGCGGGAGCGCCGTCGACCTTGGCGGCATTGGCGGTAATGGAGGCGGCCAGCAAGGCCACCGCAATGAATAGATTTTTGCGCATGAGAGATTTCCTTGTCAGAAGTTGAATTTCTTGTTGGTAGCCGAGACGTCGTTCTGCGTCGGCTGGGTTTGTTCAGGCGAAGAAGGGGCGTTCAGGAGAGCGAACACCACTACCAGGACCACCGCGGCGGAGCCGCCCCACTTGAGAATCTTCCAGAACATGTTCTTACCTCGCGACGGTCTGCAGTTCGGGGATGTGGATACCGGACAGGTCCAGGGTCATTCCACTGCCGAAGGTGAGTTGCTGCTGGTTGGAGAGTTTGCTGGCCTCCAATTCCAACTCGGCGAACACCTGGTTGAAGTTGTCGCGAACAGAAGCGAAGGCCTCGTCGGCGAGCATCTGGTTGAGCAGGTCTTCACCAGATGCCGCGTTCAGTTGGGCGATCGCAGCCTGACCTGCCTGGCCGAACGACCACTCGAAACGCTTGTCGTCGATTACTTCCTTGAGCTGGCCCAAGGCTTCCTCAGCGCGCCGGTATTTGGCTTCCAGCACTTGATGGGCTTGTCGCATGGATGCCAGAGCAGCCTCCTGTTTCGAGGCGTCATAGCCGGGCTTGGTCCGCTTGCGGTCTTCCAGCATGTCGGTGAGGCCTTTGATCTGGGTGCCGATCTGGACCACGGCCTGCTTGAAGAGGGCAACGCGCTTGGCCTTTTCCATCAGGAAGTTCTGTAGCTGCTCGATGGGGTTCCGGCGTGCTTCAGCCTTGCGGGCTGCCAGCAACTTGTTCTCCCATTTCTGGCCGAGCAGTGGCAGGGCCTGCATGATGCCGACGCCCAGGGCGCCGAGGACGATCAGGACGATCAGCCCGACGCCGGCGCTGGCTGCCGCCCAGATGAGCGGCGCCGCCAGGGCGAGGATGCCCAGCACCCCGGCACCGGCTGCGATGCGCAGCCCAACGATCTTCGTCTTCCCGGGGTCGGGCGATAGCGAAGGAAGTGACATAAATTCTCCTTGTCAGATTGAAGTAAAAGATTCCCTAGAAGGGGCGAAGCCTTACGCCTCTTGCATCTCGTAGCCTACGCATCAGGCCACAGGGAATTTGGTTTTTTTGGTTCCCCGTTATTGGGACAGGGCAGCCTCTCGATGCTCGACCACCCGCTTGAGCAGGCGGTCCACCCAGGACATCCGGGATTCGCGCCGTTGCCGAAGCTCTTCGCGCACGTCATGGAAGCGACGCCGCCAGTCTTCAACCCAGACGCCCTGCCATTCGGGCGTTTCGGAAAGGAACTCGATCAGCAGTTCGGCTTTGAGCAGGATTCGTTCGTTGAGAGTCTGGGAATACTGCGTGTAGCACTCCCGCAGGTACTGCTCGGATACATGGAACAGCCGTCCGATCGATTCGTTGGGGAAGAGTGTGTCGACGCAAAACGCACTGCAGGGGATGTCGTGTAGCAGTTCCTCGCGCGCTTCCGGTGGGATAGGAGTGCCCAATTCGGCTTCGAGGGCGTCGAGAAGCCATGCAGCACCCTTGGCAAGTGCCTCGACGCTGGTCTCCCTGCTGCGCACGAAACCGTACCCAGCAGGGCGCAACAGGCGAAGCAGGGTTATTACGAAAGAGGAAAAGCGGCCCTTGAACCACCTGTCGAGGTAGCGATAGGCGCCGGATGTGATGATCGACTGGACCATTTGATCTGCAACCTCTTCTGTATTGCTGGTCAGCTTGGCGACGACATACTGCTCGAATGTCGGCGCGGTGGTAGCGGTAACCGTATTGTTCAGCAGTTCGCAGAAGTGGTCGTAGTCGCGCCGCAGAGCGGCTTCCTGTTCTTGCGATATCGAAAGAGCGATCTCAGCCATTTTCAGGACCTTCCCGTCAGGTGGATCGATGTGCTGCAGTTGGCCAGCACAGCCTCAGCCTGTGCGGTTGTCGTGCCGATCAGGGCCGACAGATGGCGGTATTCGGCGGGCAGGAGGCCTGCGTCGGTAACAAGCCCTCGACCAATCAATCCGACCAGGTGCGCCGAGATTGCGGGGCCGACCCCCTCCCCGGGAGCCTCCGCCTTGGCAGCATCAATCGATGCTTGGTCGAAGGGGTTAATCAGCAGGTCCTTACCGGACTTTGTGTGGAAGGTGAGCAGGACTTCCTCAACCACGATGTCGCTCAAGGTCTTGAAGGCCGCGTTGATGCTGTCGCGAAGCGTATTCGCAACCTTCTTGGCCAGCTGCGCACCATCGGTGGCTTCCTTCCACAGCTGCTGGTTGTGCAGTACCGACATACCAGCGCGCGGAGGGGCGGACAGGAATGTTTCGCTGGATTGCCCCACGTCGACCACAACGAGCTTCGCTCCAGGAGCGTCCGCGAGGGCGTTGGCCAGGAAAGACATGCCCGAACCAGGTTGGGCAACTACGGGCTTGTTGAAATCAGACATGGATGGACTCCAAAGGGGGGAGAGAAGGGGATGTGCCGTCGAACCAATCGCGGCACCATCCGATGCTGGTGATACTTAGTTGGCCCAGAATGTGGATCACGAAGGCGTTGTAGAACTGCTCAACGGTATAGGTGGTGTCGAGGGTCCGCGGCCCGGCGAGGTCGATGGCGTGATAACCCTTGATTGGGGCGAGCAGCAATTCCTCGGACGCCATGCCGCCACGTCCAACCACGAACCGCGGCTCGCACAGAACTTCCGAGTAGGCGGCGACCAGGTGATGGATCACGTCCGCGAGGCGCATTTCGGGGTGGTAAAGGTCGCCCAGGGCTTGCGCGACATCGCGCCAGGTCGATCCGGAACGCTCGCTCTTGGCAAATCGCAACAGCGTGAGGAGCCGCGGATTCATGATGGATTCGCTCATTGCTTCATCATCCGAGAGAGAACGATGTGGTCGGTATCAGATTTGACCAGGATGGCCGGAGAAACCTGCCCGGCCAGGCGTTCGCGGAGTTTGCCGCACCGGCCGCTTTCGGGCGTTGCGAGGAACACCACAGAATGGTCGATCTTGGAACCCTTGATGAACTCTTGGGCGGCCGGCCGGATCTTGCAATCACCATCGAGCAGTTCGCTTTCGGGAACATCAATGGCAAACGGGCCCGTCCTTGCCTTTGGGTCAACCGCGGCTGCGGCCGGCGCCGGAGCTGAAACTGAACCTTGGGATGGTGCCGCGTTTCCCTGGGCAGGCTTTGGCGTAGAGGAAGCGGCATGGCTTCCACTCGGCGCCATCATGTAACCCAGGACGAAGGGGGTCCAGAAGGAGCCAGAGGAGGATCCTTGTCTGGCTGGGGTCGAAGTCGGTGCCGCACTGGCGACCGAGGCTGGCGCGCGGGAAGTAGCGGCGGGTGCCGAGTTCGTTGAAGCGCGCGAAGCGGAGCTTGGCTTGGCGGCAGCACCAGCGTATGACGCCCTGGCCGGGCTGTAGCTGACAGGCCGGCTGACGCTCACCGAGCGCCCCGCACTCACGCTACCAGCAAACGAAGGAGCGGAAAGCACCAGGGAGAACGCTACGCCTGCAACAAGAGGAAGAACGGCGGTAGCTTTCATGTCAATCACCCCCGCCGCCACCGCAATCGCCACCCGAACCGCTGTCGATCGAACTGCTGACTGGCGAGCTGTCAGCCGGGACATAGAACGTCGAAGAGCAGTCGGACGAGTGGCGAGAGGGGCGATCGTCATCCAGGATGGCCGAAGCAACCATCCCAGCCGCTGCGCCCACCAACAGCCCGTCGACCATGGACGGCCCACTGCTCTCGACGGGGGCTGGGGATGCTGCCGGCTCTCGAGTGAACGACTGCACCGGACGTTGCCAGGCAGGAACCCATTCGGGCTTTTCGATCTTCTCGAATTCGAGCGGCTTGCTGCGCACGTCTTCCAGGGCGGGCACCGACTGGGCCTCCTCCTTACGGTTGAGGCCAAGCATCTCTTCCAGGCGACGGGCCCGTCGCACCAACATCATGCCGAAGCCAAAGAGAGCGCCGCCAATAATACCGGCGACAATGGCCAGGGCCCCACTGCTGCCATAAATTTTCTGGCGCGTCGCCATCCTGCTATAGACGTCATCCGCGAATGCAACCGTCCCCTTGATCTTCGGGGCACCAAATGCCTCCGTTTCGAGGACATTCATGCGTTCCCAGTTGGGTGCCCATTTTTCCAGCTTGCCGGTGGCGAGGGTGTCCAGTTCTTCCTTGAGGGTGTCACCATCCTTGGTCAGGTAGGCGATCTGCGCCTTGACGTAGGCGGCCTGCTCCAATGGCATCAACTCTCCCGCCGCGGCCGTCAGTTCCTTGTAGCGTTTTTCCTCGACCAACTGATGGAGGAAGCTATTGCCATTCGCCTGCTGTCCAGCGGGCGAACCACCGCCGGGGGCGACGATATCGAGCACCGTCGGCAAAAACAGGATGGGGAAAGCCATCATGAGGCCTGTCAGCGCGGTAGAGATTCTTCCGCTGGCGACGCCGACAATCCCACTGATCAGGATTGCCCCAACAGCAAGCGCCTTCGGCAACGCTCCTGTCAGAATGCCTCGTAGCGAATCAAATACCGTGTTGAAGGGGCTGGTCATGCCGCCCGGCCCGGACGTGATACTGGCAACCGACTCACTCAAAGCCGGAAGATCGATGGTCGTGAAAGCCGACATCGGCTCGATGTTCATGTAAAGTAGGAGGGCGCCCACAGCCATCACAGCCGCAGCGCCAGCAACGCCAAGCACCCGAAGACCACGGTCTCGGATGCGCATGCCGCGAGACTTTAGTTCTTCGATTGCGCCGGAAGTGTCTTCCGACTGGGTGATGGCAGTGGAAAATGCGTCACTCATGGATATTTCTCCTTTATCGCGAACCGCTTACAGCGTTTTCGCGTGACGGATCATTGCATGCGACGCCCGATATGCCGACAGCGAAATGCAGCCGTTTCGGGGGGGTTAGGCGTAGGAATGGACCCTGACGGTCATTTCTGACCATCAGTCCGTCGACTTGGGGGCGTCTTGAGAGGGTTTAGGCGGCCGTTTTATCCGGCAGACGGCGAGCCAATCGATCCTCGAGCTCGGATCGCATGGTCAGCAGCTTCGCCTCGGCCTCGTGCCGGCTGCGGACGCCTTCCTGCTGAATGCGGATGACGTCTTCCACCGTTGAGATCAGCGTGGCCTGAACCTTCTCCAGGGTACTGACATCGATGACAAGGCGCTGGTTGGCCTTGGCCGTCTCGACCGAGTTCTTGTGCAGCAGTTCGGCGTTGCGACGCAGGAATTCGTTGGTCGCGTTGTCAATCGAGTCCGCCAGCTGGACCGCATTCTGCTGCTCGTTGAGCGATAGGGCCAGCATGAACTGGCGCTTCCATGCCGGCACGGTCAGTTCTCGGATCGTGTGGAACTTGTCGACCAGCATGTGATTGTTGGCCTGGATCATCCGAATCATCGGCAGGGACTGCAGTGCCGAATGCTGAAGCGCTTGCAGGTCGCCGACGCGCTTGTCGAGGTTCGAGACCAACGTTTCCAGATCGTTAAGCTCCTGCACCTCGGCCGGTGACAGGTCGCGAAGTCGCATGGCGTCCGCTTCATCCCGCAGGGAGTTGAGTTTCATGCGGCCGGCAGCGATATGCAGGCCCAAGAGACGATATTCCTCCTTCACAGCATCGAACATCTCGTCGAGGCTTTGCACGCGGGTGGAGAGGCCAGTTTGAGTCTTGGAGACCTCTGTGAGCAGGCTGTCGACCTGTTCCTTGGTGGTGTTGAACTGCTGGACGAACTTGTCCTTGGTGAGCTTCATGCGATCGATGAAGCGCCCGATGACGGGGATCTTTGAGCGGCTGTCCGACAGCGCGCTGAGATTGAGCGATTTGGCAGCCAGCACCACCTGGTTCAACTTGGTGCCCGTCTCGTCGAGATCGGAACTGCGAACCTGCTCAAGCAGCGTGTCCGCATAGCGCGACGTGTGATCGGCGACATCGCGGCCGAACTCGGCGACGCTGATCGGATTGCGGGAATCGATCTTGGCGGCGAGGCCGGTGATGGCCGGCAAGTCGCTCTGGGAAAGGCCAACGGCCTTCAGCGTTTCGGCATCGAGCACAGCGGGGAGCGTTTGGTCAGCGGTTTCGACCAGATTGCCGACCTTCGGGTCAGCAGCAGATTGGGTGGTAACGGTGTTCATCGGGCAGATCCTTTCAATGCAGAGAGACTGGTCATCAGCGATTCGTGGGCCTTTGCCGCCACGGTGATCGCTTCAGGACTATTCTTGATGGAAGACACCAGCGCCATTGTGTGTTGACGCCACACAGGGACTAAGACGCTGCTGATCTCATGGAAACGCTCAACCATGTCGATGGCCTGGGCCCGGGTCAGCTTCATCTGGGTCAGGCTCATCTCGTTGGAGCTGAAGAGGGCGGCCATGCTGGCGAGCCTGCGGGCAAAACGCTCCCGCGGATTGTCGAAGGCGATCTCACCCGCCGGCGGAAGCCCCGCATCCGGGTTGCGCTCGAGATAGAGCTTGCCTGCGACCATCTTCAGCTCGAGTTGGCGGGACTCCTTGGCGTGTGCCGCCATCATCTCCTCCAACTTGCCCACTAGGGACACAACATGTTCGGACAAACGATCGGCCTCTTCGATGAGGGTGTCGACCGCCTTCCGAGACACCTGATACCGCACCTTGCCCTCCAGGGCCGATCCGGTAACCCGGGCAAGCCAGCCCGGCTTTTCCGCAACGATGCGCGGATCAGCCTCGCTGAGCTTCGCGACAATTTCCGCGATCTTTCCCGCCAGGAGGCTGGTCGGGGCCTGCTCCATGGCGGACGACAAAGCCTCAATCCCCGCGCTGGCCGATGAGACATTGCAGAAATTGGTGATGGCGACCGTAGAGGCCAGATTAATCTCTTCCTGCATCGCCTCGATCGCTGCGCGGTCTTCATCGGAATACTTGCTCAGGTCGATGTGCTCGGTCACTTGCTCGGTCATGGTCTATCTCGTGTTTCCTGATGGGCAGAGTGTAGGCTTATGCCAACAGCGTTTCTCGGATTTCTCGGATCTGCTTCAGGGGCCAAATTGCGCTCATGCCGCCATTCCGAACAGGTCACGGGTGACGGAATTGCGCCGGCGAGTACGAAAATGACGAACCCGTTGCATAACAAGGGGATTTTCCTGCAAAAATGACAGGAAAGCATAGCGAGTGATCAGGTGGCGCAACACCAAGCGCCCATTTTTGGTGCGCGGAATTGCTGGCATCTTCAGCTTTCCCTGCTGCACCAGGCGCCGCCACGACACATCCGGAGCCCAGTCACGATGCAAGTCCGCAAGGGACATGCGCTGCTGTGCAATTTGCTGACGCTTTGCTTCCCGCCGCGCCTTGATTTCGTTCCTCTGTTTGGCCAGCACTTCCTCCTGGCTGGGAATGATGGGGACCGGCGCCTCCACCGACATGGCCAGCGCCCGCGCATGCTCATACTGATAGCCCGCCAAGCCCAGGCGTTCGCGCCATGCAGTCCGGCGAAGGATTTCGTCGATCTTCCCTTCCTGTCCCTTGGCGACAGAGAGAAAGCCGTAGCTGACGTAGTTGCGGTACTCGACGCCGGCGACGTGATGGCCCTCCATCAGGAGTGGCCGTGCATTGGGGCCATGCCAGTCATCCACCACGCGGTCCAGCTCGAAGAGCATGAACATGGCCGCGCCTTCGGCGTCGATCGAGAACATCTCGCTGTTGGCCACGTCCATGATGGTCCGCTGGTGTCCTTTGGAGACAATCTCCCGGTGACCGATGCAGCCTTCTCCACCGAAGGCGTCGATCATCACGTCACGTAAACCGGTATACATCCATGCGTGGCCCTCGTCCCATCCTCGGCCGCAATGGATAAAACGAGCGGGGGGAATCGCTACCTTCGGCGCTTCCGGTACGTCCGGTACCGGGTAGCGGGCACCGCGCTCGATGTCCCGATAGATCTTCAAGCCCGAGTAGGGGAGGGCGAAACCCTGCAAAGACCAGTGAGCCGAGATCGCCAGAAGAGCCTCCATGGACACGATCTGGAACCGCGGGGCGATACCGAGGCCGGCGGCCGCCTCGCGCTCCTCGATGTCGATGGTCAGGGCGTAGCGAAGCAACTCCTGCAGCATCGCCGGGCTGTAGCCATCAACGGCAAATCGGATGTACCCGTTTTCGTCGATCGTCCGGCCGACCCAAGTGCGGCGGGAGAGGTCGTGGAAGGTGTTGGCCAAGAAGCGCCGGAAGGCCGCCAGGGGGCGCATAAAGGCGTTGTGGGGCTCCTGAACCATCTGGTCCATGCTGCGATCGTTCTTGACGGCAAGGCACGTGTAGCAACCCGTGCGGCTACCGCAAGCCGAGGCGGTACGGTTGCCATCCGAGCCGGCGATCACACATTCCCCGCTTGCTTCCCGGTAGATCTCGATGACGCGCTTGAAGTCGGAGTAGGTCTCTTCCAGGCCGTTGCTGCACATGCCCAGGTAGGTGAACACTTCGTCATACGACCACTCGATGATGGGCGCGATGGCAACGTTGCCATCGGCATTGGTCTGGACAAGCTGTTCTGCTGATTCTGCTCTCTTCGCCAGATTCCCGGCGCGAACAGCACTTTCCGCTCGGCCAACGCCCTCTAGGGGAGGGGCAAAAAGTGTTACTCCCGCGCCGTTACTGGCTTTGCAGTGAGTAACACTTTGGATGGTCAAAATCAGGCTTTTGTGATGTTTTGGATGGGGTGATTTGCTGGTTTGTTACTGCCCGCGCCCAAGTCGTTCGGCCAATTTGTTACGGTCATCGAGCAACTGGTCGTACATCGAATACACCTGCTGTACATGTGACAGCATGGACTTGAACGCTTCCTCCGCCTGTCCGCTGTTTTCGGTTTTCACCTTCTCTTGCAGAGCCTTGTTCTTGGCCAGCAGGGTAGAGATCAAGGCTTCGTCGCTCTCAGTTTTCTGACGCGCCTTCTGACCGGATTTCAGTTCCTTGATCTTCTCTTTGAGGTCAGGGTAGCGGTTGTAGATGAGGGAGTGCGATACGCCACATTTCTCTGCGACAGCGCTGATACTGATGCTTTCCCCTGCATCCAGCATCTGTTTGATGGCTTGCTCGATTTGTTCGCGGGTGTCCATTAGCTTGCCCTCTGGTTGTCTTGAGTCGGCGGCAATAGCCTGCCAATGATCTTGTTGGCGGCAAACAGGTTGTCTTCGAGAACCTGCCTGAAGGCTGCGAACTGACCTTGGGCGGTATCGGGCATTGCCGCGATCCGATCCAGCTTTGTCTCGCAGTTGGCCTTGATGGTCTTCCAGTACGGAAGGTGCTTTGGTGTGGCGAAGTAGGTGTCGCAGTACAAACAATGCGAGGGATCAGCCGCATTCTTGATCTTGCAGGACGGCCCCTTGGTGCAATACCCGTGGGGAAGCCCTCGAATCGACTCGCTGTGCCGAGTTGCAAAGGCAACGACATCCTTTGCGCTATGGAAGTGGGCTTGATGCTCTGCGCCATAGACAACTTCATCCTGGCCACCATTCAGCCCCTTGAGTAGCTTGACCAGGCGCTCACCGCCGCCACCGGCCACCTGGCCCTCAACCGAAGATTGAACAATGTCGTCGATGGACTTTTGATTTACGAACGTCTCGAAGAACTCAATGCACTCCTTCAGTTCGCTCAGCGATTTGTAGCCGCGTTCCCCATAGACAAGGGTCATGGCCCTATTGAGGTGCTTGAACTGGTACTTGATGTCATCGATATCGCCAAGGCGATTGGCGATGATGAACCATGCAAAGGTATGACGGAACTGATGTGGCGATAGATTGAAGCAAATGCCCTCTTCGTAGGGAACGCCCCGGCTGCCACTGTTTGCCGACACCGATTGGTAGTTGCACTCCATGCGCTCCAACTGGGCAATGTCAGCGCGGGTGACAGGGATTCGGTATTTCCGGAGAGAGAGCATCACGTTGTAGTCGCTCCCGGTGCCTGTCCAAATGAATGCCGTTGTTGAGGCAGTCATACGGATGCCGAACAATCGGCGATCCGACAGGCCAAGCTCTAATTCATGGTGCTGTTCCGGTGTGAGACGGTCGCTCAGATGCTCAAGAAAGAACCGGGCACGCTCGTAGAACAATTCGTTGATCCGACTCAGAAGCGAAATGGCTTCATAGGTCAATTCGTTTGCTACCCAGTCCAGCTCGATAGTGTTGTCATCCGTTTTGGACAGAATGCTCTTGACGAAGAATAGTTGCTCGCCGTTCTCCTTCCGCTTTCCAGCGCTGCCGGTCTCAAGCGCAAAAGCCTCGTTGTCTCGCATGCCGGTAAAGGCGAGCACCAGCATATAGACATGTCGAGGAAGATCCTTGAAGTAGCGCTGGATCAATTTACTGAGCCGGGCGTGCGCTACCCTTTGCCGCGACGGGATGACCGTGCGGACTTCTTTTACTGGACTGCCTGGGATGGCTGTATTTGTCAGTCGCATCAGGGCTTCAAGCTCTTGAAGCTGGGCACCGGCTTCCTTGATATAGGCGTCTGCCTCTGCGATCAGGGATTTCATTACGCCTGTGGGGATGATTGGATGGCGCAGGCGTGCTTCTGCCTCGTGCTTGTCGATAGCACCAAGGGTCAGATCGTCCAACAGGTCACGATAATCGCTTCTGATGACCAGCCCATAGTCTGCAACATGCTTCAGGGCGTCACGGAATGTCTTGTAACCGGAGGAACATTCTTGGGCACTCAAACCGCCGTGATCCTCACCGGCAAGCATAAAACCCAGCATCAACGTCCGAAGCCGCAGTAGCTCCATCGTCTCGAAGTCACGGAACGATCTAACCCCGCGCTTGATGAGATATCCGGCAAACCGGTTGAGCGTTCTGACTCGCTGGGAGACAGAGTTCCACTTGTAAGTTGTGCCACCTTCTTGCAAACCGAGGTGCAGTAAGGCGAGCATGATGGACTTGATTTCGAAGTCGAACATCGTGCTGCCGGAGTTGATCACAACAGCCTTGTTGATGTTTTGCGGCCTGAATTCAGTATCGCCAAACCGAACAGTAGCTTGAAGGGAGCGGCGGTCTCGATAAGCCCAGACAACCATTGACGATAACTTGGCGACTGCTTGCCCATCTAGCGCGAGCAGCTTCACCCGCCCATCAACGCGAGCAATCCGGTCTAGGAGTTCGGACAGGTCTGATACGTTCATTCAGCGCCTGATTTTCCGCCACGGCGGAAAGACAGCTTCATGGAAGGGTGCTGGTTGGTCAGCAACAAGAAGAGTTCCCACGTTGCCAAAGGGATCGCCCTGGCATTCACGTTTTCAGTGTCAGTAGTCTCGTATCCAGACCAAGTTCGATATGGCTTCGTCTTGGCCGTAGAAACCAATTCAGCAGCCTGCGCCTGGGTCAGCCCAGCGTGTTCCCGAGCAATCCGAACTTCGGTCGGCGTAGGCTGGGTAATACGTTCGGAAATGACTTTCATCAATCAGAAATTGCCATCGACGAACTTGATCTTGCCCATACCGGAGACATCGGTATCGCGCTGCGGCGGATTGCCTGCGATCTTGATCTTGCCGACGCCCGACACGCGGGCCACAACGGATTCTGTAGCGGTCGCCTTGATGTTGCCTGCCCCTGATACGCGCAAGCGGCCATGGGTGGCAGAAAGCAGGTAGGCAGCAATATCACCAGCGCCGGACACATCCGCTTCCAGGCGATTGACCTTGCCGGTGACTTCGATGGTGCCCGCGCCCGAAACATCGAGACTCAGTTCGTCCTGGTCGATGTCCCGATAGGTGACATTCCCTGCGCCCGAGATACGCAGACTGGCCACGTTGGGCAACGTTACTTCAACACGGAAGCCGAGCGGGCCAGTGCGTTGTTCCATGCTGCCACCATTGCCGATCACCTTGCCAAAGTTGCGCCCGATGTGGATTGATCCACCTTCGAAGTAATCTCGACCGGCAATTTGTGTGTTGCCATTGCCCGAGATGATTTGCGTTACCCTTCCACCGTTGTTGATGATCATCATCGGTTCGTTGTCGACCGTCAGGCAGTCACAGGAAACCGTCGTCAGAATCTTGGGAAGATCGTTGGCGTCGTTGGAGAAGACTTCCATCTTCGGTTCAGAGCCTTGTCGAACCACAATATCCACGGCCCCGCTCAGTCTGATCTTGCGAATATTGGCCGTGATGGAGCGACTTTCGCTGCCCGGTGCGGATGCCTTCGGCGGTTCCTTGCCGACCAGGGCATCAATGCCATCACAAATCGCTGTAGCAAGGCGATCAGGCGGCAATTGATGTCTAGCCACCCCGACGTGCTGAGCAATCCGCTGGAGCGCTGCATGATAGTCGTTGATGCGTTGTTCTAGTTCTGCGGTTTTCCTGCCTGCTCCGAACATACGTCTGATCCTTAGTTTTCGTTGATTTGGGCGCCGCAGAACAACTTCTGCATGTGCTGCATCGCAGCCTCGGCCTGTTGCTCGCTGGCTAGGCCAGTCACCTGAACGGTTACACCCCAACTGCCGTCTTCATATTTGACGGGCTGCATCGAGAACGTCGGGACTGGGGCCTGAGTAGGAAGCTTGCTCATCACTTGGCCAGCTTGTCGAACTGACCGGACATGCCAGAGCCAGACGGAGCAATAATGCACTCGTTGAAGCTCGGGCCAACGTCGAAGATCATGGGCACGGCACCCGGCGTCTGGCTTAGCAGGGAGTCGGCAAGAACGGACATCCCTTGGCCGGGATAGACGAAGCGCTTGGTTTGCGTCTCACCCTGCTCATCCTCGTACAAGGCATTGACCTCGCCAATCTCCCGCAGCAACGCTTCCACGCCTTCGTGATTTTCCCGCCGGGCAACCCGTACTGCACTTTCCCAGATGTCGACACCCGTGCCGGAGTCGATGCCGCTGAACGAGATGCAGGTTTCAGCTTCTTCCTTCTGTTGCTCAAGCCAGGCTTTCGTATTGCAGGCCGGGCAAGGCAAAGAGTGGTCGTTCGGATCGAATCCGTCACAGTCGGCATTCCAGCAGTAGCCGTCTCCCCGGCATTCAATGGTTCCATGTTGGAAATTACACATGCAGCCCCTCCGTTTATTTAGGCAAGAAAGCCCGCTCGACTGCCATCGCAAGATCGGCCAGTGAGGGTTCGTTGTACCAGGCATCGACAAGCGTCTTGATACTCACCGGATTGCACTTAGCGGCTTCCAGCCCCTTCTGTTTCGCTAGATCGTAAGGTTCAACGGCAAGATAACTGACCCCAGCGCCTCGCATCAGCATTTCCATACAGGCATCTGGTTCATCGATAAAGGCCGCAACCGGATTCAGCGTCACAGCGCCTTCTGGGAAAGGCGCTAGCTCAACAAACTGGATAATCTTTGCCGGTTTGCCCGTTTCGGCTGCGGACTGCTCTGCAATGCGAGTAACCGCGTCCAGTACGCCAGACTGCGGTGCGCCGGTCACATAAATAGGCCGCCCATCAGCAACCCTCTGCTTCAGGACATCTTCCATGTCAATTTCTGGGCGGCCATCGAGGTGTGCCGTGTGGGCACGCGCCTTGTTCGCCGGGCTTGCCCAGATGGAGTTCCAGCCCATAGCGTAAGCGGTCTCCGCCTCGGAGTTGCAGAGTTCATCCATTACAGCAAGCGGATGCGGAGAATTTTCCAAGGCATTCAGCGCAACATTCTTCCCTGCTTCAAAGGCTTCTTCTTGGCTAAGGTCGCGGCCATTCGATGAAGTGGAGAACGAGAAGGCAGGGAGTTTGTTTTCCGCCCCGTGTGTGTGCTTCACCACTTCCTTCAAATCGGCCAATATCATTCGGCCAATAGTTTCGGCTGATGGTTGAATTTCGTTGCCCAACGGATAACTGCCTTCATCCGGATACTCGGCGAAATAGGCAATGTGGGCGTAATGCGTGGGCTTGCCGTCATCGTCCAGTACACCACTCTCAGGGCACGGAATGATGGTGATTTCTGTTTCCAGTTCATCCTCATCCGGCAAGCAGTCTTCCTTCAGTACCAGCCCTGCACATTCCGCCAGGTCTTTGATTTCCGCAACAGTCAGCGTAAGCATCAGTCTCTTCCTTCCCGTTTAATATAACGTCAGTATATACGCAATGCGTTTATTTATCAATGCTCGCCGCATGTGGAATTCTGAGGCAGTATTGGGCGGATGCCCTGCGGCCCTGGTTTTCCAAGAATGTCGCCCTCCATAGCATCTACTAGCCGCGCAGCATGGTTGTAGCCGATCTGAAGATGTCGTTGCACCAGCGAAATGGACGCTCGGCGATGCTCAAGCACAACAGCTTTTGCCCGGTCGTAATAGGGGTCTACACGGGTGCCCTTAATGTCCGGTGCTACGTCGATGCCAGACACGGACTTGATCACGTTATCCGTTGCCTTGATGGATTTCTCAATGGCAACGTCACGTTCGGCTACGTACCGGCATTGCTGGTCATGGTGCCGCCGAAAGGCGTTGAACTTCCGCAGAAAACCAGTAGGGGTAAGCCCATTCTTGACCGGCTCTACGGTCTGGCAGTGCTCGCAGAATAGCTCGACGACACTTTCCTTGGCGCGTACCAGCATGAATTACTGGCCTCCGCCGTCATTGGGCGTCCCTTCCAGCATATCTTCCATTGCATCGAAGTCGAATTCCCAATCCTGCCGGATACCTTCAAGCGTGTCGTCGCCAATGGAAACATGGTCACCACACGTCAAAAGGTAGCGGCTCCCGAACTTGCCGGTTGGGTCTTCGGTAATCACAGGCATGCCGCCGCAGTTCTGGCAAGGCTTGAATCCTTCCGGGAGCGCCACGGGCTGAGCGACTTTAGCCCGTTCGGCCATCCGATATTCACCTCCTGACTTGTTCAGGAATTCCCATGCCAAGGGGAAGCGGACGCGGAAGGACGCCAGCGCATTCAGGCAGGCCCAAGCCTCATCCGATTCGCCGTTCAGGAATTGTTCCTTGTCGATCCCGATGGTGCTGAACTGCTCCCCGCTTGGCAGGAATACCGTCATGCCGTCATTGTCGAAAACGGCATTCTCCTGCTTGGCTTGGAAGAGCACGAGAATCTGGTCACCGATACGGGCTGCATCACGCCCGCTGGGGTTGAAACCGTTGACGGGCGAGTTGGGAACCTCACGGTCACCCCACCAGTAATCGCCGTCATCGCGGACGCGCACCAAGGGCATGGCCATGCCTGGCTTGAACGGTTCGCCCTCGTGCCGGACGGATTCCCACCAGTCGCAGAGAAGCTTCATGGCTGGATGCTGTTCCATACCTCCGGGCACCCCGGCAATCGTCTTGGCAAACTTGCTTTTCTTGCCAAACGCCACTTTCTCCGCATGATCGATTGCCCGCAGAAACAGTTCCGCAGGCATCTCAACAGGGCCATTGGCCCGGTGCGCCTCGATGTCGTGGGTGAGAATGGCTGTTTGCCGCACTTCATGAAGCTGCTCTTCCTGGAAGGCGTCGATGCTCCAAGCGTGTTCCAGCGGAATGCCCGTAATGTCCACCTGCTCTTCCAGGAAGTAGCCCGCCAGTTCGCCTTGGAGTTCCCCGTCCGTGTAGATCAGATCGCAATCCTTGATGATCTGACGCCGCTCCCGATCAATCTGGTCTTCCTCTTCGAATCCCAGCACGGAAACGGGGGTAATACGCATGGCCGGGCCTTCACGCTCCGGCCAGCAGGAGCCATCCATGGAATAGGTAATCCCTTTGCCGGGGTGAAGCTTGATATGGATGAGATGGCGAACCTCCCAGTCATCCTTGGGATAGACACGCCACATGGCGGCGCTTTCGATGTGCCACTGAAATTCGATGTCGAACTCAGTTACGTCCGCAGGGATTGGCACAATCCAGCCATTGCGGATCAACTTCGAGCCACCAACGAAATAGCGCCGATTTGGATACGGCTGCCGAATCTCGATCCCGCCTTCCGGCATCACATCAATCGGGAGACTGGAGGTCACCGTCAGGATGATTTCCTCGCACATCAGCCCATCATCAAAGCGCTTGTTCGGGCGTCCAAGGATTTCGGCGGGAACCCACAGCTTCGGCAGAATATGCAGGATCGGACGATCTGCGTCAGCGCCACTGAGCGGATTACCGCTGGCATCAACCATCTGGGTCTGGCCGTTGGGAAGCTTTTGGAGTGCGTATTTCATTGTTTCTCGCCTTCTATATCGTCAATTTTTCTTCCGCAACAAGGCCGATAAATCGTCAATGGTGCGCCGCATCTGTTTCGCCTGTTGCTCCAGTCCGTTCTTTTTCTGAACGACAGCGCCGAAGGCTTCCCGACCACCATCGATTTCTGCCAGTAGCCATCGGACATCATCCCGAGAGAGCGTAATCGAGTTGTCGCCCACCTGGCGCAGTCGAGCAAGCACCTGATCGACTTCGGGGATGGTTTGATGTTTATCAGCCATTGCTGGAACCTTATGGTGCTCTGAGGGGGTTTGACGCACCGAGCTTGCGGATCAGCGTAATCGCCGCATTTCGCACTTCGACAATCCGGGGATCGTCAGCGTGGCGCGTGGCATGGGTCATCCGGCCCAGCATGGCACCAAGATTGTCGGCACGCTTCTCGAATTCATCGCGCTGGCGCTCGTACATGGTCAGCATGCCCATATACGAAGGTGTTTCCATCCAATCCGCAGAGCCATTGGCCATGATGTTGAAAAGCTGCGTTTGAGTCGGCTCCGGAAGCGTCCTGGCCAAGTCACCAAGGCGCTCGAAACGAGCGGCATACCATTGTTGGCAATGCTCCAACCGAGATGCCAACTTGGACATCTGGTCTTGCATGCCAGCGATACAGGCTTGCTTGAGTTCAACTTCATCAGCCAGCGCCTCGATGTCGTCAAACAGTGCTACCGGGCCATGCCAGTGCGCGTTGGGATCGGGAATCTGCTGATTGGATGTGCGAATCCAGCCTGCAACGTCATCTTCCGTGTGCCAGATATAGCCCCAGCGGCCATAACGGTGAGCGCCAAACGCGACCGGAGGCCAGCGGGTCTGCGAACCACTGAGCGGTTTGCGGGCATTCCAGACAGCGGCAGCAGCCTCCGGGCTGTCGTGATAGCTACTGCTTTGCTTCACTTTGCAATCCAGGCACATGCACTGGTAGCCTGATTTTCGACCGGATCGGCCATGGTGACAGCCAATACGTGTTGAACCACAGAAGGGGCAAGGCAGAAAATTGATCATGCTGGTTGGATGCTTTCAACGATGTTGCTGGGCACCTCAAAAAACCCTTGCTTCCCGGTGAAGGGAATCGGTGATGCTAGCGGATCGTGTTCAACAAAATGCCACGCGAAACGGCCTGGCCCGAAATTGCCGAAATATCCCGGTTCGGCCAGTTTCTCTGTTGGCAAAAAGCCTGCGAGAACTGCCGTGCCCAGCAGGCAACCACGAGGCATTTCCTTCAGATGACCAAACCCCATCTGCTTCAAGGCTTCCCGATACGCTTCCCACGCAGGATCGAACGGGCCTCCATCGGCTCTGGCGCAGAGATATTCCATCATCTCTTCGAGATCGTCCGTCGCCTTCCCGGCGTGAATCCAGATACGCTGGCCGATCAGATTGGCCCACGGTTTCCAGGAACGAGTCTCATAGGGCTTATGCAGGCCGGACATCAGCAAGGATGCGTGCGGCTGCCAAATGGAGAGCGCTTTCATCGTCCCTCTCCAAGTAGGGCTTCCATCATTTCAAGCGTCCGGGTCTTGGAGCCGCGAAACTTCAGCGTCGCACCGTGCCCTTCATCCGTTACTGACGGCGACTGAAGGGGGATTACAAAGGCGAGGAAAGTTGTTCCCTTCCCGTCTGCTGGGCGGCTTTCCAGCGCATCCACAAGGCTCCGATTGCCGATACCCAAGGGAACGGCAGCGCCGCCGATTCGGGCGTGCTCTTCGTCTTCGTAACGGCCCCATGATTTACCACACTCGCAGGTACGCTGCTCGAAACGCAATTTGAGCACGTCCTGGCAGTGCGGGCAGAAGAGCAACTTCATCCTGCCGATTGCTCCATAATGACGAAGGATTTGACATCGACTCGGAGCGGCACCTCTTCAACTGACCACCCGGCACCATTGGTTCCCAATTCAAGCTGTTTGTCGTGCTCGACCATCAATTCCTCTATCTTCTCGCGGTCTGGGTAATCAAGGCCGGTCGTACAGCCTTCAGCCACCTGATCCGCAGCTTCCTGTAATTTCGCTTCCAGAAAGCTGACATGGGCTTCGGCTGCTTCCTTGGTTGGCCACGAGGCCAAAGTCCAGGTCGTGTCTTCCTTGTAGCCGTACCGCGTACCCGTGACGACGAAAATCGATGCAGGCATCGCGGCTTTGCGCTGTTTTTCTACCGACAGAACGTGGTCGACACCCCAGCGAATCTTCTCGGCAAAGACAACTCCATCCACGGTCGGTGCGTTGTAGCCTCCAACGCCAAGGTAGATAGCCAATGTCCGCAAGGCGTCTTCACAGCTATCCAAGCGATGACGCACGGAAACCTCAAGGGGGTTACGAACCGGTGCCGCTACAGCATCCTCAACAGACGCGCATTCATGCCATAGCGCATGCTTGCGAAAAACACGGCTCAAGCTTTCGCATTCACCTACGAGAAAAACGGGCGTGCCTGCCATCAGGGCCGCGCCCGCCTCAAGAAGCGCTCCCTTCAGGATTTCGCCTGGCTGGCAAAACAGCACGAGGCGTTCGGACTGGGCGATTTCATTCAGGCAGCGCTCAGACAGTTCCGCGTAGTCTGCTGTCTGGCCTTCTCCGGCCTCATCAATCCAGGAAGATGCCGTCGTAACGCCAGAAGCCCGCAGTGCTTGCCAGCGATGGGCATGAATAACCTTGGATGCAAAATAGATGCCGCCACGTACCAGCGAACGACCATCGCGGGATGCAATACGCAAGACAGCCTCTGCTTTGGATAGGTCGAACTCGTTATTCGTCCTAACCCCCGACTCCATGTCGATCCAGAAAGGAAGATCGCGCCATGCAGTTGCAGCTTCACGGATGCGGGGCAACTCTTCGTCCAAAACATCCGGCCCCAAACCACCAGCGTAACCACAAAAGAGCGGAACCGAGCCGACAGTAGACATCGGAGGCCAGAACTCGGGCCGCTGCCCGGTGCCCTTCGATGCATCGTAAAGAAGGGCGATGCGGGACAGGCTTTCCGGAGCAGCATCGGCAATGAACTTCTGAATGACGCGCCACGACCCATCGTGATGCTGAAGAATCAAGTGCAGACCGGCGTCAAGCAGCTTGCGATAGATTGCCAGCACCTCTTCTTCAGTAAAGTCCGGGCGGCGGGCATTGATGTTCAACTGGATACGGCTGTAGCGCGACAGTTCGTCAATTCTTGCCTGGGCGGTGTCCGGAGCCAGAAGCTCACGAAAAATCTGTGTGCCGCACAAATGCGCCGCCGTATGAGGCAAGTCAAGGGAAAGGAACTTTTCCCGCCACTGGCGAGAAGGGTTGCGAGGGGTGCCTTCCTTCTCCGGAAACACAAGAATTGCCCACTCAGCGAGCGGATATCGTCCAGAGAGCGCCGCCAAGGTTTCCGGCGAAACAAGATCATCGGCACCGGTCAGGGATACGAGTTCGAGGCTCAATTCATTGCTCCTTGGTTGTACTGGGCTGTTGGCCCAAGGCAAGCTCCCAGCCCGCCTCACCCCACGACATTTGGCAATACTGGCAGTAGCGCATCCGCCCGGAAGCCGTAGCTTTCCATTGACTAACTCCACGCTTCTCGCAGCATGGACACATTTGCCGTTTCGGCTTTTTTGCCCCGAATCCTTGTCCTGCGCGAACGCCCATGATCAAGATTCCTCCGAAAATTCGTCTGGCACGTCAACCATGATGCAGCACCCGGAATATTGACCAAGCCGCGAGGCCACGAAGCATCGCCATGCTGCCACCAAGGGGGATGGGCCAAAGGTCTCAAATCTGACCCGCTTTCCAGCATGCTCTACATACTCTGGTAGGTGCGCCCCGTAGTCATTACCTGAGCATTTGAACGGGAAAATATCGTGCTTCGACAAGAACGGCCCGGACAAACCCCAATCGCTTTGCGGATAAAAACCATCGACAGGGTTTCCGGTGTCTTCGTCCAAGGAAGGCAGATAGCAGCCATCAGGCCTGTCAATGAACCACCAGGCGGGGAACTCCTTCTCGGGCCATATTGCTTTTGCTATCAGGTAACTCAGCGCTTTACCTTGAACGTCGTTAATCTCAATTTGCATGTTCGCCTCTTCAAATACCGCACTTGACGGTACGAACGATCTTCGTGCCCTCGAAGTAGTAGAAATACACATCGCCGTAACAGCCGTGCTTGTCGATCAAGCGACTCACAATGGAACCCCTTTTGATTCCCCAGCCTTGGTAGACGCCCTTCACCGGGCCGCTTTCGTTCTCGCCGACGTAGTGAACCTCGCGCCGAAGTTCGAATCGACGGTATTGGGTTGCCTTCTCGTAGCCGCGCAACCAGTCCGTATAGCGAGCATGATTTTGCGGTTCAAGAAAATGATCCGGAGGATGGCGCTCATAAAGTCGATTTCCAATCCGTTTCTTGCCCTGCAATCCGGTTTCCCAGCCAAGAGCAATGTCGGTATTCCAGCGGCCAACTTCACGCTGGATAACTTCGACGGAGGTATGTTTAGCGTCCATGGGAATCCTTAATGCAAGGCCGCAGCAATGCGGCTCAAAACGTCCGGCTCGATGATTTGCGCTTCATCGGCCAACAGCCCTTCAACGGTCGGATATAGGAACGCCTGGAAGCGCAGGCAAGATGCCAGCCATTCGTGCTCTTTCTCGGTGGCGACCCGATAGCAGACGCAACGCTCCGGCGTCCATCCACGATGTTTCAGGATTCGCTCCGGCCAATCACCAAAGGCCACCACGATCCCGGCATTGCGCCCAGCAGAAATGCGGTAGTAGCGAACCATCTGAATCACGACTGAGCCGCCTTTGCCTTTTCGACACGCTCTGCGCAGCGCATGCCCATTGCAAACCCGAGCCACATCGTATCGGTATCAGGGTCTGCGTAATGACTGAAGCTGTCATTGATCGTAATCGCACCCAGCGGGGTGTTGGCAGCAAAGGCAGGCGTTCCCTTGATCATGCCCTCGAAATGGGCACGCATGGTTTCGACCGAAATACAACCCGGATAGTCTTTGACGTTGAGCATTGGAACTCCTTGCAATATGGGTTAAGTATAAACGCATTGCGTTTATTTTGCAAGGTGCCAATAGCATACTATTGCTGCCTATTGCATCGGTGCATCTGCAAGAGCAAACGACCAGTCCGGGTGCATTCCGCGATTCCTAAGCAGCTCCTCACCTTGCTCGGTCACTCCCGGTGAAATCTTGCTCAGGCGCTCAAGCATTTCCGAAACACGGTTTCGAAGAATTTCGATATGGAACTGCTGGTCGTCGGTTTCATCACCCTCCAGGGTGGAGGACTCCATGCTGCTCAACAGGTATTCCCTGTAACTGAGTAGCTTCCAGGCATGCTCAGGATCAGCGACAAGCCGGAAGTATTTGCACCAGACGCAACTCAGGAAATCCGCGCAGACCCGTGACGCGACTCCTTTTTCGGCGTGCAATTTCTTGTGATCCTTGTTGTAGCGATCAATCTCTGCTTCATTGCCACTGGAGGCGCATTCCCCAACCGGGGTGTGCTGCATGTCCAGGGATGGTTCTGTAATGATGACAATTTCCTTGGCAATCTCCTTGCCGGTGAAATATTTGCCCATTACGTCCACCGCCTTGCCAAGCGTGTAGCGCGACTGATTCTCATCGATCCTGTAGTAGTGGGATTCGAAGGTCTCAAAATTGTGTTTAGCAGCCGCCTCGTAGGCTTGCAAATCCTTCTGGACTTCCCGATACAGATGATTCACGCCGCCTTTACGAATCTTCTTGGTGTCAAAGGTAAGCGAGCTTCCCCGGCGCTCAAGGTAATAGGTCAGCGTCTTGGCGGCATTGGCTCCAAGCCTTTCAACGCCAAGACCTTCCCTGTCCACAAGGAAAACGTAAGTCCGGAACGGATTGTCCAAGGGCAGAGACTCCCGTAACGAGGTTGTCAGGGTGTCTCGAACCATCATTAGATCGGCGACAGCGCTCTTCATGGCAGCGGCATTCGTTTCTGGATCGGAAAACGTGTACCCATCAGTCCGATATCCTGCGCGTGCTTTTTGCAACACTACGGTCACCGTACCGTTGGGGTTGAGAGCCGAAGGCGCTCGCACGATGTCGTCACACTCAATACCAAGCGTAGGAGCAAGGTTCCAACCGGTTTTCAGAAGGATTCGCCCCAGCAGCAAAACAGCTTTGAAATCATCCGGAGTCTCAGCATCCAGCAGGCCGCACTCGATGTGATAGGCAATCTCCCGGCATTGCTCGGCACTGTAGTAGTCGTCGGTGTTCAACCTTTTGAGATGCTTTGCCGTCTTGGTCTGCGTGATCGGGAAAGCTTCAACGACATGGAAACCAAACTTATCCAGGAACCATGTGACGCTGGATTTGTAGGTATAGGCCGTGGATGTCGTCAGCACACCTGTCTTTGCGGTGTTTTGCAGGAATAGCCACAATGCCTTTTGCAACTTATGGCCGGGCAGATCAAAAGCCTTCATCCCGTGAGTTGCCAGCAGCACAAGATGCTCGGCAGAGAGTGATTCCTTGGCAAGCATCATCACCGCCTTGAATTGCGTGAACTGATGATAGACGGTTGTGCTGTTGTACGACTTCTGGTCAATTGATTGCTTTTGTTCATACAGGAAAGCGGCCATGTCGTCGTAGAGTTTGACCGAAATCTCACGAATTGGGCCGTAATCGCAGTAGGTAGGGCGAGCAGAAAACTCGTTATCGAACGTCAATCGATAGGGAAGGGAAATTTCCGTCCATCTTGGAACTTCTAGGAACAGTTGCTCAATCAAATCCTTGATAGAGGTGAAGGTTCGCGCCTCGACGCGGGTTTCTCCACTCAGCCATCGAAGCAATCGCAGGTCGTTGGCGATGAAGACACAAACACCTTGTTTCTTTAGAGCAACCGCATCCTGATCAGAAAGATATGGGTAGCAATCGTGGATGGCCCGCTGAACCGCTGTCAGCTTATCCTTGAAGGATTGAGGCTTGCGCCCCTTCAAGGGGGTTGCTGAGAGCAAATTACCGAATCGTTTCAGGTCGCCGAACAGCGTTGGTGAGAGATTGTAGGTCTCCGTCAGATCAGCAGTATGCCCATGCACCAAAACCAATTTTCGACCCCACCGCACGGGGTCATGCTGTTCCAGCACAGCCTCCAAGGCGGTAGGCGACTGCCAAGTTCTGACTTCCTCCATAACCTTGTCGAGCAAGGCTGATTCCTTTTCGAAGGCATCCAACCCATGAGCCTTTAGCGCAGCCACAGCGGCTACATTTCTGACCAAGAGTGCGAGAATTGCGTAGGAATGATGCTTCACCGCCATCGCGGTCGACGGCAATTCTTCCTTGGCGTCCAAGGACAGAATCAACTGCTTGAAATACAGCAGGAAGGAAGGCGAAACCCGATATAGGTCACCCACGTCGGAGGTGCCAAAGCGCAATCTCAGAATGCTTGGCGGGAGCAACCCAGGTTCATTCTTGTGAATGGAATACAAGAAATTGAAGGTGCGGGCAGTTGAATTCCCCCGCTGGGGTTTCGGGCCAGGCAGGGTCAGTGACTTGCCTTCAAGGTCTGCCCACACCGCTTCTATACTCAGCGCCGCCAACCCGTCCCGAGCCAATGCTGAAAGGTGTTCCGGCTCCAATGCCGCTGCCACCTCCGGCAACGCTGGCAAGAATCGTGACAGGAAGGTTCTTACCGTGGCGGGCTTCACTTGCCACCGATCCGGATCAGCCCGGTATGTTTCAATGGCTCGTGCCACATCGCTTGCAAAACGAGGGGAAATATCAACGACGCGTTGAAGGTTGATCGTGCCGCCATGCTTGCCACGATGGCTGGTGTCCAGATTTTCAACCTTCATGCTGACACTCCCTGCGCATGCGTCTTGGCTTCGGCAGACAGTGTTGGATTCAGGTCGCTGAAAATGCGATTCACCCAGTCCTCCATCTGGCTTTCAAAAGTGACTGAGCGGGCAAAGTTGATGTATTTCAGGGTGGATGAGAAGTTCTCGTGCCCCATCAACGCCATGAGCTTGTACTGAATGAATCCGAGCGGCAAATGCTTCTCCAGCATGAAGCGGGCAAGGCTCGTGGCAAATGTCGCCCGAAGATCGTGAAAGCCTCGCTCAAACGACTGGCCAACCATGAGTTGTTCTTCGACAACCTTGGATGCCGCATTGGTAATTGATTTGCTCTTGATACCACCGCCCGAACGGTTGAGGAATAGTGGGCGGCGCTTTCCTGACCCCTTGAGCAAATCCCACTTGGCAGCCCGCCTCAGTCGTTCCGGTGAATTTTTGAACTCCCAGAGGGATTTCATCAAAAAACGAGGGATCAGGATTTTTCGTTCCTTGTTGAATTTCCCAAGGATGGTCGCCTCGAATACTGTCTTGTCAGTCAAGACGGGATCGACCACGATATCTTCAGGGAAACCAGCTACCTCCATAGCGCGTAGCCCACAGGCCAAGCCAAGCTCACCCCAGAGCTTCCTGTTCTCAAGCTGCATGTATTTGCTATCGAAGAACACCCGAAGTTCCGCAGCGGTGTATGGCGTCAGGGCTTCCCCGAGGGCGTCGTTTTTCGACTTGTACTTCTTCGGAATCGTCAGGTCGCTGGTCTGGATCATTAGCGCCTTTTCATCCTGGAACGTGCTGAACAGAAGATCGAAATCCCCATCCTTCCGGGGCTTCTTGATCGCAATACGAGAGTAGGTGAATGGGATGCGCTCAATCCGGCGTGTCTTCAATGCCCACTCGTAAAACTGCCGGATATGGCTGAGGTACAAATTGGCCGTGTCCCGCGAGATGTCCTCCCGCTTCACCCGCTCGATCAACACCTTTCGATACCGGTAAGGGGGAAGCCATTCCTTTGCCTTTTCGCTATCGGCGACGGCATAGACTTCACGCCAGTCCGTATTGGTCTCGGCCAGCCAAGCGAGGAAGCCACGCAATGAGTTTGCAATACCACCGAGCGTATCAACAGTGACGCCGCCTCGAACGTTGCGCTTGCCGCCCTTCTTCGGGGGCAAAAACTTGCCACGATAGCGATGCTCCATGAACAAGTTCATCTCAAGGCCATCGATAATTCTGGCTGGGCAAAACAAGAGGGGAAAGCCTTCCACCACATGATCGCGGTGAAAATGGATGTCACGAATCTCGGCCACTTCGTTTTTCATGGCGATCTCGGACTGTCCATCGAAATAGGGCAAGTCGCCGAGATTGATCGAGACACGGACAACCTGAACCAAAGACGAAGGGAGAACCTGTGGAACGGAATCCATCAGACTGCCCCTCCCGTGCCATCCTCAGAGGCATCGAGGCAAACTTTCACAGCCTGCACAAACCCGAGGCCAGTGATGTGGCGAACGAAATCAACAGCACCTCCGCCGCCACGGTTTGGGGTGCCATCCGGCAGCAGCTCGTTGACAAACTTCTCACCGGTCAATATGAAGCGAAAATCGAGGCCCTGGTAGCCGACTTGGACTCGAATGCTTTTCCGGCCAGGATCGAGGGGTTCATATTCACGATCAACCTTGTGGTACGCGCCAATGAAGTCCAGCACCTTCGAGAAACGCACGCGCCTGGCTTGGTTGATCTGGTCGGTATTCCACGGCCCCATGAAAAGCACTCCTGAACAGCACTACTGGATTTGGATATAGAACAAGGCAATAGCCCCGATCCAGTGTAACACTTTCAGATTGTGTTACAAAAGGACGTTAGTTTATAAATACCGTAGATGGCACTACTCGGCGCACACCTGTCACTGAGACGACGAATTGGCCCGCCGCCAGGTTGTTCCGACCCAACAGGCGTTTGCGGAGCCGTGATAGCGGTTCCGTCTTCCAGGAGGTCGTGCAATCTCTCTTGTGCCCAGCCATGGACGGCAGGGCACGGCCGCCGAGGATGGACACGGCGAATTCGTTGGCGAGGCTCGGAGTAGCAACATGGGCGCTGCCCGGCAAACCAAACCGCTCGATCCACGCCTGAACCTTCACCAGTTCGGTGCGGGCCAGTTGCGCAATTAGGGGGTTCTCGACTTTGGTATCGCAAGTGAGGACCACGAACGGCTGAACAGGCAATCCATCACGAACAAGCTCTGCAGCGGCAGCCATCGCCAGCCCGAGAACCGTTCCACTATCCTTCCCGAAACTCGTGCTATAGGCCGTTCGATAGTTGCCCATCAGCCATTTCAGGATGGCCTTGGCCTTGGCGATCTTCTCCTCGATTTCGCCCTCGGGCATCGCACGCAGTGCCACCGGGGCTTCCGCGATAATGACCGGAGAGAACCCGTCGACGGCCTGGTGGCCAATCAAATGGGTGTGGAATTCGGGAAAGAGGACTGCTTGCTCCGGCATGACTGATCTCCTGGGGGACTGAGACCAGTTTGCCTATCTGGGCAGGGTGTTTCTGGAAAGATATATGGCTACTGGGAACAGGCCATGCCCAGCGGCGTTGTCCGATATTTTCGACAAACTACGTTGTTTTGTCCGGAATATCGGACATTCCCGCGTTGCTGTGGAGCCAGGCCGCTGCCTTCTCAAGCACGAACCCATGGCAATTGGCCGGCGCGCAGCAGCAGCAAAGATCGCGTCCGTAAAGGTCAGCCACTTTCTTTCGGAAGGTCGGCTCAGCCTTAATTCTGCTCCACAGGTATGAGCGGAATTGCTCGACCACTTCGTCCCTGGTACCGTCTTCGCCTACCTTGAAGGGATTGCCGAAGTCGGTGCCGCGCATGATGTTCACCGCGCCTGGCGGAACGCGGTTGCCGTGATGGTATTTGTTGAGGACCGCCACCTATCGATGTGACGCTATTTGGCGAGCAGAGCAAGGGCTTCAGCCCGCTCCTGTTCCGTTGCCCGCTTCCAACCAGAGGGTTTTCCTGCCCACAGATCGCCGGTCTCGAGGTCTATCGACAGCCATTTGGTAGGGCATCGGGTTGTCAGGGTAAGGTCGACGACCGAAGGCAATTCTGGAACCTGGCGGCCACTGCGTAGGGCACGCTCGCTGATTACCTTGATCCAGTGCTGATGACCATGACGCTGAACCCGGCCGGCGCCGGCCAACTCTCTCAGCAGCTTTGCGGCGAGATGACCGGCAACTTCATGGGATCGTGGCACCGTGAGCGGATAAAGGACTTGTGAAATTGCAGATTTACGAAACGGTCCGGCAAGTGAATCCAGGGCCGCTTCGACGACTCGGCGATGCGAGGATTTGATGGGCGGGAAACTGGTAGGCATGGTTACTCCTTTGCGCGGGCCTTCGCTTCAATAGCTTGGGTAAAGAGCTGCCCCATGTCGATGCGTCCCTCCGCGATCTCTCGCAAGGTGTCGTCCGAGAAGGCCATGAGGATGCCTAACTGGCGCGAACGGAGCACGTCTTTGGCGCCTTCAGCCCAGGTTGCAGGGTTGGTCAGAGCGGAGTCGATGGGAAGATCCCGGGAAGAAACAAAGCCTTCGAGGATATTCGTCGCTTCGGAAACGGCAATTTGGTGCTTGGATGGCATTTCGAGTCCTTTCGGTAAGCCTAGAACAGCGATGGCTGGGTCAGGGCCGTAGCCTCGGTTTGCGGGGCGATGATGGGGGCAGGGGGTTTTTCCTGCGCGATCGGCGCTGCCTGCTCACCGAGATGGGCCAGCAGTTCGGCTTCATCCCAGATCGGAATGGACAGGGACTTGGCGGTATCAAGCTTCGTCCCGGCCGCCTCGCCGGCGACAACAACCGAGGTCTTTTTGGAGACGCTGCCAGCTACTTTGCCGCCGGTGGCTTCGATCATGGCTTTGGCGGCTTCCCGCGAGAGGGTGGGCAGTGTGCCGGTCAGGACCACGGTCTTCCCTGTCAGGACCCCGGCAGCGGCTTTCTCGACGGCCTTGGGCATGATCAGGCTGGCGAGGCGATGTGCTTCCTGAGCGGTGTCCCGAGACTGCAGGAATTCGAGGACCGAATCGGCCGTGACTTCGCCGACGTCGGGGACGGCAAGCAGAGCTTCCCGTGTGGTCGCGGCAAATGCCTCCCAGGTGCCAAAGGCGCGCGCCAGGTCTTTTGCAGTGCTTTCCCCAACCCCCTCGATGCCCAGGCTGAAGAGGAATTTGGGCAGGGGGCGGCCCCGTGTACCTGCGATCGCGGCTGCAAGGTTTCCAGCGGATTGTTCCCCGAAGCCAGGACGGGAGGCGAGGCGGGCCGTATCGAGGCTGTACAGATCCGATGCCTGGGCGATGAACCCTTCATTGAGCAGGGTGGCCACCGTGCTTTCGCCGAGGCCTTCGATATCCATCGCCAAGCGGGACGCGAAGTGCGTGATGCGGTACAGGCGCTGGGCAGGGCAACGCGAACCGCCAGTGCAGAAGTGCTCGGCGCCGACTTGATGAAGAGGGGAGCCGCACTCGGGGCAGGTGGCCGGCATTTCCCAAGGGATCGAGTTTTCCGGCCGGCGCTCAAGCATCGGCCTCAGAATTTCGGGAATGACATCGCCAGCCCGGCGAACGATCACAGTATCGCCCACGCGCACGTCCTTCAAGCGGACCTGACCAAGGTTATGGAGCGTGCCATTGGTCACCGTTACACCACCCACGAAAACAGGCTTCAGGCGGGCCACCGGGGTAATCGCGCCGGTGCGACCGACCTGGATGTCGATCGCCAAAACCTCGGTCGGCATTTCTTCCGGGGGGAACTTAAAAGCGACGGCCCACTTGGGCGTTCTGTGATTCCAGCCGATCTGCTCCTGCTGCTCAATGTCAGCCACCTTGAAGACAACACCATCAATGCCCCACCCGAGAGTCTTGCGCTTGCCGGCCATGGCTGCGAACGCAGACTTGATGCCCTCGAAGCCAGTCACTCGCTTCACGTTCGGGCTGACCCGAAAGCCTTGAGCTTTCAGGAAATCGAGCACCGCCACCTGGTTGGTGAACGCATGGTCTTCGGCCCCGTTCATGCCATAGGCGAAGAAGGTCAGGCGGCGGGAGGCGGTCACCTTTGGGTCCAGCTGGCGGACGGCGCCGGCGGCTCCGTTGCGGGGATTCACCAACGGGTCCTTGCCGGCAGCCACTAGCTCCGCATTCACCTTCGCGAAGTCGGCATCGAGCATCATCATCTCGCCACGCACCTCGATGGTCAGCGGCTCCGACAGGCGAAGCGGTACCGACTTCACGGTGCGGACCTGGGCGGTCACTTCCTCGCCGGTTTCGCCGTCGCCGCGGGTCGCGGCCCGGACCAGGAGGCCATCATCGTAGGTGAGGGTGATGGCGAGGCCGTCGTATTTGTCCTCACAGCAGTATTCCACTTCCTCGATGCCGACCCCCAGGGCGTCTGCACAGCTCTGGGCGAAGCGACGGGCTTCACCCTCGTCCATGGCGTTGGCCAGCGACAGCATCGGGGACCGGTGCGTTACCGAAGGGAAGTCCTTCAGCGGAGTCCCGCCGACCCGTTGAGTCGGCGAATCGGAGGTGACCAGATCGGGATATTCGGCCTCAAGGCGCTCCAGATCGCGGTAGAGAGCATCGTACTCCCCGTCGGAAACGAGCGGCTTGTCCAGGACGTAGTAGGCATGGGCCAGGCGGGCGACGTGGGCGCGCAGTGCAGCGACGCGCTCTGCTGGGGTGGCATTGGAATTCATGGCGGGTAATGTGAGAGGAATTGGTGGGTTTTCGGCAGGCAGCTGTGGCCATTCGACACGAAGACATTCCCCGTTGACGAACCACTTCCTGACGCCGGTATGGAGGATTACCGCAGGGCCTTCGTCCGGGTCGCGGTGCACCTTCCCGAGTTGGTAGTAAATCTGATCGCCGTTGGCACGGACCAGGGCCGGACCGCCGACACGATGCTCCACTGAGGAGTGCTGGCCGAATCCTCCGCGCTTGGGATTCTCGCAGTAGTAGACGACACCCCTATCGGGGTACTCGACTGCGGGAAGGTCGCCATCCCGGCCCAGGGCACCATTGATGAAGTGGCGGATGGTGCCGTCGGGGGCGGTTAGGCTTCCGGTGAAGGTCTTGGAATATTCGGCCATGACGAAATAGTACCGATCGGAACCTGGCGTTTCAGAAGAAAGTCACCACGACCCCCAAGGGCGTTACGGGTGGACAGGGGACATCACCAGCATGCGCTCGAGGCGGCCTGGAGCCTCCGAGTGATCGAAATCCTTCGGTAGGATTGCGCTGGGGTCGGCTGCGGCGCGCCGGAGGCAGGCGATAGTGCTCTCTCGGTCGTCAGCGTTTCGATGGAGCTGGCAGGTGAGGGAAAGTCCTGCCAGAAAGGCGCGTTCGTCGGAGGACATGTGCGGGAAATAGGGCCAGACCTGACTCAGCAGCTCGATGTCGGCTTGGCCCGCCTCATGACCGGCGTACTGGCCGATCAACACGAACAGGAACAGGGCGACGCCGCTGGCGGCAACGATGAAGGAGCGGCGAAGAATGAGAGACTTGCGGGTCATGATCAGTCGACGAACTTGATCTTCCCGGATCCGGAGACGTCAGTGTCTTTATCGGTAGGGTTGCCCGCGATTTTGATCTTGCCCGATCCGGAGACCCGGGCGCGAACGGTATTGGTGACCGTAGCCCTGATGTCACCGGAGCCAGACACCCGCAGTTTGGCGGTCTTTACGGAAAGGCCAAAGGCGGAAACTTCCCCGGAGCCAGATATTTCCGCCTCGAGCCGATCAGCCACACCTTCGAGCTCAACATCTCCGCTACCGGAGATTTCAAGCCCCAGCTCTTCCTGACGAAAACCACGATAAGTTATCTTCCCTGCGCCCTTTACTCTCAAGCCGGTCACTTCGGGAAGAACAACCGTCACTTCGGCCGTAGGGCCGCCGATGTTCGTGACGCAAACGTTGCCGCCGCCGATTCGGATGTTCTGGCCGGAAACGCCGCCGAGGATCGAGCCATGAAATTGCTGGACTGCCCCTTTGATGATCGTGGTAACGCCACCGACCTGGGAAATGAATGTGGGCTCGGTATCGATGGTGAGCACGTGGCCAGAAACGGTGGTCAGGACCTTCGGCAGGTAGGACTTGTCCTTGCATTGGATGGTAAGGCTTGGTGTTGGCCCCTGAACGATGGTCAGATTCACGGCGCCATCGAGTTTGATCTGCCGAACATCCGGAGATAGCGGGCGAACCTCGCTTCCTGGCTCGGGGGGGCGGTTGTCTTGCCCGCCAAGGCGATCAATGGTTTCGCAGATCGCGGAAGCAGACGCCTGCACGTCAGGCCGGTCGCCGAGGCGCAAGCCAACATGTGAGGCAATTTGTGCGAAGCCTTCACGGTACTGGGTAACTTCGCGTTGAAGGGCTTCGATATCGGTCTTGGGTTTTCCAAACATGAACGGTGACTCAGGGAGGGGGATGACCTCTACAGGATGACAGAGGTGGGGATGCCTTTCTGCTTTAATGCGGTCGCCAGCTCGATGGGATCGGTGGTAACGGCATCGGCAAACGGCTCATCGCCGAAATTGTCCGCGCTGTACAGGTAGCGCCAGCGCGCAGCAGTCTCTTCCGGAAACGCAAGGGCCTGGAAGATCATGGTCTGCCCACCATCGAGCCAGCCGCACTCGACCTTCTGCTCGTCCGACCAGTCATGCTGGAAAGCTTCTCGAAAAACGGATCGCCCGAGGTTGGCCAGGTCAGCATCCAGTCCTGCCTGGACGGCAGATTTTTCCCACCGATCCCACGGATAGTCGCCGGCGGTGCCGCCGAAACACGGCGCTGTCAGTATGGTGTCCCGCAGGCGGATCATGTCAACGCCGTTGAGGGTGGGTGCAATTGGCATCATGGGAATTTCCTTTGAGTCGGCAATTTCAGAGCCGGAGAGCGTAACACGCTGAGTCATGGGTACAGAGCCTCGCATTCGGCATTGGCCATGGAAACGTGAGGCCCACGCATTGAGGCCGCATCAGTCGACCGGTGGCGATAAAGGATCTGCGGTCGAGGCGAGTGTTCTTGAAGTCCGGCCACCTCCGCCGGCGCCGGCTCAATGATCGGGGTAGGCGGGTCAAGGGGAGCCACCATCTTTACTGGCAGGCGCTTCACAATTGCATCTCGCCACCCCGGTAGCAATGAATAGACCCCCTGCGTGATGGCAATGCCGAAGCTGGCGGCCGCTGCAATCTTGCCAAGAGAAACCCAATAGCTGATCAGCTCGGGCAGAGGGAGATTCGGGACGAACATCGAGCCAGCAAAGAAGTGAAGGGTGAGGGCCACGAAGTCCGTGACGGACCAGATGAGTTTCTGCAAAGGGTCCGAATGCATCAGGGCTGTCCAGCCCATCAGCAGGATGCAGAAGCGGTGCAGACTGGCTGTGTACCAAGGGGGAACCGGCACCAGTCCGCGCTCATGCCCAAGCCCAAAGGCGATCCCGAAGAGCAAGGAGCAGAAGACCAGAAGAAACGCATCGTGGCGAGCCAGGAAAGACGAGAGGGCATTCATTCGTTGAAGACCTGGACCCGTGAATGGTTGCGCTGCATCAGCGATGCCAAGCTGCGCTTTGCAGCATCGAGCTCGTCATTACCGGACGGGGATAGTACGAACACAGGATCAGGCGTCCCGCTCGAGAGGATGGCAAAGTCCGCTAGGGGCTGAGCGGGGTCGCTGTCAAAGCGCAGAGGCCGCAGCAAAGACTTCCCTTCCTCGATAAGCCGGCGCGCAACCGCTGCCTCGCGGTCATTCCGGCACGGGAAGTAATTGGCGTCGGTGGGCAGGCAAGCCAGATTGGTAACGGTGTAGTTCCCCTCACGTCGCCCGGGCTTGGCCGCAACCAGACACAAGGCATAGGTCGGGGGAGTGCCAAAGTAGGGGGTGCCGCACCTTGCCTCGATTTCCTCGGCAACCTCCTTTGCAACCCACAAGCGAAGCCCCGGCAAGTGCTTGAGGACGAGCTGCCAGCTGTAGGTGGTGAGTCGGAGTTCCTTGAGTGGGGCAAAGATCAAGGCGTGGCCTGCTTGCGCCTTCAGGAACGATTCGCAATCGGGGACAGATGAGACACCGGTGTCGCGCGAGTAACGCTCAGGCGCAAACAGGGAGTCGGCGAGCGAATGGTTGCCCATGCGTATCCAGGCGGCCGCCTCCAGCACGCGTTCCCGAACGGACAACCAGGAGCGATGATCTGCGCCTGCAGAAATCTGGTTGAGAACGGATTGCTCCATCAGAAGATCCAGCACGCCGTCGATGCTCACCTCGGCAATGGGCTCTTCCATCCGCTCCCGGATGTCCAGGTTGCCGGCAATACTGAGGCACCCGTCATCCTTTTCGAGGATTGCACCAGGCCCGTAGGCGCCGGCCCCAGAGAAAAAGGATGTGTCCTCCACGGAGTCGCAATTGTCAGCGTGAAGGAATCCGGTACCGGGCATGCGGGACAGATAAAAGAGACCGCCCCGTCGACCCACATACATTTCAACCCCGCCGGGGACGCACATGCAACGGGGGCGGCGATCAGATTTGCGGCAGTTGGCCAGCAACTCCTGTCCAGCGCGAGTCGAAACCAGCCATTCCGCGGTGTGAACGCCGGAGCCGACCTCAATGCGCTGGACTTGTGGCTTCATCCTGGTGGCCTCTTGTCGGGGAAAAGAGCAAAGACGTTGGCGGGCAAGCCGGCCAGCAACCGGTAACGATCGGACGCAGTGTCGCGGTCGGTCCATTGGAGAAGGTCGGTAAGGCCTGCTCGGGTCAAAGGGCCTGAGAGGAGACCATAGCCGTCAGCTTGGTAGTTCGGGGACATGGCAATCAGCCGCTTAGGCTGCATTTTGCACACCGAATAGGCTCCGTCTTTGCCGAGCAGGACAGCATGTTCATCGGGGCCTAGTTGCTGGTGCATGACAAAGGTGTACTCAGGAAGGTTGCTGATCAGCTTTTTCATTGCTTTTTGTTGTTGTCGACCGCATGCGGGGACGTTCCCGTCGGTTCCAAAGGCCCCGGCACTCGTCCTCGGTTGCGGTAACCGGAGTTGCAATACGACAGTGGCTGCACTGAACCTGATATCCACCATCGCAGGAAATAAGAGATGCCTCGCCAGAGCAGCAGGGGCAGTTGCGCAGCGTGTTCTCGCCACCCCGCCGCGGGGCGCTCGCTGCGATCCGATCAAACTCAGCCGGAGTGAGCTGCAGGGCCTCACAAGCGAATTGCCGGAAGAAAATCCCCAGGCTAGGGGCAGAGAACTGCCTCCACAGCGAAGCTGCAACGGACAAGGACCGAGCTCGTGCTTCGGGCAGCTTTGCCCCTCGCGTAATCTCACCGATCAGGTAGGCAGTCAGTGTCGGCGAAGCGTCCAGGGCTTCCTGGAACTTCTCGGCACCGAACTCGCGGACGAAGCTGTCAGGGTCTTCGCCTGACGGTAGGCGGCACAGACGAATTTCATGTTGGTCACTAGCCAACGGCACCAGCATCTCTGCGGCCCGCCAGGTCGCTTTCGCGCCCGCTGCGTCCCCATCAAAACAGAAAAACACACGATCTGCTAGGGACAGCACCATTTCGGCTTGTGTCTCCGTCAGGGCGGTTCCACAGGTTGAAACGATGTGCTCGATCTGCGCCTGAGACGGAGTAACCACGTCGAAGAAGCCCTCGCAGACGATAATGGAGCGGGTCATGCGAATAGCCTGTCGCGCCTGTTGAAGTCCGAACAGGACGCTCCCCTTCTGGTAAAGGTCAGTTTCCGGGGAGTTGAGGTACTTTGGTCCTTCTTCGCCCAAGCGACGCCCACCGAAGCCGATCACGTCGCCATTGTCGGCCCGGACCGGGAACAGCAAGCGGTTGCGGAAGAAGTCGTAGCACCCTTTCTTTTCCTTGCGCGGCACGGCCAAGCCTGCTTCGAGCAGGGCATCACGCCGGAAGGTCCGATCGTCGCAGAGCGTCGCCCAGGCTTCAGGCGCGAAGCCAATGCCAAAGCGGATAATGGTGTCGTCATCAATTCCCCGCTCAGCCAATGCTGCCATAGCCGGCCCACCGTTCGGGCCGAGGAGCAGCTGCTGATATTTGGCGCAGGCCCGCCGCAGGACGTCCCGCGCCTTCGCGTGGCGATCAGGCTTTGCCTGGTTGGGCTTGTTGGAGGGAATTTCTACCCCTGTCCTGGACGCCAGCATACGGACCGCCTCGGGGAAGGTCAGTCCCTGCTTGTTCATTACAAAGTCGATGGCGTTCCCGTGTGCGCCGCAGCCGTAGCAGTGGTAATGGTCAGCAAAGACTTTGAAGCTAGGGGTGGCTTCGCTATGGAATGGGCAAAGACCACTATATGTGGATCCCTGCTTTGCGAGCGCAACCGTCTCCCCGATAAAATCGGGAAGATCCAGAGCGGCCACAATGTCGTCGATCACAGGTTGAGGTATCACAGGCCGAAGTAAGCCCCGAAATGACGAGGGAAACAACGCCGCCGGTCCATTTATACGTCTAAGGCCGGGATTTCGGCTGTATTTCGCTATCGGCAGAGTCTTGGGTGACGTGCAATCATTCGTCACGTTTCTCAGACCCGTGGACATTGCAGATGAATCGACCGACCCCGCAGCTGATCAAGTTGAAGAAATGGATGCGCAAGAGCACCATCAACTTCTTCGAGCGCAATCAAGATGTCATTGCCGCGCCGAGCTTCGTGCCGTTGTGCAATCAGATGATCGTCGACGTGATGTCGTCGGGGTTTGAGGTCATCTCCCGCGACACGCACTTCATTACCTGCCGCTCCCGCCAGATCCTCTCCCATAACCTGAAGGGGGATGTCTTCAAGGAAGACGAGATATTCGCCGCCGAGCTGGCAATGGACGAACACTTCAATCGTCTGCACGAGTATTTCGACACCCGCATCGATCAGGGCGAAAAGAAACTCGAGATGGGTGGATTCTCTCCCAATGAGATGCAGCGCTTGGTCAATAACTACGAGACCAAGACGGTCACCAACGGTGTCACGCAGTACCTGGATATCCTGGCCAAGGCCGACTATTACATCACCATCCTGCATTACCTCTGGGTCACCAGCGAGCTCTCCGACAATCCGGATGAAGCCCGGCGCGTGAAGCTCAACACCGAGCGCGAGGTCCGGCACCATCTGTTTGGCATCATCCGCGCGAGCAACACCCACTACAACAACATTCGGCGCATCTGCAATGGCGTCGTCGAGAAGCGCCGCCAAGAACGGTTGGCCCAGGCCGAACGCGATCGCCAGAAGGCGGCAGAGAAGGAAGCCAAGCGACTGGCTGCGGCCCAGCAACGACAGGCTGAACAGCGCAAAAAGCGCCTAGCCAACCAACAGCAGAACTTGGATGCCGCGCAGTCCGAGATGGACGGTCTTTCCTCGCCAGCTGTTGCCGTCGCGTGATGAACAATGTCCGTGGTCAAGCTCAATGAGGCACAACAACGGGCAGTAGAGTCCGAGGACCCGATCCTGTGTTGCGCGTGTCCGGGCAGTGGCAAGACGCGCGTCCTCATTGCCAAGGTGCGGCATATCCTCCGCACCCACCACGACCCCCGCATCGTGATGACAACCTTCAGCCGAGATGCGGCTGAAGAAATGCTTGACCGCATCCAGAAGGAAAAAGGTCTATCCCGCGAGCAACTGAGCCGATTGACGATCGGCACGTTCCATTCCCTAGCCCTGCGCCAGCTCAAGGAAATCGGGAAGATCGGCAAAATCCTCTCCGACATTGAAACGCGCCACCTGATTAACCGAGCGCTCCACGACACCGGCCTTGAGATCACGCCCGACGAAGCCGAGGCGAATATCGCGCGCTGCAAGGCCGATAAGGAATTCGCCAAGGCCTACCCGGAACTCGCGCGCCTCACGGCCGTTTATCGGAAGCACCAGGAGGCAACCGATGGTCAGGACTTCACCGACCTGCTGATCATGGCAAATGAGCTGATGTCCGCAGGGAAGATGAAGCCGATCAGGGCCACCCATATTCTCGCCGACGAGTTTCAGGACATCGACGACATGCAGTACGAGTGGTTGATGCACCACCTGGGGCAGAACCCCGCCCCCTGCGCTTGTGCCGTCGGGGATGACGATCAATCGATCTACGGCTTTCGCCGCAGCCTGGGCTACAAGGGCATGATGGACTTCGTGGCGGCCACCGGTGCCGAGATCATCACCCTCGACACCAACTATCGTTCGACGTCCGGGATCATTGAGTCCGCGAGCAAGCTGATCGCTTACAACACCGACCGTGTGCCCAAGAACATCAAGTCCGCCCGGGGCGATGGGCCGGCGCCGAAGGTGATCCCCCTTGGCAAGGACGACAGCCAGGCGATGCGGATCGTGCATCTGCTGGACAAGGTGTGCGCCAAGAACGGCGTCCCCGAGCCCCTGCCGAACCGTGAGCCGTACCGCTTTGGCGTCCGTGCCGGACAGGTTGCTGTGCTGTCCAGAACGAATGCCGGCCTCCACGAGATCGAGTCGGTGTTCATCAACAACCGTGTTCCGTACATGCGGACTGGCCGGTCGTTCTGGGACGCGCCAGTGCTTCAGGTGTATCTGGCCATCCTCCAATCGCTGATTCACAAGGATGGCATGGGGCTGGAGATCGGCCTTCGCTGGGCCAGGATCAGTGATGCCCAGATCCGCCAGCTCACCGAAATTGCCGGGGGCTCCATCTGGAATTTCATTGACCCGATGGAGCCGGTGCCTTTGCCCGGTACCGGTAGTGCCGAGCTGGAGAGCATGGTGCGCCTTGGCCGCGGATGGACCACCAAGCTGACCGGCAAGGGGGCCGAGGCAGGCGCCCAAGGTCCTATCTACGGCGTGGCTTCATGGATGTCCCGCGTCATGACCAAAACCTGCGGCGAAGATGACGACGGGAATGCCATTCAGGAGCGGGGGCGGCGAGAGGTCCGCGATCTGGATCGTCTGGAGGCAGCCCGCGATGCTCTTGCTGATGCTCGGGGGCCGCTGGCCACCCGAATTCGCCGCGTCCAGGAAGGCGACGGCGCCGAGATCCCGCGCGTGATCCTTTCAACCTTCCATGCCAGCAAGGGCCTGGAATGGGATCACGTCTATCTGATCGACTGCTATGGAGGCGTTGTGCCGAAGGTCTCGGAGCTTTGCTCTGAAGCCGAGGTGGCCGAGGAACGCCGTGTCTTCTACGTGGCAATGACTCGCGCCCGGGACGAACTGACGATCTTTACCCGTACCGACAAGCCAAACAGTGAATTCCTGGTTGATTCCGAACTGTGGTTCGGTAAGACCCAATCTCAATCCAATGACCAAAAAGAACAGGTGATGCAATGAATCCTGCTGTAGTTCCTGATGCAACCTCCATCCCCGCCATGGTGAGCCACCTCGCCGGGGCCGAAGTATCTGCTCTTGCCCTCGTGTGCGCGGTGGGCGAGGGCGCTCATGCTTCCGTCGCGGCCTTCATCACGCCTGGTGCCCACTGCTTGGCGTCCTTCCGGAACGCAATCGTGAAGGAGGGTGACTACAGCGACACCCTTCTGAGCTTCGACGACAACCCGCCCCCTTACTACGGGAGCAGCACCCTGGATATCGACCTCTCGACAGCCGCCGACGTCATCGGCGTCGACCGTGTGATTTGTCTCGTCACTCAGGTGGGCGACCAGGTAAGCGTGGTCCGCGACTACGACGGCCTCGAGGTCACCTTGCTCGAGGCGACGAAGATCCAGTTCGGCCGGTTCGTCGAAATTCTCGATGGCTCCGGAGTCGGTGGCCGCCACCTCCTGCATTGAACGATCGCACCATGGACTCCTCCGCCCGCCCCCTAACCCGTCTCGAATGGACCAGCACCCTGGCAGGTCTGGGTCTGGTCATCGGCGCTGCCGTGCTGCTCGAAAGCGCGCCGCGCGGTGACTATGCCCAGATCATGCTGATCCTGGGGGCGGCAATGGCGGTGTCGGTGGTCTGCATGGCGCTCGTCCGCACTTTATCCAGAAAAGGGCGTGACCGTTCCGTACCCTTGGAGCCGGAGGTAAATACCAATGGTTACGCACGAATCTGACGACATGCCCAACTGCTGCTACGTCTTCATCCACGCTTCGCCTGGTGCCCGAGTCGGCCTGGTCAAGAAAGGCGCGCCGGGATGGCTCATCACCTCGGTCGACCAGAAGGACATGAGCGACGCCGATGCTCGCAAGGTGGTCGAGGTCCTGAACGGCGTGAAGGGTGTCAATCCGGAGATGGCTGACCGCATGCTCGCGGCCGCCACAACCGGTTGGCGCTGCCCCCGTTTCCAACTTGAAGGAATCGCTGCATGAACGGAAAGCAGGTGGCGATCTTGTTCACCGCCTTGGTGATCGTGCTGGCGCTCTACGACGCGCTGCTGCACCACTTGTCGGCACAAGATGGCTCTCCGCCACCCCCTGCAGCTACCACCGAAAGGAAGAACCCATGATGCTCCGCCCCCTTATCCTCGCCGCCGGCGTCGTTTTCGCCGCGGCTGTCCACGCCGAAAGTCCCGATCTCCTTATGGCGATCGAGCAGGCCGCCCAAAGCGGGCAGGCTGGCGAGGTGCTGGCTTATGGGCAGCCGGCGCTCGTCGTGCCGGTGCAGAACCGCCCCTGCATGACCGTCGGCGTCGTCTATCAGGAAGGAAAGCGCCAACGCGGCGGTCCCCGCATCGATAACTACCAGGTGTGCCAGGGCGCCGAGCCCGAGCGCATCAATGACGTGTCGCCGGCACTGCCCGACGATCAGCAGTTCAAGCAGGTGGCCCAGATGGCGATCCGGGGCGCGCTGCGCTATGGCGTCCAACGTCGCGACTGGAACGATTACCGCCTCGATACCCGCCGCCTGTCCGCTGCGGACTCCTATGGCTGCGCCCAGGTCGAAACCGTCGTCTCGACCGAGGGCATGCTGGTCTCCTACAACGTCGGGAGACTTTGCCCGTGATGCGTCTCTCGCTGGCCGAGGCCAAACGCCTGGGCCTGAAGATCGCCGCCGCCACCCCGGCCGCCCGGAGCACCGCCGGCCGAGGGCGGAAGGGCAGGATGCCTGAAGACGTCCTCTGGATGTCGGTCCGCGCGTCCTACCCGGAAGCCGTCCGTGAATATCAGGGCGCGGTGCCGGGCCGGCGCTTTCGGATCGACGTGGCCTTGGTCGATGAGAAGATCGCCATCGAGTGCGACGGCTGGCAGTACCACGGCAAGTTCAAGAGCGCCCATGAGACCGACCGGGAGCGCCAGAACCTGCTGGCGGTAGCGGGCTGGCTTATCCTGCGCTTCACCTCTGGCCAGATCTTCAAGGACCTGTCCGGCGTCTCAGCGACCATCGACGCTGCAGTCCAGCAGAGGAGGGCGCTGCTGTGATGGCGGCCCTTCGCGATAGCCCTATCGGCCTCGGCAGCAAGCGCCAGCGGTTCGCTTGGTGGCCGGTGGCCAGCTACGCCGCCCCCAAGCCCTTCACCTCTCACAAGGGCTGGTATTGGCTCCGGCCCGTTGTTGAAACGAGCACCATGAGCGTGGGCCGGATCGCTTACGCCAACGATAATTCCGCCCTGCGGCCGCTGTCCCATCGGACGATCGTCGCTGCATCCCTGGTGGGCTTGGCTACGGCGTTCGCCGCGCTGGCCAGCGCGATCCACCCCCTCGTCATCTCCCTCCGCTGAAAGGAATCACCCCAATGGAATCGGCCAATTCGACCCATACCGGCGGTCATGCAATTAAGCGTCAAGCCCTGACCCAAGGCGTCAGTCCCGCCCCCCGCCGGGATATCTTTGACACGCTTCCCCATTGGCTTGACTCGCCTAGTCTTGCTTATTCCTCCTGGCTGGCGGGGCAACGGCTGAAGGACTCCACCAAGACCGTGTACATAGCCATGTTTGGACGTTTCTGTCAGTGGCTAATCGGGCAGGGGAGGAGACTGGACCAGCTGGAGGCAGACGATATTAGAAAGTTCCTGGACAGTGCGAATCCAAACCTCCCCGAGAGCCGGAAAGCTCGCACTAACAGCGGCCGCCAGCGGCAACAGTATGTTCGCCAACTTGAAAAAGTCTTTGCTCATCTAGGCTCGCTTGGCCACGCCGGCACCAACCCTGGTCGGATGGCAGGGTATGAGCGCGTCGGCTCCGGCTCCGATAAGCCGACGCGGTTCCTGAGCCGTGAGGAGGCCCAGGCAGTGATCCGGCTTATCCAGACGAGACTAGACGAGCTCAGAAAAGAAGAGAAAAGCATAGACGAGTGGATGGAGTTCCGAGACCTCGCCTTGATCGGAGTGATGATCGGGGGGGGACTCAAGGTGAACCACATCGAGCGCCTGACGCTTAATTGCATGGATATGGTGGAAGAGCGGATTGACCTCTCCCGACCGGGCCATGCCCACCGCGCCCGGCTGTTGGCTTTCGCCGTGCCGGCCGTGAAGGCCTGGCTCTCCGTACAGGAGCAAATGCACGGCCGGAAGCTGGAACCGGCGCAGAAGATCTTCGAGGCTGACCGGTCCTCCGGCTTCGGTCGGAACAGCAAGACGGTGACGCTCTCGGCCTCCTCGATCCATCGCCGGACGCAACGACTGCTGGCCATTGCCGGAATCACCGGCGAGCGCGCCAGCGCGCAGACCCTGCGCAACACCTACGCCGGTCTCCTGATCGACGGCGGCGCCACTGACGATCACCTGGTCGATTACCTCGGCCTGCAGGCCTCGGTGACCGCGCAGCGCCTGCGCACCGCATACGCCAGAAGCCAGCCCAAGCCCGCTGGCGACGCGCATCTCTCCGAAGAGGGCTGACCCCATGACCACGAATTTCCGAATGATCCGCCGGGAGGCACACCAATGAAGCTGAAGTTGAAACCCCTGCAAGCAAAAATCCTCGTCAAGCTGGGCACGGCCCGGGAGATGCCCTTGGACCAGCTCGCTAAGGCCCTGAAGCCTGTTCGCGAAATGCAGGGGATGTCCCTTGCGGAATGGGACAACGAGATCCGCCTGAACATTGAGCTCCTGTCCGTCTACGGCGTCATCCAGATTCACGATCGACTGGGCGTCAGGAATTGCTTCGCCCCGGACTTCGTGGTCCGCTGGGCCGACGTGCATCGGGTGCGCGCGGCCGCCGAAGGAAAGAAGTACAAGCCGTCGATCGCCATCCCCCTGGTAGTCGCCGCCGTGCTGGCCACCGCTACCACCGGCTGCAGCACCTTCCCCGGGATGACTCAATCGACGCCGGCGCCGGTGGTGAAACCCTACAACGCCGACGGGACCCCGCCGCCAGAACGCATGGAGCAGTTCTACAACGCTCGCACCGGAAGCATGGTCTATCGCTTCTGTGTCGGCGATGAATGTCCGTTGCCAACACAGAAGAAGCCCGTCCAAAAAATGGCAGTCGTCACGGAAACCAATCCGGATGGCACTACAACCCCTGTAGAACAGAAGGCCGCATTCGCCAGTGCGGACACCATCTCTCCGACCCAGAATGCTGCTGAGACACGCAAGGCGGTTCGCGAAGCGCTGTCATCTCCCAAAACAGCATCCAACAATGCGGCTGCCGCGGCTCTCGCCGCGCAGCTCAACGAGCAACGCCGAGCCCTCCAGGCCGCCGCGGGCGTCGAGCAAAGCCCCGCTTCGCCTATAACCGCCCCAAAATTGTCTGTGAAGACGCTGGGGGTGGGCAGCGGCCAGGCTCCGGCAGCTGCCCCTGCGCCAGCGGCAAAGCCGTCCGTACAGGACAACTCCCCGGTCCTACCGTCCACCGGCACGCGCGTTCCGTCAGCTCCATCCGCCAAGGCTTCGGTCCTCAGCGGTGCGACGCTGGCCAGCGCCAACGCCGGCATGGCTCGCGAGGCCGTCGGCGGGGTGGCGGCAAACGTCCAGATCACCGAAACACCGATGACGTCATCGGTTTCTGAAACAGACCAGATGGTGTCCCTTGGAAGAACCGTCGTCGTCGCGACCGCCGGCGCCATGGCCGGGGCCGCAGCAGGTATTGGTGGTGCCGTCGCCGCCACCCACGCGGTCGACAACCTGGTCAGCAAAGCGATCGCCAAGGCTACCGGCGACTCGTCGGCCGAAGATTTCCTCGCTGGCTGGGCAAACAAGTGGTCCGCAAAGGACGCAGACGCCTACTTCAACCAGTATGCGAAGGATTTCTGGCCCAGCTATGGCCAGGCCAAGAACCCGTCGACCTGGGAGCAGCAACGCCGCTCCGTTATGGTCCGCCCCGGCGCGATCAAGGTCGATGTCGAGGTCGTCAAGGTCGAGGAAAAGGACGGCAAGGCGTCCGTTCGCTTCTGGCAGACCTACGAATCGACATCCTTCAAATCGCGGGTGCTGAAGTCCCTCGAGCTGGTAAAAGCCGATGGCGGTTGGAAGATCCACCGTGAGCGCCTGATCCCGGTCGAAGCGAAGGCCTCCAACGCTTGAGCCCATGGCCCGCACCCGCAAACCGAAGCCCTGGCAGCCCACCATCGGTGGGTTGGCCCACTATGCCAGCCGCTACAGCGGCCTGAGCCGCGGCTGTCCTGTTCGGGTGCTCGCCGAGGCCATCGGCGGCCGCATGCGGGTGGAAATCATCGGCCACGCCGGACATCCGGTTCGCATTACCGTCAAAACCTCCTACCTCTTTCCCATGCCGCCCAGTCTTTTCGACGGCATGCCATGAGGCCTGCTGATCGTTCCGAGAGCCACCATGAACAGACCCCTATCCCCCCTGCAGATCGCCATCCTGGGCCGCGTACAGCACCTTGATCGGGTTCCGGAGGGGCAGCTACGAAGCTACCTGGTCAAGTCCATCCACCTTGAGTTCGGTGGGCAGGATCAATGGGAGAAGGAATTTCTCCTAGCGGTCGACTTGCTGTGCCTCTACGGCGCATTGCGTTTCGAGAACCATCCCCGGAAAGGCCGTGTGTTCATCAGCGCCAAGCCTTCTGGCAACCCCACAATCTCTGCCGGCGCTTTGCGTGAAGGGAACTCAATTCTTGAACGGCTACGCACACATGCAACCGTTCCGTTGATGGCGTCCGTTCTCCTGGGGGCGGGGTGCACCCTTATCCCATCGAACGACCCGCCACAACCGCCTCCCAGCTACAACCCCGATGGGTGGATGGCGCCCAGTCGCATCGAACAATTCTTCAATCGCGGGAAGATGGTCTATCGCTACTGCCATGACGATGAATGTCCGTCACCGACACCGAAAGTCACCGCGACAGCCCAGCGGCGCATCGAGCCACCTCGCTACGATGCTGTGGCCACCACGCGCCAGGCGACACCCCTGGGAACTACCGGTGGTGTCGTTGCTGCAGAAACCGAGAAGATGGCCAAGGACGCCGCGCCGGCCGTTAAGCCAGCTGCTGCCCTCGTCGCGGTAGCGACTGGCGCCTCCATGACCGCCGCCGGGAAAGCAGTGGCTGCTGCCTCTCCGACCATGTTGGCCACGCTCACCAACAAGGAAACCCCGCCTGTCGGCATCACGCTCAGAACCGACGGAGATTTCACGTCCTACAAGGGCATGGTGGGCTTCCAGCAGGGATCGATGGTCTTGGATGGTCTGAACCGCCAGAAGGTCTCCGAGATGGCATCACAGGCCCGCGAAGCCGAGCGTGTCCGCTTGCGGGGACGGGTAGCTACCACCCAGTTGTCCGAGGAGATGAAGAAGCTGGCCGTCGGCCGCGCCTACGCCGTAAAGGTCGAGTTCGTGAAGCACGACGTAGACAAGGCCAAGATCCGCATCTTGAGTCCTCAACAGTCCTCCGGCGAAAACGCCACCGGCACTGTCCGGGGCGTCGACGTGATGCTCGACATGCCCGAGAGAAAATTCCTGTCCGGCACGGTCAAGGAAGGTGCGTGATGAGCCTCGAACGCGCTGTGACCCTTTCTGCCGACCTGGTGCAGCGTCGTGCGGATCTGATTCGACTGTTCGGCGAGGCCCGGTACCAGGAACGCACGTCACTGGCCAAGGAACGCATCAAGGAGGTGATGGCGCTCCAGAAGGGGGACAACCCAATCAGCGCCGCCATCACCTACTGCAAACACCTCGCAGTCCAGCACCCGGGCGAGGACGTGTCCACCACCCAGCAATTTGTTCTGGCCGCCGCAGCGGACCTCGCCGAAGGCAAATGACTCCATGATCAAACGCGCAACCGTTCTCTTCGTCTTGCTGTCCAGCGGATTTGCCTTGGCCCAGCAGCCGGTCGACAACGCCCCGATCTTCCAATTCAACCAGCAGGCCGACGCCTCCGCGCTGGCGGAAAAATATGCGGCGGCGCTCAAGGATGATCCAGAGTGCGACACCTACCGCCTGCAGCTAGCCAAGCTCGCCAAAGGCAGCCCCTACGACGGCCGAACTGCACCCCAGATGACCCAGGTCCTGCGCAAGGCCAGGGCCGCTGGCTGCCACAAATAGCATGCCCTGCTACATCCAACCGATGAAGGACGGCGGGACGATGTTCCTGTGCGGCGAATTCGGCCCTCACTGCGGCGCCTGCGCGTCCGTTGGGGACTTCCTGTGCGACTTCCCGGTCGGGGACGGCAAGACGTGCGACATGCCCCTGTGCGAGAGCCACGCCACCGAAGTCGCGCCGAATGTCCATTATTGCCCGGGCCACATGGTGCTCTGGGATGAATTCCGCGCGGCCGGGGGCGTTCAACGTGAGCTGGAAAACGTGGTCCCCTTTGCTCGGCCGAAGGAGGGTCGCTGAGTGAAGAAGAAAATCCAGAAACGCCTATGGCGGCTCCGTAGCATGGCAGGAAACCCTTCAAGGATTCCTCCATGCCTCTGAACCTCGTTTCCATCACCGGCGCCGACGATAAAGTCCTACCCTCCGAACTGGCTACCCTGTCGGCCCGCTACACCAATCCGATCACGCCCGAGTGGGCGATTCTCTATTTCCCGGAGAAGGAAGGCTCGCCACGGAACCCCTCTGCTGCCTGGCGTGAAGCATTCCTGGCCCTGGGCTTGCCCTTCACCGCAGCCCATCTCTGCGGCACGCAAGTCTTTCGCGAGATCCTTGATCCACGCACCGCCCCGGCGCGCATTGCCGACATTTCTCGGTACCGGCGCATCCAACTCAACATCAACGCGCGCCGACCCGAGTTCACCGAGGAAGAGGTCCTGTCGGTCTACCGCACGCTGCACCAGGCTGGCCTGCACCTGATCCTTCAATTCCACGACGGATCTCGCCAGGCCATTCAGAAGTTCGTTGCCGAGGTCGATGCCAGTTCCCTGTCCCGTATTGATCTGCTCTACGACGAATCCAAGGGGACCGGGCAGTGTCCGGAGCAATGGCCACCGATCTCGACCGTCGGCCAAATCCCGTTGCACTGCGGCTACGCCGGCGGGCTGGGCCCCAATGTCCTCGAAATCGAGCTGCCACGCATCCACGCATCCGCAACTGCCTGGCGCGACGTGCCCTACTGGATCGACATGGAGTCGGGGGTTCGCAGCGACAACCATTTTGACCTGGCCAAGGTGAGAGCCGTGCTTGAGATCGCCGCCGGTACCGCCAAAGGTCGAGGGGGCGTCTATTTCGCCTCCAAAGTCGTCCATGCCCATCGCTGGAAGGCGCTGCGCGACAGCGGCACCAAGACAGCATCTTCCTGGATCGATGAAGCCGGCGAGGGCCAAACCGCCGATTACGAGGAGCTGGCTGACCGGTGCCTAAGCGAAATCGCCGGCTCCGAGCGCCTGGTGCTCTACTGCGAAGCCGGGGAAATCCTCAAGGGGGCAATTCTGGAGGCTGGCGCCGCCTTGATGGCCGGCGTGCCGGTATTCCAGGTTGGGGAATGCGACAGCATCAGCCGCGTTTTCCGCCAGCACCGCCTCTGGCATTACTGCCTCTCGATCGACGAGGCGATCTCCTCTCCCGCAAGACAGCATCAGAAGCAATGAAGATTCAGGCCCCCTTTACCCCCGCCCAGGTTCAATATCTCAACGAGCGACAATGCCACGTGGACGGCAGCATGCCCATCCACCCCTTCACCTGCCCAAATCGCGGTGACGGCATTACCTACGACGAATCGGGTGCCGCCGATGTATCGCTCGCCACCCACAGTACCGAGGGCGGTGACCGCGGCCTCCTGATCGCTACCGAGCAAGGCTGGATCTGCCCCCATTGCGGCTACACACAGCCGTGGGCCTACGCCCTCATGGCCGAGCCGCCGGTACCGGTGGGCGAGATTTTCAAGGACTTCCCGACGATCGACCAAATCTACGGCCACGTCCAACCCACCATCCTCGACCAGTTGATCGCGGATTACCGTGCACTGGCCGCCCAGGGCAAGCCGGGGGCGGAAATCATGTGGTTCTGCCTTGAGCGCCGCCGGATGGCGCTGATGCCATTGACGGCCCGCCTGGCTGGGGAGCACGTCGCATGATCCGCGGACACGATATCGATGAAAGCATCAAGGGAAGTCGGCTAGACCCCCTGTACCAGGAAGCCCGCGATCTCGTCCTGAAAGGACGCCATGCCTCCATTTCCATGGTCCAGCGCCATCTGCGGATTGGCTATAACCACGCTGCACGGCTCTTGGAGGCGATGGAAGGCGACATCCTTGGTCCTCAAAACGCCAGTGGCGTTCGCCAGTTTCTATCTACCGTCACGCCACCGGCGGCTGCTGATCGGAGAACATCATGACCAAAGCTCCCAACATCGAAACCCTCATCCAACAGCGCGTCGATGTCGCTCTCGCCAACCGCTTCCGCTGCGAGCTGGCAAGCCCTACGAACGGGCAGCCCCTGGCCCCGGAGGAGCGCCGGCGGACGTTGACCATTCTCTTCACCGCAATCGCTAAGGGCATGGGCCTGGAGCGCTTCCTGGAGACCCCTGTCGAGCGCCTGGATCAGTTTGCCGTGATGTCGGTCGTGAAGAACCACGACACCGGCGGCTTGCTCCGCAGCCTGATCAATTCCTTCATGATCGCCTACAGCTGCCCGGAAACGGCAGACCGCGCATTCGCTGCGCTGCTCGAGCTCGAAGCCATGCGCGCTGAACTGGCCCATGCGAGGCAGCAGCCAACCAAGAATCCAGTTCTTGAAGCGGCGGAGAACGATCTGAAGGCGGTACTGGCCGAGAAACTGCCGGCCGCCCCCTACCGCATCCTGTACGGCGCCGATCGGCTGTTGGTATTGGCTGCTGAACCAATCCAGGGCCTCCCGCCCGAAATCAACGGCGTCCCGGTTGAATTGCGGGTCAGCAATACAGTGGCCACCACCCATTGAGATCGATCATGAAGGCGCTATCCATCCGACAACCCTGGGCCTGGCTGATCGTGCGCCCAGACCTGACCGACCCCCAGCAACGTGCCGCCGCCGTCGCCGCCGGCGAGATCAAGGACATCGAGAACCGTACCTGGGCAACGAAGCACCGGGGACCATTTCTCGTCCACGCCGGCCAGACGTTCGACATGGAAGGCTACCTGTGGGTGAAGGGCCGCTTTCCGAAAATTCCGCTTCCTCGCCCGGGTCAGTACGACCTTGGTGGAATCGTCGGCCAAGCCGTGCTGACCGACTCCATCCCGCCCGAGAAGGCCAGAGACGGCCAACTGACGTCTCGCTGGTACATGGGGGAGCATGCCTTCGTGGTGGGAGATTCAAAGCCGCTGCCTTTCCGCAAAGTGAAAGGGAAGCTCAACTTCTTCGAGGTGAAACCGGAGGAGACTCAGCCATGAGCCAGGCGTCCACAACTCCCCCTGTGATCGCCGACGTGATCCGCCTCGTGCAGCGCAGCCGGCTCGACCTCTCATCGGAAAAGCATCTGCAGGAAGGCGTCGCCGAAGTGCTCAAGGCAGCCGGAATCGCTTATGAAAGGGAAAAACGCCTGTCCCCAAAAGACATCCCTGATTTCCTGATCGCCGGCGGCGTAGTGGTCGAGTGCAAGATGCGGAACAAGTCCAAGAAAATGGACATTTTTCGACAACTGGCCCGGTACGCCACCTATCCCGAGGTGACCGCGATCATCCTGGCCTCGAATGTCTCCATGGGGCTTCCACCGGAGATCGAAGGAACGCCGTTATTCGCCGCCTCGTTGAGCCAGGGGTGGATCTGATGCGGACCTACGGCGAACTCCGATTGATCGAAGGCGGTACCGCCTGGGAAATGTCCTCCCTGGAGCCGCATGTCGCCATTCGCCTGAAGCACATCTTCCCCCGGGTGCCGAAGCAATCAACCGGTCCCTTCCGCTTTCCCCGCGATCTGATGCACGCGGCGGACCTCGATTGGTTTCTCTCTCGGTATCCGCTGGCCATGTCGGACGGTGACCGGAACGCGCTGCGAGGCGGTCGGCTCGACTTCGAGATGCAGCAGGCCGAGATGGAGCGCATCCTTCTCCCCGAATACGTCCCGCCGGCGGTTGTAGGCCTTCGCGAAGGGCAGAAGGTACGTCACTACCAGATGCAGGCCGTCGAACTCCTGCGGCGGCGCCGCTCGCTGCTCCTGGGCGATGAAGGCGGACTGGGGAAAACCTACACGGCAGCGGCGTTCCTGTGCGCTGAAGCCCAATCTCTCCCAGCGGCCGTCGTCTGCGACCCGCACATGCAAAAGCAGTGGAAGGACAAGCTCACCGCTTTCACCCACCTCCGGGTGCATATCATCACCAAAGCATCCCCATACGATCTGCCGCCGGCGGACGTCTATGTCTTCCGTATCTCGCAAATTGGCGGATGGGCGGACATCTTTGCTACGGACTTCTTCAAAGCAGCCGTATTCGATGAGCCACAAAGCCTGCGCACGGGCACGTCGACCGCCAAGGGCGCCGCTGCCAAGGTGTTAGCGAACCACGTGTCTTACAGGCTCGGGCTGACCGCTACCCCAATTTATGGATACGGCATTGAAATGCACAATGTCATGCAGTTCATCGACGACACGGTGCTCGGTAGTTTCGCTGACTTCTCCAGAGAATGGACCGATGACATGGGCCGCATCGGGAACCCGAAGGCTCTGGGAACATACCTCCGCGAACAGCACGTCCTCTTACGACGCCTCAAATCGGATGTGGGCCTCGAGCTGCCAAAGGTGTCCAGAATCATCGAGTATGTGGACTTCGATGCCAAGGCTGTGCAGTCCATCGAGGACCTGGCCAGGGTGCTGGCCATCCGCGCCACCACTGGCACCTTCGTCGAGCGCGGGCAGGCCGCCCGGGAACTGGACATGATGGTCCGGCAGGCTACCGGGCTCTCCAAGGCCAAGGCAGTAGCACAGTTCGTCCGCCTGATGGTCGAGGCCGGCGAGCCCGTCCTTCTGGTTGGGTGGCACCGGGCCGTCTACGACATCTGGCTTGAAGAACTCGCAGACCTTCGCCCGGCCATGTACACCGGCTCGGAAACGGCTGCCCAGAAGAACAAGGAAAAGGATCGGTTCCTCACCGGCGACACGGACGTGATGATCATGTCTCTCCGCTCAGGAGCAGGCATTGACGATCTGCAGTTCCGCAGTTCGGTTGTGGTGTTCGGCGAGCTCGATTGGTCCCCGGGCATACACCAGCAAATCATCTGGCGCTTGGATAGAGAGGGTCAGGAAGATCCGGTCACCGCCTTCTTCCTCGTCAGCGAGGAGGGCAGCGATCCGCCCATCATGGACGTGCTTGGTATCAAGGCCAGCGAGGCTAATCAGATCGTAGATCCGCACCTTGGTGTGCAGAAGGTCGATGACGACACAACCAACCTCGGCCGCCTGGTTGAACGCTACCTCCAGAAAGTCAGCAAAGCCTCGAAGAGGCCCGCTTCGACGGTTCCGGCCGCGGCGATGCAGCCCGAGGTTGCGACAACTGGAAGTCTGTTCTGAACCATGGAAAATCAAGACTGGCCAGTCAGATGCCAAGAATGTGGATGGCGAGGAAGCAACCAAGCCATCAACAGCGGAGTTCCCATTTCCGTCACTGGTACCCTCAGCAAGGTTCGTTGCCCTATTTGCGACTCGACCCGCGTTGAGGAGGACGACAAAATCTTTACCGGGAACTACCTTATCCTGGCCCGGCAGCAGGGGCATGAAGTGCTGCAAATGGGAATTCAGCGCGATGATCCGCCTGAGTTCAAAAACTGGCGTTGGAGCGTCCATTGGCCTACAGGCCAAGCGGGAACCGCTTCAATCCTCGATCTTGAACCGTTCGGCTACCCAGAGCCGCTTTTCCAAGAAGTTCTACTCAAAATCGGACTCTGGGCGCGCAATGGCGATTCGAAAGCCATGTGGTGGCTTGGGTCATACCATGAGGTCGGTTGCCGTACTTCCGGCGCAAACGGGGCAAAGGCACTGGCCTATTACCTTGCAGCTATTCGTCACGACATCAATTCCTGTGATTATTCGAGCATACGTCGCGTCCTTATTGAAGGTTTTGACGATCTATTCCGCGACTATCGCCGCGCCGATGTCGCTAACAAGACTCCTCATGATGTCTGGTCATTCCTGGCCAAATTCGGTGAATTCCAGATGAGAGACGGCAAAATTGGACCCCGCTGGCCTTATTCAAATGATTGGCAGGCCTGCATAGCGATTGCGGAGGGTCTTCAATGACCGTCTACGTCGACAACATGCGGGCCGGTTATGGACGAATGGTCATGTGTCACATGCTCGGGGACTCGGAAGCCGAGGTACATGCAATGGCCGACTGCATTGGTGTCGCCCGGCGCTGGTACCAGGGGGATCACTACGACATCTGCCTGGCTAAGCGGAGCCTGGCGATCAAGTCCGGTGCGGTGGAAATCACCTCGAGGCAAGCCGCAGCAATGAGGCGGCGCCGGCGAGAAACCGGCTCTCTTGGAAGCCCCGAAGAGGCTGAGACCTGGGTCAGGACGTCGATCCGCGAGCGACGGGCGGGAGCCACAGAAGGAGCCTCTGCATGAGCCAAGAGCATCCGTTTGATCGGTGCGCGCTGATACGCCTTGCCGAAGAGCAATACGACCCGAGCGTGGTCATGATCGACAGCCATCGCATCAGCAGCATCCCCTGGCCGGCCGATTCGGCCTCGCCAATGACTTTGCAGCTGGCGGAATCCGTGGCTGCCAGTGAAAGATCAGCGGTCAGTTTTCTGTTGGCCATGACCAGCATCAACTATCGCTTCTGGTACCGGGCTCCCGATGGCACGCTCAGCCGTTACAGCCATCTGGGCAAAACAGGAGCCCGTGCATTGTGGGCAGCCTTCGAGGCGGCTTGGGGTACGACGGTCCACACCGGATCGGAACTCGCAAAACGACTGCATGCCGACGAATTCACGGTTCTGTTTGGGCACATGCCTGATCGCGAGGGACGGCTGGCCATCCTTGGCGATCTGCTGGCCCACGACAAGCTCTCAGCGGCCACCGAACTCCTGCTGGCGGATATCCACGCCAACCGGAAGGTGACCGTCGCCCAGGCAGCCGGCCTGGCAGCGATATTCCCTCTGGCATTCGATGACCCCTACCTGAAGAAGGCCCAGCTGGCGCTCTCGATGATCGCCGCATTCCTGCGTTCCACGGGGCTTGATGTAGGAGCCGAGGGCTTAACTGCATTTGCCGACTATCAAGTTCCAAGAGTGTTACGTGGGCTGGGCGTCTTGGCATACAGCACATCCCTTGCGGACAAGGTTGATCAACGAATTCTCTTGACCGAAAACGGGCATGAAGAACGAACAATCCGTGCGGCCACGATCCTGGCCTGCGAGGCGATCGCGGCGCACACCGGTGGCACTTCAGCGGACATCGACAACTTGCTGTGGTTATCGCAGGACATTGCCGGCGACGCGCCATTCCATCTCACCGAAACCCGTTGGTATTAAGGACGTTGGCAAACATGGCAGAAGCACTCACCCCAAAGACCCAGCCCGAGGTGGACCGGATTGTTGAGCGGATGAAGGCTTTTCTCGACAACCCGTGTCCGGACGGCCCAAAACGCCTCTCAATGTCCCGAGAGGACGTGCGCTGGGTTGTCGCTGAGATCGAGGGAGGCAGGGAAGCCTTCGGCACCCTGGTCCAGACGAATGCCGGCATGCGGACGCGCGCAGCGACCATGCAATCGACGATCGACACGCTGATGTCCATGCGACCAACCGAGAACCCTTCATCTACAGCACGATAGGCCCACCATGCTTTCCTCTTCATACCCAAAACTTGACGCCAGCACGGCGAACACCGACTTTCTGGTAGCCGCCGATAAGCAGGCCATCGAACGATTTAAGGCCGCTTACACCCAGTATGCGAAGGCTCTCGGCACAAACTCGGCCCGGCCCGTGGCCATTTCCCACCTGGTTGGGGAATCCGGGGTGATCCAAGCCTTCACGCTGCATATTCGGCTGGCCGGCGTGGATCAGTCGCTTCTGGCTTTGCTGATCCTGCTGGAGTCCAGCCTGGACACGATCGACAGCTGGCTCATCAACGAATTCGACGAGGATCTGGAGCGCGAGGAATCCATCGAAAGTGGATGTGACCTGATTTTCGGGCCGAAGGAACTGCGCATCGAGGAGCATATTCCTGTGCTGGTCGACCTGGATCTTGACCTCCGTAGCGTCACCGAACTGGCCGTTCAATCCAGCCTATCCGTAGATCGGGCGCTCTCCGCTTTCGCGAGGATCGACACCGACCGATTTGATGGAGACAGCCCAGTGAAACGCAAGCTCACGGTATATGCCATGGATGCCGACGAGCAGTGCGACGATTGCGGTGAAGACCTGATTCTCCTCGCCGGCGTCGTTGATGAAGAACACCAAGCGTCAGGGGAAACGCACCGGGACGTATTCCGCCAGCAGATTCATCGGGAAGATTTTCACGATTTCTGCGTTCTTCTTTCGTGGCTGTGCAAAGAGAGCCAGGTGGCTGAATTCACCAGCCTTAATCATACCTGCCAGTCCGAAGAGGAGATCGTGAAGGCGCTCTCGGCTCTTCACAAAGACGAGTTATCGCAGATTGATTCGATGATGGCCAACGTCGCCGGCATGATGCAGGAGCTGTTCGGCAACCTCGGCGAAGGTGAATCAGAGGGCGGCGACGCCAGACCCACCCTTCACTGAGTTTTTCTGCGCCGTTACGCGGCCAGCAGATGTTGGTGGAAGCCATTGAAGGCGCGGAAGCGATTCGCCGCCCCCAGGACGTATTGCACCATGATTTCGGTGCACAGCCACCGCCGCCCCAAGAGCTCAGCTGCTTTGGCTGTCGTGAAGGAGCCAGAGAACGGATCGACGATCAGGTCTCCAGGTTGGGATAGGTACTCAACCAGGAATGACGCAAGCGAAAGCGGCATAGGCGCGCCATGCGCCGGCAGCCCCGCTGCCCGGGCGTCACGCTTGTATTGGCGCTGATCGGCGCAGGAATGTCCGAAGGTCAGAACATTGCGCGGGATCTTTCCCTCTGTCTGGTTCCCAAATCGTCCGGGATGGACGCAGTACGCACCGTCCGAAAATTCGCCGTGTCGTTGCTCGCCACCCTGGGCGATCAGCTTCAGGTGACGCTCAGAGTGGGCCATGAGAACCCTTCTGTTGTCAGATCGCAGCGACCGAGGGTCGTTGGTCAGCCAGTAGATCGGTTCATAGCCATTGTTGAGGTGCGTTCTCTCGATAGAGGCGTAGCGCACGGGGCCGGGGGGCTTAGACGGATTGCTCCAAATCAGCTCGTCGACCTTATAGAGCCCAAGACGGTCGTGCAAAGCAATTAGGAGACGTTCTCGATACAGCGATCTAGCCCCGCCAGGGAGAAAGATGTCGTTCGAGATATTCAGGGCAATCGACCCTCCGCGAACCAGATTCTTGACGATGGGTTCAAGGTGGCGAACGACCCAATCAACATACTCCGTTTCGCTCGGATTTCCATAATTCCGGGCTTTCTTGAGCGGATAGGGCGGTGAACACAAGCACAAGCACACCGGGGCGTCGATCTGCGAGAACACGGTGTCACAGCTGCCCAGGATGGCGACACCAAGCTCGGTCGAGAACCCAACCACGGAGACGCCAGAGTTGATCTGGTCCAGGTCTTTGCTGGCTGGCCTGGTGAGCTGCCATACGCCGCGCTCCCCATCGACGCGCTCGAGCACGCCGGCATGCTTCAGAGTTTGTTGATGCCAGCGAACGGCTCTCGCCAAGAGACTGTGAGGCTGCTGATCGCGCCCGACCGGCGTCTTTCTGGAGAATTCGTCAGGATCGATCCCCGCCCGGGTGGCCACCTGGTCGTAAAGTGCGGCGTTGTCGACACGCCCACCTCGCTCCGCGGTATAGGAGTGCAAGACGGCAGAGAAGAGATCCAGCTGGACCTGTTGGGGCCGGGAAGCCGTCGTCTCCATGGTCAACGCACCTCGCCCACGGGATAAACAGGGGCCTGGATGCGCTGGTGACGCACCAGTATCCCTTCAATGGCTTTGGGGCCGGTAAACTCGCTGGCCCAATGGCCGCGCTCTACCTCGTTGGCTGCAATATGCGCCAGGACACCTTGAACGTCGATAGCGGACAAGGAAACGACATGGGGCTTTTGGGGCGTCTGAATGTGTTCGCCGTCGCGATCACGATAGGCTGTAATCCGGCCGCCGGGACCAACTGCTGTGACCAGGGCGGGGACCAGGAATTGACGGACCACGTAGGTACCTGACAGATTGAAATCGTCATGGGGCACCACCTGCTCATGAAGTAACAAGTCGCCGACGGACGCCTTGTTGCCCTTGGTGACAGCCGGCGTATGCAGGACGATGTTGTGGGAGGCATCCGCCCATCGCCTGACACCGCCGCGTTTAACCAGCAAATCGGCGTTGAGCTTGTCTTTGAACCGAACGGCTTCGTTATATGGCAGCCACTCCGCCACAGTGGTTGTGTCGTTCCAGTCACCATCCTTGGAGAGCGTGATCATGTACCTGGCCACCGCACGCCACTCCAGACGGAAGGCGTTAAGCTGGGCATCAAGGCCACGTTCGATCGGCGCAGGCTTCGTGATATCGCAACCCGAGGAGTCCGTCATGGACGGGCTGGGTTGCGACTGAAGGGCGGCAGCGTGGATGCTCATCTTTACTCCTCTGGTGGTGGCCCGGAAATGCGGGGTTCAGGGAGTATTCTGGCAATGTCGCTTAACTGATTCTGGAAAACCCAATCACAGTATTGGCCGTTCGGCACCTCTCAACGTGCACGGGTGACGACACCGAAATTACCAGCCACAATCGCGGATGATGGGATTCTTGCGGCTACGCCGAAGACAAGCCGCCAAAGCGCTCGTAGAAGGACTTTTCGGCATCCGGCATAGACGGATTGGGACCGTTCATAAACTCGGTGATGTAGTGCTCGGACAGAGGCAACAGCGCCTGATAGATTTGACGCGCCAGCTCAAGAGCTTTGACGCCCTTCCACCCCTTTGGCAGTAAACTCGACGGCAATTGGGGATCCATGATTCTGATCCGCCGAAGATCGTGCATCATGCATAGCCGTAGTGCAAAGGCCTCGGCCGAGCGCATGGAAGGGGCCTTCGACAACCACTCCAATACACGTGAGTAGCGTTCCTTGAAGGCTGCATAGCGGTCAGCCACGGTGGAGAGATCCCAGGCGCGACCGACCACCTCCTTGATCGTGCCATTCATCGGACATTGCTTTTCTGTTCCCACGAAACAAACAACTTCTTTCTCCAAGATTGATCCTGCGCAACAAAGCATGTTGTCACCCTCCATTTGCGGTCGGATGAACACGTTTTCGCAGATACGGCCATAGCCGGCCCATTGCAGATCCATCGACGCCTGCACGTAAGCATCATGATCCAGATTCCAGTTCTTTGCGATCAGAATGCTCCACAAACCGGTCCATGTAGCGTCCGGACACTGGTAAACACGCCGAAGAGGAACCTCGGCTCGCAATGAGCCTCGTTCTGAGAGCCGGAAGATTGAACGACGACCGTGAGCTTCGCTGACCAACCATCCCTCTGTGACTAATCGATTCACTGCGGACCGGATGGCTTGCTCGGAAATTCCTACTAAGCCCGCTGCATCTACAAGGCTGCCCAGGGCTACCTCACCGCCATGAGGTTTGATGACGTCGCAAAAAATTGTCACGACCATCGATCTTGCTCGCGTTGGCTCTGCAGACCAATTCTTGAGCCAAGATTCAATAGATTTCATAGGTTCCAAGGGTACTGTTATGCGATATTCGCCGCCTATATTCGCATTTAAGTAGAAATACGGAAACCTATAATTCATTGCATGCTTACGAAACCTTTCCCGCCAATTAGCTGCCTTTCTCCTCTTTCGGGCGAGGTTTGCGCGCTAGTGTAAGATCTGCCTGCAATTGCTCAACTGCCTGGCGTAGCTCACCCAGTTCCTCAGCCTGGGACGTGCTCCTGCTGACTGCCTCCTGCCGGTGCTGGTCAGCCGTCTCATATCGAACTCGCATTGTCGTGGCCTCCTGTTGGGCCGCCTGGAGCCGAGTCATGGCGTCATCAAGACGAACCTTGGCCTCCGTCAGTGCGTCCTCCTGTACCTTCCTGGCGGCCGTCCCAGCCACGTTCTCTGCCCGCAGCCGTCCAACTTCTTCGCGTAGCACAGCCAAATCCTCACGGACAGCAGCCGTTTCTTCTCGAGACTTATCCAGTTGATCCGTCAGCCGCTGCGTTTCCTTGCGGCTCGCCAGGCGTTCGTTATCCAACTGCTGCATCAGGCGATGGGTTTCCTGTCGATGTTGCTCGGTCGCCTGTTCCAGCGTGCGATTGGCGGCCTCAAGAGAGGCAAATTGCCGCTGAAGCTCGGCATCTTTGCCTTCGATGGTCTTCTGGTGAGCCGCCACTTTGCCCGATTCCTCGGCAAGCTTGCGTTCTGCCTCGTTGAGGCTCGCCTTCAGTTCGCTGGCCCTGGATTGAACAGCCGAGAGTTCGCCTTCAGCGCGCACCCGGAGTTGGTCGGCGGCCAGTGCGGAATCCCGCGCTTCCTGGATGGACGATTCGATTTCCCGTGCTCTCGCATCCAGCGCCGCCGCTCGGTCAGCCATCTCCTCGGCGGCAATCTGGCGAGCAACGGCCACCATGTCACCCAAGGCCTTGTCGATGACCGGCACAAAAGCCGCCGGAACGCCGTCGACCGTCCGCTCGGGCACCTGGAGAGTCTTGGACATCGACGTCCAGAAGTCGTTGATGAGGTTCTGGACGAGTTCATTGCCCCCTTTCCGTCCGATATAGCGGTCGGTGGCCAGCAGCTCCTGGACAGTCGGGCGGGAAGGGCGCTCGCCACGGCTCAAAATCTCGTAGCAGGCCCTACGCACATGATCGAAGGTCACCCCGGAATCGCGGCTCATGCCCGATCCTCCGCGCGAATTAGATCGATAACCCGCCCCCGCGAGAGGTTCATGGCCGAGCGGAAATCGACAGTCTTCAGGAGCTTGGGGATGGCGTCCTCAAAGGACAGGGGCGCCAATGATCGAATCCGGTACTCGGCGACCCAGAGGCGATCCAAGCAGTTGGCGTAGAGCTGGTTGATCAGTTCAACCGGTTCCAATTCGGGGGAATCGCAGAGGATGAAGCGACTGCCCGGGTTGATCAACAGCGCAGCGGCCGGGGCGTCATCCCCGGGAGCAGGATCCTGAATCGCCAAGCGCAGCTGAGCCTTTGGGTAGTTGGCCACCAGTCCCATCACTGCACCAACTGGACCTATCCCGTGAGCTGCGGGCATTCGGGTGTAAAGCCGGGGCACAACACCAAACACGTCGTCCTGCAGCCCAACTCCAAGACCGCCCAACACCCGGGTCAGATTTTCCACCCGCACAGGGTCGGCTTTCGATCGGAAGTCCGGCCAGGACTCCTCCAGGGCGTCCTCCAGGAAATGCTCGCCGATCGGCTGACCGATCAGGGCCGAGTAGTCGGCGAGCTGGCGCAGGGACCAGCCCAGGTAGGCGATGGCCACAGCGATCTCAGACCTGATTTGCGGCACGCGGACGGGGGTGTTGGACACGATATCTCCTTGAGGGTCGGCCGGGAATCGTGAAAAAATCCCCGTTTCCTCTCTAACTATCTGATTCAGATTCGAGAATCCGAAAATCATCTGACAAAGTATCAACCTTGCGTCGGAAATCCAGCACGTAATCACCGAAACGATTGATGTGCTCCAGCCGGTATGGGGCCAGTCCAGCTAGGACCTCCTGATTGATTACAGCCCCTTCGGCTTGGAGTTGCTTCAGCACCCGGCTCATCCCCACCACGTTGTGCAAGATGACTAGGTTGGCGACCAGATGGTTGTATTTGATGATCTTGCGCTGTTCATGGCGCAGGTTTTCGGCAATCACCCCATCTCCGCCGAAGAAAAGTTTTTTGGCGAAACCGTTGAATTGCTCCGATTTGTTGGTTTCCGCCTGAATGAGTCGGCGTAGTTCGACGTTGCCAACGTATTTCAGCAGGAATATGGATCGAATTACCTTGCCCAGTTCCTTGAAGGCGAAATACAGCTTGTTCTTTCGGCTGTAAGTCCCAAGGCGACGCAGGATGGCTGAGGCCGAAATCTTCCCGAGCTTGATGGATACGGCCACACGCAGCATGTCCGGCAGATGTGTCTCAATCATCTGCCAATTGATGTCGTCACTGAACAGCCGGTCGATATGGGTGAATTTCTTGTTGCTATCTGGCCGATGGAACACCAGATCCTTGATGCCTCGGATGCGCGGCATCAGCTTGATGCCCAACAGGTGGGAAAGCGCAAACACCGTGTAGCTCTGGGCTTGGGTATCACCATGGATGGTGTCAGGCTGGATATCCGATGTATTGCTCATCAACCCATCGAGGATATGTGTACCTTCGTAGGTGCCACAGGAAATGAAGTGACTGAACAGTGCAATGAACTTGTCGGAGACATGGTAGTAACCGATACCGCCATAACCGCCGTAGCGGATGTGATGTTCGGAAATCAGGTTCTGCTCGTAGAGGTTCCATTTCGTACCGTCAGCCGAGGCATGCTTGCCTGATCCCCAGTAGCCGGGCAACTCGAACTTGTTGTAGGCGTTGATGACCTTGACGATGGCCTTTTCCAGCACCTCCTCCGTCACGTACTTGATGTTGACCCAGGCAATCTGCTTGCGGCTCATGCCCCGAATCGAGCGCGCCGTCTGGGTTGGCCCGAGGTTGCAGCCATAACAGAACAATGTACTGATGACCCGCGGGCGCAATTCCTCGATCCGGCTTTCGGTGCCCATCAAGGGCCGGAATAGTTTATGTAATTGCAGCCAACGCTCGGTGTCGATCAGTACATCGACGATACTGATGTTCTCCATGTGCTCAGTGATCAGCTGGTCGATCGTCCTGATGCCGGGCGGCGGCTCACTGGTAGGAGGTTTTTTCAAGATCAGCCGGCCATCGACGATTTCGGCATAGGCATTTTCTGGGAACTCGGCAGCGACGGCGTCTGCCGTCTCCAGCAATGCTGCCTTTAATGACTCGGTAAAGGCCCTGGAGTCAGTTTCGACACCCGTGACCTCGCCGTACTGCGCCAATTCGCGACTCAGCGTGTCATCGTCTACCAGTTGTTCCCGATAGTCGTCGTAACGTTCTCCATGCAGGATGAACAGGTCACCCGATTTCAGTTCATCGCGGATCGCATACAGGACCGCCAGTTCAAAGTAACGGCGGTTGATGGCAACGATCTGACCATCGGCGCGCTCGGAAATGACCAATTTCCGCCAGGCTGCGGGTAGCCACAGAAAGTCCTCCTCGGCATTCAGCCCGATCAGCGACAACGGAATGATTTCATGCCGGGTGCCGCGTAGCACCTGAAGCGCTTTCATCATCCGGATCAAGGTGTCGTCCTCGCTACTGCTCTGCGGATTGACGATTTCGATGCAGTTCAGCAGCTGGGCGCGAACCATCTTGTAGGGTTGGATGAGGAACGGCAGGTGATTGCGTCCGGCGTAGGCCATGTGCTCATCACAGATCGCCACCAGGTCGTTGACCTCGGCGATCAGACTGCCACCGATGGCCTCCACCCGTTGATGATCCGTGCCGTTGATCCGGTAGGCCAACAATATTTCTTTCAACTGGCCGACCAGACGATCTGTTTGCTGCAGATGTTCCTGCTGGTATTCGCCCAACTTGTTGCGCGCCTGATTGTCCAGGTTCTGGAGCATGCGGACGAACAGGTCGGCCGCATCGTCAAGCGTCTGGGCAAATTGCGAGCGAATGTAGATGACGGCCAGCGCATAGCGCTTCTGGGGCTTCAACTCGGCCATTGCTGTCGCATCGAGCGAACGGGCAATGTAACGGTACTGCTTGAGTTTAGGAACAGGAATGTCCGGTGTGGGAAGTTGGTCGACCAGGAGCTGGAGCCTGCGGATATGCTGAAGATAAGAACGGGTTTCCTTGTTGGTCGGCTTCTTCGGTTCCCGCTTGAGCAGGTTCCAAGTGCTGCTGTTCTCTCCCAACTTGACCTTAAACAGGCCGTCAACCAAGGCTTTCACCTTGGTATCAAGTTGGTCGGCAATACTCGCAAAATGAACGTCGTAAATCTTTTCCCTTGCCTGGATACCCAACCGATCGAGCGTGGAGAAACCGGGCAACTCGTAGCGATGATGCACTAATTCTTCAAGCATCACGTTGATGATGTCGGCCACCACATGCCGGCTGTCCGCAGCGGTTTCTGCCACGTGCCGCAACCAGGCGCGCCCCTGATCGTCCAGCGGACGAACATTCAGATAGCGTCGCAAGGCAGTAATCAGGGTGGTGCGCGCCGTCGTTCGGTCGAACTGACGAAGCTCATCAGTCCTGGCCGGGCGATACCCCGTTTGAGCCACAATGTGCTGGCGAATCATGGACGGGACATCCCTAATGTGGACGAAGTACCCAAGACGCTGAAACAGCTTCAGGTAGATGAATGCTGCCGAGCGGGCAATGGGACGCTTGACGGTCTTGTCGATGAATGCGATTTCATCGGGCGTCAGGGTATAAATCTCGTCGAGATCCTGTTCCGATGGGTCCGCCTTCAGGCGGGGATAGGCGGTCTCGTGAAGCTGGGTCATGCAGCCTCAGTCCCAGTGCCTGCCGGTGGCTGGGTCACGGCAAACTGCCTCCAGGAAGCACTCACGGGCATCGGCAATGCGATGGAGTTCGTCGAGCAAGGTGTAGAGATGGTCGTCCAGGATATCGGTCGAGGGCGTCGGGACAGCAATCTGATATCGACGGCCCTCCTGATCCAAGGGCTGTGCCTGAAACCTGGAAAGGCTGGTACTCGTCATGTCCCGCAAGGCGTTAGCGACGGCACGATGGCTGCCATTGAAAGCTGATAGATCGAGGGAAACCTCGATCGTGGTAAAAGCAACCTCGGGCAGGCTGGGCAATTGCGGCGCCGAAACGGGCGGCGTTTCCGGCAGTGCCCGATCCAGGCCTTGCTCGAATCGCGCTTTCTGGTCGATGCTGACCCCATCGAGATAGCGCATGGCGGCCTTCACGTCGCGCCAGCCCACGTAATTCATCAACTCCCGAATATCCCAACCACTCATCCCGGCCCACTGAGCAAACCCGCGGCGCAATGAGTGGCTGCTGAAGGCTTCGGCGTCGGCCACGCCCGCTTGGCTCAGTAACTTCCGAAGCATGGGAATGATGCTGCTCGGCGTTAGCTCAACGCCTGATAGATGACCCCAGCGATCGATTTTGCGGAATAGCGGACCGGTCGTCAGTTTGGATAATGCGAGCCAGTCTTCGACGGCCTCGAGTGGGCACAGTCGGGACAACGCCGGGCAGGAGAAGCTTCGCCCATCCAGGTTGCGATCTCCTTTGCTGCGAGGCAAGAAACAGGTCAGCCCCTCACCGGGCTTGATCTCGATGAATTCGATGCGAAGGTTGGCCAGTTCGTCGGAGCGGAACCCGCGCCAGAATCCAAGCAGAATCAGCGCTCGATCTCGGGTGTGCCGCAGGGCGCTGGCTGAATCGCCCCGGCTGACCGCCGTTGCGGTGGCCGCTACCAGCCAGTCGGAGACCCCGTTCAATATCTCCAGTTCCAGCGGCTTGGCCCGCTTTTCCCGGGCGGGATGAAGTGTTCGGATGCCTTTGAGCAATTGCCGGATTTTTGGCGCCTTGGTCGGATCCTGGAAGCCATGATCCTGGTGCCAGCGCGACAGTGCCGCGAGACGGTGTTTCAGCGTATTCAGCGATAGCGATTCGGCGTAAGCAGCAAGATAACGGACCATCGAATCGATGGTGGCCGGCAACAAGCCTCCCCACTCGACCTCGAAGTGCTGGATGGCGGACGCATAGCTGCGTCGGGTGTTGGCCCGTTCGGCCGCATCAAGGTAAAGCGAGACCTGATCACTCATATCTGATTCGTCAACAAATGAAATTGCTCACATTGAAACAGAATTTGTAGCGCTTAATCCCAAGCTAAAGCCCCACCGGTCTGGTACTCGGTAACTCTCGTTTCGAAAAAATTCTTTTCCTTCCTCAGATTGGCCTGCTCGTCGAGCCAGGGCAGGACGTTTTCGGCGCCCAGGAAAGGTTCTTCAACGCCCACCTGCCGCGCCCGCCGATTGGCGATGAAGCGGAATTGCTGGACGTGCAGTTCGGCGTTGTAGCCGAGGATGGGCTCGCGCAGGATGTAGCCGGCGTAGGCCGTTTCGGCCGCTTCCGCTTCGTCCCACAGGGTGCGTAGCGCCTGCGGATCGAGTTCAAGGCCCTCTTCCTTGAGCAGTTCTCGCACGACGCGGATACCGAAGGCGCAGTGCAGGACTTCGTCGCGCATGATGTATTGCAGTTGCTCGGCGGCCCCCTTCATCAGGCCGCGCCGTTGCAGCGCGAAGATGGGCGTGAAGCCGTTGTAGAACCAGCAGCCTTCGAAAATCACCGCGAAGAAGAAATAAGAGAGCGCGAATTCGTGCAGGTTGGCGCGATCGGTGAGGTCGAAATCGGAGCGCAGTACCTTCTCCAGCCGGCGGTTGGCCAGCGCGATCTTGCCATGGATTTCAGGCACGACGCGGTAGCGGTTGTAGATTTCTTGCTGGTCGAGGCCGATGCTTTCGATGCAGTGCTGGTAGGTCCAGGTGTGCAGCGCTTCTTCATAGACCTGCCGGGCCTGGTAGATCTGCAGCTCGGGCGCGCTCATCTTCTCCATCACCGCCAGGCCGATGTTGCGCATGGCCAGGATGTCGGAGGTGGTCAGGTAGGCCAGCACGTTCTCGAAAACGTGGCGTTCGGCCGGGCTGAGCTTGTGGTGGTAGTCGTGCACGTCCTGCGCCATGCTGATTTCGAGCGGCGTCCAGTGGTTGCGGTTGGCCTTGAGGAAGAATTCCCAGGCCCACGGGTATTTGAAGGGTGCGAGCTGGTTGATGTCGGCCTTGCCGTTGACGATGCGTTTGTCGGCGGCGTTGATCGCCGACTGCGCGGCAGCCGGCGGCGGACTGCTGCGGTGCGCATCGGTTTTTGGCAAATTTTCACTGGGTACCTCAGTAGTGGGCTGGGCGGCAGCTGTGGCGGTGAATGCGGTGACTTGAGATGGGGTTTCCCAGTCATCGAAGAGGTATGCGGCAGTCATTGGGATATTCCGGATAAGAGTGTTGGAAAGGGGGCTCAACCGTTGCGTACGGTGACGCCGGGCAGGACGGCTGCGGCGGCGGCAAGCAAGGCGGGCGGCAACGATGCAGGCAGGCCGTCCCGGCGACACGCCTGTAGGACGAACTGCGTGATCTCATGCGCGGCCATTTGCCGGGCCATGCGATGAACGGCGTCGGCGTCGACCAAATCAGCATCGATGGTGCAGCGGATTTCATACGGCGTGCCGGCTTCCAGGAGCAGGGACAACGACCGAGCAGCAGCTTCGCCGGAGCCGCCGCCTGTGATGCGTCGGTAGTCCTCGAAGGGACCTTTGACGTCGAAACCCACCCAGTCGAGGAGTGGCAGCGCCGCCGCCAGGCGTTCCGGGTAGATGCCGGCAGTGTGCAGTCCGGTGGCGAAACCGAGGGTGCGGACCTCGCTGAGGGCCTGTACGAGGCCACGCTGCAGCAGGGGTTCTCCGCCGCTGAAGACGACACCATCAAGGAGACCGCGGCGGGTAGTCAGCCAGGCGCGGACGTCCTGCCAGCCGCGTTCTCCGCTGCCGCAGGAGTGCAGGTGCGCGTTATGGCAGTAGCCGCAACGCCACGGACAGCCTTGGCAGAAGATCACGGCGGCCAGACGGCCGGGGAAATCGATGGTGGTGAATGGCGTCAGGCCGCCCACCACCAGTTCGGCCTCAGCCATGCAGCGTGCGCTCGCCGCCGGGCTCGGCAAAATGGCAGCGTTCCTTGTGTTCGGCCTGCTTGCCGGGGTTGAACTCGGAAACGGGGCGGTGGTAGCCCATGACGCGGGTCCACACCTCGCAGCGCTGGCGTTCGTGGTCCTGCAGGGGCGAAACGGTTGTCTTGTCGGACATGGCATTCTCCTTACGTGGTGGGTGAATCAATGGGCGGTGCGCCGGGCAAGCAGTTCCTCGTCGCACTTCGGGCAGAACTCGTGCTCGCCGGCGAGATAGCCGTGCTTCGGGCAGATCGAGAAGGTCGGCGTCACCGTGATGTAGGGCAGGCGGAAGCGGGAGAGGGCTGTGCGTACCAGTTGTCGGCAAGCGGCCGGGGTAGAAATGCGCTCCCGCATATACAGGTGCAGCACGGTGCCACCTGTGTAGCGGGTCTGCAGTTCGTCCTGCCGCATCAGTGCCTCGAAGGGGTCGTCGGTGAAGCCCACCGGCAGCTGCGAGGAGTTGGTGTAGTACGGCTTCTCGGCGGTGCCGGCCTGAATAATCGCGGGCCAGCGCTTCTTGTCTTCCTTGGCAAAACGGTAGGTAGTGCCTTCGGCCGGCGTCGCTTCCAGGTTGTAGAGATTGCCAGTGGACTCCTGGTAGTCGCGCATTTTGTCGCGCAGGCGGTCGAGGAGGCGCAGGGCCAGGGCATGACCTTCGGGATGGGTGATGTCGGCCCTGCCGCCGGTGAAGTTACGCACCATTTCGTTAATGCCGTTTACACCGATGGTCGAGAAATGGTTGCGCAGGGTGCCGAGGTAACGCTTGGTGTAAGGGAAAAGCCCGGCGTCCATCAGCCCCTGGACGACCTTACGCTTGATCTCCAGGCTGTCGCGGGCCATGTCGGCGAGGCGGTCGACGCGGGCCATCAGCGCCGCCTCGTCGCCGGCATGGAGATGGCCGAGGCGGGCGCAGTTGATGGTCACCACACCGATGGAGCCGGTCTGCTCGGCGGAACCGAAGAGGCCGTTACCGCGCTTCAGCAGTTCGCGCAGGTCGAGCTGCAGGCGGCAGCACATTGAGCGCACGTGGTTCGGCTTCATGTCCGAGTTGAGGAAATTCTGGAAGTAGGGCAGGCCGTACTTGGCGGTCATCGCGAACAACCGCTCGGCGTTCTCCGACTCCCACGGGAAATCCTCGGTGATGTTGTAAGTCGGGATGGGGAAGGTGAAGGCCCGGCCCCGCCGGTCGCCAGCTGTCATCACCTCGATGTAGGCGCGGTTGATCAGGTCCATCTCAGCCTGCAGCTCGCCGTAGGCGAAGGGCATCTCTTGGCCGCCGATAACCGGCACCTGTTCGCGCAGATCCTGCGGGCAAACCCAGTCGAAGGTCAGATTGGTGAAGGGCGTCTGCGTTCCCCAACGGGATGGCACGTTGAGGTTGTAGATGAACTCCTGCATGCCTTGGCGCACCTGCTCGAAGGACAGGCCATCCTTTCTGACGAAGGGCGCCAGATAGGTGTCGAAAGAACTGAAGGCCTGCGCACCGGCCCACTCGTTCTGCAAAGTGCCGAGGAAATTCACCATCTGCCCGAGGGCGCTGGAGAAGTGTTTCGGCGGGTCGGCTTCCGGTTTGCCGGGCACGCCGTTGAAACCCTCGTACAGCACCTGGCGCAGCGACCAGCCGGCACAGTAGCCGGACAGCATGTCGAGGTCGTGGATGTGGATGTCGGCATCACGGTGGGCTTGGCCGATTTCTGGTGGATAGACGTGGGACAGCCAGTAGTTGGCGACGACCTTGCCGGAGACGTTGAGGATCAGCCCGCCCAGCGAATAGCCCTGGTTGGCGTTGGCCCGCACCCGCCAGTCGGCGCGGTCGACGTACTCGTCGATGGCAGCCGCGACATCGACCAAGGTCCGCCGATCCTCGCGCAACCGGCGGTGCTGGTCGCGGTAGGCGACGTAGGCGCGGAAGGTGGCCAGGTGATTGGCATCGACCAATGTCTGCTCGACGATGTCCTGGATCTGCTCGATAGTCGGCGCCGAGCCGCCATGGCGATGGCGCAGCACCTTGAGGACGCGAGCGGCGAGGAGCTCGGCCTCGTCGTCGTCGAACTCGCTGCTGGCGGCTCCGGCGCGCGCCAGAGCCGAGGCAATTCGCCGTGCCTCGAAAGGCACATCGGAACCGTCGCGGCGGACGACGCGGGTCGGCAAGGCCGGCGCGAGCGGACGCAGCGCGGAAGGGAGGGATTCGGTCAGGTTCATTGGCAGGCCTCGCAGTCAGGATTGTCAATGGAGCAGAACTTGGGTTCTTCTTGAACCACCGAATCATCCCGCCCACCGGCCTTCTCGGCCTGGCTGGCACCGAGCGTGCGCAGGTAGTAGGTCGTCTTCAGGCCACGGACCCAGGCGAGCTTGTACAGTTCGTCGAGTTTCTTGCCGGACGGCAGCGCCAGGTAGAGGTTGAGCGACTGGGCCTGGTCAATCCATTTTTGACGGCGGGCAGCGGCCTCGATGAGCCATTTGGGGTCGATTTCAAAAGCTGTCGCGTAGCGCGCCTTCAACTGCTCCGGTACGCGATCGATGCGGGCCAGCGAGCCATCGAAATATTTGAGGTCGGCGACCATCACTTCATCCCACAGGTCGAGCGCTTTGAGATCGCGTACCAGCGCTTCGTTGACCACGGTAAATTCGCCGGACAGGTTCGATTTGACGTAGATGTTCTGATACGTTGGCTCGATGCTGGCCGATACGCCGATGATGTTGGAAATGGTCGCTGTCGGCGCGATAGCCACGCAGTTCGAGTTGCGCATGCCGTACTGCTTGATGCGTTTGCTCAGAGCGTCCCAGTCCAGGCGGCTGTCGGTGTTCAATTCGAGGTAACCGCCGCGCTCTTTCTGCAAGAGCGCAAGGGAATCCAAGGGCAAGATGTCCTGGTCCCACAAGCTGCCGGTGAAGCTCGAGTATCTGCCGCGTTCTTTCGCCAGTTCGGTCGAGGCCCAGTAGGCCTGGTAGCAGACGGCTTCCATGCTGCGGTCAGCGAAGTCGACGGCATCCTGCGAGGCGTAGGGCAAACCTAGGGCATACAGGCAGTCGGCGAAACCCATGATGCCCAGGCCAACCGGGCGGTGGCGCAGGTTGGCGTTGCGCGCCTTGGGCGTAGCGTAGAAGTTGATGTCGACGACGTTGTCCAGCATGCGCATAGCCGTCTGGATGGTCTTCGCCAGCTTGGCCTGGTCAAGTTCGCCATCTTTCAGGTGGGCGAGCAGGTTGACCGAGCCCAGGTTGCAGACGGCCGTTTCCGAATCCGAGGTGTTCAGGGTGATTTCGGTGCACAGGTTGGAGCTATGCACGACACCGACATGCTGCTGCGGGGAGCGCAGATTGCAGGCATCCTTGAAGGTAATCCACGGGTGCCCGGTTTCGAACAGCATGGTCAGCATCTTGCGCCACAGTTGCACCGCCGGAATCTTCTTGTGTAGCTTGAGCTGGCCGGCGGTGGCCTTAGCCTCGTAGGCGACATAGGCCGCTTCGAACTCGCCTCCGAACTTGTCGTGCAGGTCCGGCACATCGACTGGCGAGAACAGGGTCCACTCGGCATTCTCATGCACCCGCTTCATGAAGAGGTCGGGAATCCAGTTGGCGGTGTTCATGTCGTGCGTGCGACGGCGTTCGTCACCAGTGTTCTTCCGGAGATCGAGGAATTCCTCGATGTCGAGGTGCCAGGTTTCCAGGTAGGCGCAGACGGCGCCCTTGCGTTTGCCGCCCTGGTTCACCGCCACCGCCGTGTCGTTCACCACTTTCAGGAAGGGAATGACGCCCTGACTCTGCCCGTTGGTGCCCTTGATGCGGCTACCCAGGGCGCGTACTGGCGTCCAGTCGTTGCCGAGGCCGCCGGCGTATTTCTGTAGCAGCGCATTTTCCTTGATCGACTGATAGATGCCTTCCAGGTCGTCGGCTACCGTGGTCAGGTAGCACGACGAGAGCTGCGAGTGCAGCGTACCGCTGTTGAACAGGGTGGGCGTCGAGCACATGAAATCGAAGCTGGAAATCAGATCGTAGAACTCGATGGCACGGGCTTCTCGATCGATTTCGTTCAAAGCCAGGCCCATGGCGACGCGCATGAAGAAGATTTGCGGTAGCTCGATGCGCTTGCCTTCGATGTGCAGAAAATAGCGGTCATACAGCGTCTGCAAGCCGAGATAGCCGAACAGCTTATCTCGTTCGGGCTTCAGGGCCGCCGCCAAGCGCTCCAAGTCATAGCTCTTCAGGCGCGGGTCGAGCAGTTCGGCGCCGATCCCTTTCTGGATGAAGGTCGGCAGGTATTCTGCATAGGTTTGCTGTAGGGCCTCGGGTGCCACTGGGTGGCCGAAGATTTCGGTGACCAGGCTGGCCAGCAGCAAGCGAGCAGTGGCGAAATCGTAGCCCGGTTCGCGTTCAATCAGCGTGCGCGCTGAGAGAATCAGCGCCTGTTGCACATCGGCCATGCTCACGCCGTCGTAGAGGTTCTTCAGGGCGTGGTCGAGAATCAGTTGCGCGGAAATCTCGCCGGAGATGCCAGCACAAGCGGCTTCGCAGATTTTGAGCAAGGCTGCGGTGTCGAGTGGGCGGCGTTCGCCATGAATCATGACGTGCAGCGTTATTCCGTGCGCCTCAGCGAGTTGTGAGGACTGCTCTGCCCGCTCGGTCGCCCGCCGTTCCCGGTAAAGCACATAGGCGCGAGCCACGTCGTGTTCGCCGGAACGCATCAGCGCCAGTTCGACCTGATCCTGGATGTCCTCGATATGCACGGAGCCGCCGTCGGGTAGGCGACGGGTGAGAGAGCGGAGCACCGTATCGGTAAGTTGGGTCACCACTTCGCGCACCCGAGACGACACTGCGCTTTGGCTGCCTTCAACTGCCAGGAAGGCCTTAGTGAGGGCGACGGTAATTTTTTCCGGGTCGAAGGGAACGACGGCGCCGTTGCGGCGAATGACTTGCAGGGCTGCAATGGAAAAATCGAATTTGTCTCGGTCCATGGTTACGTCCTTAGGAGGGGAATTGCTAGAAAGAGGTTGAAGATTCCGGGGGTAAGGGAATTGGGTGGCCATCGTCATCGACGGCAACGAAGACGAAGTCGGTGCGGGTGCATAGGCGCTGCTCACCGGCCTGCGGGCATTCGGCGGTCATGGCGGTGGAAACCGTCAGCGAGGTCCGTCCGATCGCCGTGACGCGGGCCGTGGTTTCGACGATGTCCCCGACGCGCGCTGGCGCCACAAAATCGAGCGTCTTGCTCGACGCCATCACGACGGACTGCCGTGCCCGGCGGCTAGCGGCCACAAGTGCGGCCTTGCCCAGCCAGTCCAACGCGAAACCGCCGTGCAGAATGCCGCGATGATCGGTTTGTCCTGGAAACACGATTTCGACGACGCGAACAACACGAGGATCATCATCGGACTGAAGTAGCCGCACCGGCTCGGCAACCGCATCGCCTTCCTGCCCGACCATCACGAAACGACCGGATAGGCAGGAGGTGCGTTTCCCCGTCAGCATGTCTTCGGCCACCAGTTCGGCCTCGATCTCCACAGACCGGCGTCCGGCTTTAACGATTTTTCCGTCAACCTCGGCCAAGTGCCCGACGGGCACAGGTGCGCGAAAATCTGTTTCTGAGAGTGCCGCCGTCACCACTGTTCGTCGGAGAAAGCGGCTGGCCATGACAAAGGCAAACTTGTCCATCATGGCCAGCGCAGCCCCGCCAAAAAGCGTACCGTGGTGGTTCGCCTGGCCAGGAAAAACAACGTCAACGAGCCTGAACAGGCCGGAGAGTTGGGAAACGTCGTCTGCTACAGGAAGGGGGGTTTCGCTTGCCAACTGCCATCTCCGCTGTGACGAGCGGGGATGGCATACCCTGGCCCTAGAGCCAAGACAGCAGCGACAGTTTGCGGAACACGCATGTTCAACCTCACGTCAGGGACACCCCGCCCCAATTGAAAAAAAGACATATCGGGGCAGGTCTCCTGACTCTCGGGTCATCGCGCTTCTCCAGCCTTCCCGGAAAACCCAGTGGCATCGTTTGGCGAAGCGCTCGCCGATTACAGTTGCGGGGGCAGTCCCGGGTTTCCAGCCATCGGCCGGGCACCGGGTTCCCTTTTTAATCCCTCGTAGGGGAACCTTCGATGCTTGAAAGTCTAGTTTTTGGGGAATGCTCTGTCAAGGGGTATCTACTATATCTAGTCAACAAAAATTAGATTGGCACTACATATAGTATGTTGTGAACTTTGGCTTTAAGTGACTCCAAGCATGACCACGTACTCCTTCGCTCATTAACAGGAGCAGTGGGAGTTGGCGGCGGCAGGCTGTAATAATGTATAATTGATCCGTTTCAGGTGCTGCGGCCAACGTTCGTTGGTCGCGGTTAAACGGGAAAGCGGTGCGTCTCCTTGCGAGACTAACCCGCTGCTGCCCCCGCAACGGTAAGCGAGTGCGGGCGCGCCACAATGCCACTGGGTTCATCCTGGGAAGGCGGCGCGTCAAGACTTGCGAGCCCGGAGACCGGCCTGCGACAACAAGCGAAAGTGCTACGGGGAGGTGGCACCGGCTGTTGTTGTGGCCTGTTATTTCCCCTCGCACTGTTTATTCATATACGCCGGCATGCGGGGACGCCTGTCGGAGAGGGGAAAACAATGCATACCCGCCTAAAGCCTCTGGCAGCGTTGCTGCCGCTATTGTTTGTTGGTGATCTTTACGCTCAGCAGGCACTTGATCCAGTTGTTGTCACTGCCACCCGTCAGGAAACCCGTGTTTCCGAAGTTCTGGCAAACGTAACTGTCATCGACCGCGAAGAGATTGAGCGTAATGCGGCAAGTACGGTGATTGACCTGCTGTCCCGCCAGTCCGGTATCCAGGTTGCTACCAGCGGCGGACCTGGTACCACTGCCAGTCTCTATATGCGGGGGGCCCGTCCTGACCAAACCAAGATTCTGGTCGATGGTCTGCCCATCAACTCGATCGATTTGGCTGGGTCGCCCCTACGCTACATCCCCCTTGCCAACGTCGAGCGCATCGAAATTCTGCGCGGCCCCGGCTCCACTATGTACGGAGCCGATGCTATCGGCGGCGTCATCCAGATTTTTACGCGCCAAGGCACCCCGGGTCTGAAGGCTGATGGATTTATTGGTTACGGCACTCAAAACACTTTCCAAGCCAACGCCGGTGTTTCCGGCGGCAATGAACAATGGCGTTTCCGCCTTGAAGCCAACCAGGCATCTACCGACAGTGTTTCTGCACAGAAAAATGCCACCAATCGTGATGCCGACAAGGACCCCTATCGCAACACTGGCGGGGCCGCTTCTTTGTCCTTCCTCCCCGCGCAAGGCCATGAAATTGGGTTCGTTTATCGCCAAAACGAAGGGCGTACCCATTACGACAGCGGGAATGTCCCGGCGAACGGCACCTTTGATGATTACGTCGATTTCCGAACCGAGCAATGGCAGCTATTCTCCCGCAATCGCATCACGGAAAACTGGACCAGCAAGCTCCAGTATGGTCAGACGACTGATTGGCAAAAGAACTACGCATCCTGGGCTCCTCAGGGAAGTGTCCTGAAAACGGAAAACAGTCTGCTGAGTTGGCAAAACGATATTGCACTTCCTCTTGGCAAGGCTTTGCTGGGTGCTGAGCACTTGGCTCAAAAGGCTTCCCCGAAGGACAGTTTTACTGGCGATGACTCCATTACCAACAATGCTATTTTCGCCGGCTGGAATGCCAATTACGAGCAGCACCGCTGGCAAATCAGCGGACGTAACGACGATCATTCCCAGTTTGGCAACAAGGGGACTTATGCCTTGGCCTATGGCTACCAGTTGACTCAGCAATGGAGACTGCAAGGCAGCTATGGCACCTCATTCAAGGCACCGTCGCTTTACCAGCTTTATGACCAATGGTCTGGCAATGCGAAACTGAAGCCTGAAGAGGGTAAGAACGCCGAGGCCGCAGTGGTATGGGAAACTGGAAACCAGACAGCGTCGGCAACCTATTACCACAATCGTGTCGAAAACATGATCGACTGGTCAGCCTCTACCTTCAAGTACCAGAACGTCTCACGGGCAAAGCTGGAGGGCGTAACGCTTGACTACAACGCCAGGTTTGGCGATTGGGGCGTACACGCTGCCTATGACTGGTTGAATGCCATTGACGAGGACACTGGATTCCAGCTTGGGCGTCGAGCCAAGAACAAAGCGCTGGTCGGCCTCTCCAAGACCTGGGGGCCGCTGGAAACCGGCGTCGAACTGGTTGGTGCCGGGAGCCGGTACAACACCAATACCGAAACGGGACGGATGGGGGGCTATGGTTTAGTTAATTTGACCGCTCGCTATGCCATTAACAAGACGTTGTCCGTGGAAGGACGTGTCAACAACCTGTTCGACAAGAACTACGAACTGGCACAAGGCTATAACACCCTTGGGTTCAATGCCTTCGTCGGTATCCGCTACACGCCGCAGTAACAACAGGACAGTACCGGCTGAATGTCAGCCGGTACTCCCGTTGTTGGAGCCCCATCATGTTGCGGACGGTTTCCACTCTGTTCCTTTGGGCGTGGATCGAGATTTTCTCTTCGGGCAAGGTGTATTCAGCGCAACGTGTGATTTCGCTAGATCTTTGCACGGACTGGATGTTGGCTCGTTATGCCGATCGCAGCCAAGTCGCGGCGCTCTCGCCGATGCATCGCCAATACCCCGTGGCCTGGCTGGATAAAGGCTGGCCAACCCACGACGGTACGCTTGAGCGAATCGTCGAATTAAAGCCGGATCTGGTAATCACCGGCCAATATAACGCACCACAACTGCGCAGCCGCCTGAAAACCCTCGGATTTCGTGTCGAGATACTGCCTCTCCCAAGCAATCTGGAAGCTGTCAGCGAGTACGAAAAACAGCTTTTGTCCCTACTTGGCAAACCTCTTTCCCTTGCCAGTCTCCCGCCTTCTCCTGTGAAGTCGCATGTTCATCCGAAGCGATTGCTGTTGCTCGGAGCCAACGGCATCGGTACTGGCCGTGGCACATTTGAAGACGGTATCCTGGAGCGGGCAGGCTGGACCAACTACCTGCGCGATGAGGGCTATCTGCGCCTGGATCTGGAAAACATCGTGACCGATCCACCCGATGCCATCCTATGGGCGGCCCCCGCCAGCAAGGCCTTGGCGAATCGCTTTGCGGAACATCCTGTGTTGCGGCAAGCCGTGCCACGAGAACGCTGGCTGACCACCGACTACTGGCGCTGGCAGTGTCCGGGTCCCTGGACATGGGAACTGGTGGGGCAACTAAATCGGTGGCGCCAGTGATTTTCCCGCTTTCTCTCATGGCCTTAATTGGCGTGGCCTTCTTGTCCTTGGCGACCGGACCGACGCCAGTCGCCGTCCTCGCGGGATTGGGCGACTGGATGCAAGGAATCAATAGTCCTGCAGCCATGGTTATCGGGGAAATTCGCCTGCCGCGTACGCTACTGTCCCTGGCGGTTGGCGCTTCTCTGGGACTCAGCGGGGCGGCGCTGCAGGGACTGTTGCGCAACCCGCTTGCCGACCCCGGCCTGACCGGCGCCAGCCAGGGCGCTGCACTGGGGGCCGCTGCAGTTTTCTATTTCGGGCTGTTTCCCGCTGCTGGCGAAGTTGCGCCGGCCTTGGCCGGTCTGCTTGGGGCCGGAGTCGCGTTGCTCCTCATGCTTAGCCTTGCCGGTTCAGCCCGCTCGTCCATGGTCATCATGGCCGGGTTGGCCATATCGACCCTGACCGGCGCTGCGCTGGCCACCGTGCTGAATTTCGCACCCAATCCCTTCGCCATGCAGGAACTGGTGTTCTGGCTATTGGGCTCGGTTTCGGAACGTAGCCTGAAGCACCTGGGCTTCCTGTTGCCGGCGCTGCTGCTTGGCGGCATCCTGATCTGGCGACAACGTAACCTGCTGGTTGCCCTCAGCCTCGGCGAACAAGTCGCTCAGAGCATGGGACTGGCCTTCGCCCAAGGGAGTCGTCTCATCATCCTCGGTACCGCACTGCTGGTTGGAGCGTCGGTAGCGATTGCCGGCAATATAGGTTTCGTGGGTCTCCTCGTCCCGCATCTCATTCGTCCATTGGTTGGCCACCGCCCCGACCGCTTGCTGCTGCCTTCGGCGCTGTTTGGAGCAATGCTGGTCGGACTCGCCGACATCTGCGTTCGCCTGCTGCCCCCGGGGCGGGAGATCAAGTTGGGCGTGCTGACCTCACTGCTCGGCACACCGCTCTTCATCTGGTTGATCTGGAAGGAGCGACAACGATGGCTCTGATCGACGTTCGCAACCTGTCCCTGCCGCCACGGCTCGCCGACATTGATTTCTCACTGGATACCGGTGAAGTACTCGGCGTCATCGGCCCGAACGGCTCAGGGAAATCGACCCTGCTTCATTGCTTGGCAGGCCTGCTGCCGTACTCCGGTGAGTGCTTCTTTGAAGGTCAGGAAATTGGGGAGATGGCTCCTCGTCAGCGAGCAAGAAACATCGGACTGCTTCCCCAATCGTGCGACAGCGCGTGGTCGCTGAGCGTCGAAGATGTGGTCAGCCTTGGGCGGCTACCCTGGGGGGATTGCGAGGCCTCAGTGGTTAACGAGGCGATGAATCAGGCCGGCGTCAGCCAATTCCGCAAACGGAAAGTGGACTGTCTCTCCGGCGGTGAACAAGCTCGCGTTTGGCTGGCCAGGGTACTGGCAGGTTGCCCCCGCCTGCTGCTCGCCGACGAGCCGATTGCAAGCCTCGATCTGTTCTACCAGCGCAGCGTCATGGAAACGCTAAGGTCCTACGCAGACCTTGGTCATGGCGTTGTGCTGGCAATCCATGATTTCGGCCTGGCGGCTCGCTACTGCGACCGCCTCTGCTTGATGGCAAACGGCAGGATTTACGCTTTCGGTACGCCTGCGGAAGTGCTGACCGAAGATGGACTGACGGAAGTTTTTCAGGTGCCGGTCCATGTCGATTTGGCGGCCCAGCCTCCAGTCATCACCACGAAATGAGGAGAGAAATACATGAAACCTGGCCGCAACCGCGATGAACTCTGCTATCCCTTCATTTACGAAACCTCGAACCTCTGCGATTTCGAGGTAGTCACCGACGAACTCTGTGGCCACATCGGTGCAGCCTACTCCCTGCTACCCCCTGACATGCCCGACATTGCGGCGGACCTGGATCGGGTTCAGCCATTGGCGTTTCACGTTAATGGCTCGATTCGCGGTCGCCTCGCCATCGAGGAGGGCGACCTGGCGTGGCTACAAGAGCGTCTGCACCATTACCATGAGGAAGTGCGCGACAGGCTCGAAAGCTTCGTCCTGCCCCGGGGAATACAGCCAATTCCACAGTTACACCACGCCCGCTCGGCGGCCAAGAAAGCGGTTCGTCTCATGGTGCGTATCGAGCAGGAGGGAAAGGACATTCCCATGGTTCTGCCCAGGATGTGCAACCTGATGTGCAACTTTTTCTTCGTGCTGACACTGGTGATCAACAAGCGACGCGGCATCGACGAAATCCCGTTTGTCAGCAAGAGTTATGGCCGATAAACCTCTTCCCTTCGATGCACAGAAATTTTCGGAGACCGTCAGGGCGTCTCTGATTGCTGGTACGCCCACGGGCCGATTGGATGAAATGCTGAAGCAGATGGCCACAGAATCGGAAGAAATTCGGTTCCCGCGACTATGCCTGATTGTGGCCCAGACCTGCCTGTCCATGGGGAGAACCAAGCAGGTTCGCCATTGGCTTGAACAACTGCTCCAAGAGGTTGTGGACGAAGATCTCTTGGCAGCCATCGAAGTAGCGGTTGGTAGCAGCCAGGCTGAGCTGGCCGTCGATTTGTATCAGAAGTTGCTAAAGAGCAATGTCTTGCCTGCAGCAAAGAAAAGCCTTGCGGTCGCAGAAGCCACGATTGCCTTGGCGTTGCGCTTGCGGCTGCCGATGCGTGGTGAAGCCTGGGGGCTGCACCGAAAATTGTTAAAATCTACAGGCCAGCTTCTAGTTGGCGTCATGCCAGCTTTGGATACTGATGAAAAACGTGCTCAGGCTTGGTCTTGCCTCGCACAGATTTATCGCCTGCGGGGACTGGCGCAATCCCAAGTGGATCAGGCCCTGGCAGAGACCGCACGCTACGGTCGGGACGATTCAACGAGTCCTTAGGTAAAAATCAAGTTGCGTATCTCGGCGCTACAGTTCGCTGCGCGCAAGTGTCACCGCAACTGTAGCGGAATCCACATGGTGTGCCATGGGAGGGCTGACCTTCGAAACATGGACTTCGATAGTTTCGATAGCAGGATGTGCGACGAGCAAAGCCCGAGCGATCGTTTCCGCCAAGGCTTCGAGGGTGCGAAATTTCTTGGATTCAGAGATGCCCGATACGTCTCTCGCCAGAACGTCATAACCGACGGAGTGATCGAGCCGGTCATCCAGATGGCTCCGAACGTCGGCGAGTTGGCATCGGATGGTGAAAAGAAACTTTTGTCCCAGGCTTCGCTCTTCGTCACAGAGGCCGTGATAGCCATAGATTTGCAGGCCTTGGACTGAAACAACGGTGCGCATACAGGGATTCCGAAAAAGCATCCGACAACGTCAGCATTGCCGGATGCGGTTGATGCAACTCAACGGTAAACAGGAAATCGCCGCGTCAACTCGGCCACCTTGACGCGCACTGCCGCCAGGTTGCCTTCGTCGTACGGATTGTCGAGCACGTCGGCAATCAGGTGTGCGGTCTGGCAGGCTTCCTCGTTCCTAAACCCGCGCGTGGTCATGGCCGGGGTGCCGATACGCACGCCACTGGTGACCATGGGCTTTTCCGGATCGTTGGGAATGGCGTTCTTGTTGATGGTCATGTGCGCCTGTCCGAGGACAGCCTCGGCTTCCTTTCCGGTCAGACCCTTGCTGCGCAGATCGACCAGCATCACATGGCTCTCGGTGCGGCCGCTGACGATACGCAGGCCGCGCTGGGTCAAAGTTTCGGCGACGATCTGCGCATTCTTCACCACCTGCTGCTGGTAAGCCTTGAACTCGGGCGACAGCGCTTCCTTGAAGGCCATGGCCTTGGCGGCGATGACGTGCATCAGCGGGCCGCCCTGCAGGCCGGGGAAGATGGCGCTGTTGATGGCCTTTTCGTGCTCGGCCTTCATCAGGATGAAGCCGCCACGGGGGCCGCGCAGGCTCTTGTGCGTTGTGCTGGTGACCACGTCGGCATGCGGCACAGGGTTGGGATAGACGCCGGCCGCGATCAGACCGGCGTAATGCGCCATGTCCACCATGAAGATGGCGCCGATTTCCTTGGTGATACGAGCGAAGCGCGCGAAGTCGATGCGCAGCGCGTAGGCCGAGGCGCCAGCGATGATCAGCTTCGGCTTGTGCGTGCGAGCCTTGTCCTCCATCGCTTCGTAATCCAGTTCCTCCTGGGCATTGAGACCGTAGCTCACGACGTTGAACCACTTGCCGGACATGTTCAGCGCCATGCCGTGGGTCAGGTGGCCGCCTTCGGCCAGGTTCATGCCCATGATGGTATCGCCGGGCTTGAGGAAGGCGAGGAAAACGGCCTCGTTGGCGGAGGCGCCGCAGTGGGGCTGGACGTTGGCTGCGTAGTTGTGTTCATTCGCTCCGAATAGCTGCTTGACGCGGTCGATGGCCAACTGCTCGGCAACATCGACGAATTCGCAGCCGCCGTAGTAGCGCTTGCCGGGATAGCCTTCGGCGTACTTGTTGGTCAGTTGGGTTCCCTGGGCCCACATGACGGCCGGCGAGGCGTAGTTTTCGCTGGCGATCAGCTCGATGTGCTCTTCCTGGCGGCGATGCTCGGCCTGGATGGCGGCGAACAGATCAGGGTCGCTCTGTTCGACCAGAATGCTGCGGTGATACATGGCGTGTCCTCAAAGGAGCTATCCCGGGCTGTGCCGGGATAGTGGGATGAGTAGGTTTCCACAGCCGCCGCGCCGACAGATGCGGCGGCTGGGAATCAGGCAAGTTCGGCGCGCAAGGTCTTGGTGGCGTCGACCATGTTCCGCAGGGCGGCGGTGGTTTCCGGCCAGCCGCGGGTCTTCAGGCCGCAGTCCGGATTGACCCACAGGTTGCCGGCGGGAATCGTCTCCAAAGCCTTTTTCAGCAGGCGCAGCATTTCTTCGGTCGAAGGCACGCGCGGCGAGTGGATGTCGTAGACGCCGGGGCCAATCTCGTTCGGGTACTTGAATTTGCCGAAGGCGTCGAGCAATTCCATGTCGGAACGGCTGGTTTCGATGGTGATGACGTCGGCGTCCATGGCAGCGATTTCCGGCAGGATGTCGTTGAACTCCGAATAGCACATGTGGGTGTGGATCTGCGTGTCGTCGGCCACACCGGAGGCGGACAGACGGAAAGCGCGGGTCGCCCAGGCCAGGTAGTCGCGCCAGGCTTCGCGGCGCAGCGGCAGGCCTTCGCGGATCGCCGGCTCGTCGATCTGGATGATGCCGATGCCGGCCTTTTCCAGGTCGCAGACCTCGTCGCGGATGGCCAGCGCGATCTGCGCGGCGGTGGTCGAGCGTGGCTGGTCGTCGCGCACGAAGGACCATTGCAGGATGGTGATCGGACCGGTCAACATGCCCTTCATCGGCTTTTGCGTCAGGCTCTGGGCATAGGTGCTCCAGGCCACGGTCATCGGGGTCGGGCGCGACACGTCGCCGAAGATGATCGGCGGCTTGACGCAGCGAGAGCCGTAGGACTGGACCCAGCCATTGCCGGTGAAGCAGAAGCCAGCCAGTTGCTCGCCGAAATACTCGACCATGTCGTTGCGCTCGGCTTCGCCGTGCACCGGCACGTCGATGTCCAGTTTCTCCTGCTCGGCGACGGCATGAGCGATTTCCTTTTTCATCGCTTTTTCGTAGTCGACCGTGGAAAGTTCGCCGCGTTTGAAAGCGGCACGGGCAGCGCGGATTTCGGCGGTCTGCGGGAAGGACCCGATGGTCGTCGTCGGCAGCAGCGGCAGGCCAAAGCGCTGGCGCTGGGCAGCCTGACGGGCGGCGAAGGCCGAGTGACGGCGATCGGCGGCGGCCGGCAGGGCGGCCAGACGCTCGGCGACCGCCGGATTATTGACACGGGGGCTGGCGCGGCGCGACTGGATAGCCTGGCGGGACAATGCCAGGGCGTGCTCGGCAGTTGGCTCCCCGGCTAAGGCTTGCTTCAGAATGCTCAACTCCCCAATCTTCTCCATCGCAAAGGCCAGCCAGCTACGCAACTCCTCATCCAGGCCCTGTTCACCGGCTACGCTGAACGGGACATGTAACAAGGAGCATGACGGCGCCAGCCACAGGTCATGCCCACGCAGTTCGCGCAGGGCACGCAGCAGCTTCAATGTGGCATCGAGATCGGTGCGCCAGATATTCCGGCCATCGACGACGCCGAGCGACAGAACCTTGTGCGTCGGCAGCCAATCGGCAACCGCTGCCACCTCGCTCGCGGCGCGGATACCATCGACGTGCAAGCCTTGCACCGGCAAGCGGCAAGCCAGACCGAGGTTTTCCTGCAAGGGGGAAAAATAGGTGGCCAGCAGCAAGGAGACCCCGGCGCCCGCCAGTTGGGCATAGGTGGGCTCGAACGCCTGGCGCCAGTTCGAGGGGAGATCCAGGCCGAGGATCGGCTCGTCGATCTGAACCCACTGCACGCCTTGTGCTTTGAGACGGGCAAGAATCTGCCCATAGACCGGCAGCAGGCGCTCAAGCAGCCCGAGGCGTTCAAAGTCGGAGGTTTTTTCCTTGCCCAGCCAAAGGAAACTCAGCGGACCAAGAAGGACGGCCTTGACCGAATGGCCGAGGGACAGCGCTTCGTCGACTTCGGCGAACAGACGTTCATCGGCGAGCGAGAACGTGGTGTCCGCGGTGAATTCGGGGACCAGGTAGTGGTAGTTGGTGTCGAACCACTTGGTCATTTCCAGCGCCGGCACGCCTTCGCCCGAAGTCCCGGCTTCGCGTGCAATGCCGCGAGCCAGGGTGAAATAACGGGCCAGCGGGGCTTCTTGTCCGGAAAAGCCGAAGCGCGGGGGCTCGCAACCGAGCAACTGGATATGGTTGGCGACATGATCGTAGTAGGCGAAGTCGCCAACGGTAACGAAGTCGAGGCCGGCGTCGCGCTGGAGTTGCCAGTGGCGAGAACGCAACTGGCGGCCGACCGCCTCCAGTTCGTCCGAGGAAACCTCGCCGCGCCAATGGCGCTCAAGGGCGAACTTCAGTTCACGTTGCTCGCCCATGCGGGGAAAGCCGAGGGTATGTGTCTTGGTCATGGGTGACTCCATCAATAGCGAATAGGTGGCGGCATCGTAGCCACACGAATCAATGAGGTAAAATGATCTTATTTCAGAAATCAATGAACTACGATCATGGATACTTTGGAGCGAATCCACCTCTCGATCATTCAGGAAGTGGAAAAACAGGGCTCGATGACGGCTGCCGCCGATGTCCTTTGCCTGACTCAGTCGGCGCTCAGCCACAGCATCAAGAAGCTGGAACAGCAACTGGGTACGGACATATGGCTGCGCGAAGGGCGTAGCCTCCGCCTGACCCAGGCCGGTCAATATTTGTTGGCAATCGCCAAACGCGTCCTCCCTCAATTGGCATTGGCTGAAGAGCGACTGCGGCAATTCGCCCAAGGCGAACGCGGTACCCTGCGCATCGGCATGGAATGTCATCCCTGCTACCAGTGGCTACTCAAGGTTGTCGCTCCCTACCTTGCCGCTTGGCCCGACGTCGATGTCGATGTCAAACAGAAATTCCAGTTCGGCGGCATCGGCGCCTTGTTTGCCTATGAGATCGACTTGCTCGTGACGCCTGATCCGCTCTACAAGCCAGGCCTGTATTTCGAGCCCGTCTTTGATTACGAGCAGGTGCTGGTAGTCAGCAAGCAGCATCCTCTGGCGCGAAAGGCCTTCATCGAACCGTCCGACCTGACCTCTGAAGTGCTCATCACTTACCCGGTTGCCATCGAGCGTCTGGACATCTACAACCTGTTCCTGTTGCCGGCCGGCGTGGGCCCGAAACGTCACAAGACGATTGAAACCACCGACATATTGCTGCAGATGGTCGCCAGCGGCCGAGGTGTCAGTGCGCTACCGCGCTGGCTGGTCGAGGAATACGCCAGCAAGCTCGATGTCGTTGCGGTAAAACTAGGTAAGCAGGGGGTTGCCAAGCAGATATTTCTAGGCGTCCGAGAAAGCGAGCGCGGAATCGACTATTTGGCTGCGTTTATTCAACAGGCCAAGCAATTTGCGGAATTCCACACCCGTTTGCAGTGAATTTCAAATTAAAGCGGCCTTAAAAGTCTCGCTTTGTTCAGCTTGTTTTCTTTGCTTCTCAATCAGTGCGCTACCTCGCCTTTCCTGAAGCCTCTGATCTGCCCGCAGAAAAAATCCATAAGCAACGCCACGTCTTGACTCGCAGTGAGCGGATAGCTGATTCAGCGCATTCTCGACATCCGTTCCTGAGCTGATCGATTGGCTCAATTGTGCCCACAGTCTCTCGGAAGCCTGCATTTCCGGACTGTCGAACAAAGGGCCGAATGCGAGGCGGAGTTTTCCGACCAGGCGCTCAAACAGCTCCGGCAGATAGGCATTGCCTGCGGCGTCGCCCAGGCTCCGCTGAAGACTGTCGCCGATTTCAAAATGGGCACGCGCTTTGACTCCTTCGCGCAGGGCAAAGGTCTCCAGCAATTCGAGCAGATCGAACAGCTTGAGGACGTCTTCCCAAGTCAGGCGAGCGACGAAGCAGCCGCGCCGGGCTTGTAATTCGACAATACCTTCGCTGGCCAGAACCTTGAGCGCTTCGCGGATCGGGGTCCGGCTGACGACGAAGTGCTTCGCTAGCCGGAATTCGTCAAGCGGCTCACCCGGGGCGAGTTCGTGCTTGAAAATCTGTTCGCGGATCGCATCCGCCAGGGCTTCGTAAAGCATACGTGGGCGCAAGATTTCGATGGGGGTTTCCTGGTTCATGACAACTCCAACATAAGATCCTTGGCATCGACCCGGTCGCCCGGGGCCACATGGATACGCACAACGGTCGCATCCCGTTCGGCCGTAATCGCCGTTTCCATCTTCATGGCCTCGACCGACAGCAGCGGGCTGCCCTTGGTCACCTTCTGCCCGGCCTTGACGGCAACGGTCGCGATCATGCCGGGCATCGGTGCCGCGACATGGGCGGTGTTGCCTTCATCGGCCTTGGGCCGGGCACGTTTCGTCGCCTGTTGGCCGGCGCGTGCGATGCGCATCGGGCGCGGCTGACCGTTAAGTTCGAAGAACAGCTTCACATCGCCGTCGTCCGGCGCCTCGCTTTCGCCCAGCAGGCGTACGACGAGGGTCTTGCCGGCTTCGATCTCGACCGCCATCTCATCCTTCTCGCCCAGGCCGTAGAAGAACACCGACGTCGGCAGGACGGAGACGTCGCCGTACTTGCGCCGGTGCTCGGCAAATTCGGTATACACCTTGGGATACATCAGCCAACTGGCTAGATTGGTGTCGTCGATGTGGTGGCCGACGGCCTTCTCGGCCTTTTTCCGCTCGCTTTCCAGGTCGACCGCAGCAAGGTGGGCGCCGACACGGCCTTCGATGGGCGTCTTGCCCTTGAGGATGCGCGCCTGGATGGCGGGTGGAAAACCGTCGGCCGGGTAACCGAGTTCGCCGCGCATCATGGCGACGACAGACTCCGGGAAACTGATTTCCTTGTCCGGATTTGCGACGTCTTCCGGTGTCAGTTCGTTGGCCACCATACATAGCGCCAGATCGCCAACGACTTTGGAAGATGGCGTCACCTTGACGATATCGCCGAACAACTGGTTGGCGTCGGCGTAGGCTTGCGCCACTTCGTTCCAGCGGTGATCGAGCCCCATCGAGCGAGCCTGCTCGCGCAGGTTGGTGTATTGACCGCCGGGCATTTCGTGACGATAGACGTCGGAGGTGCCGGAACGGATGTCGGCTTCGAAGGGCGCGTAGTAGCGCCGTACACCTTCCCAGTAGCGCGAGAACGGGGCGATGCGGCCAGGCGTCAGGCCGCTGTCGCGCTCGGTATGCTCCAGGGCGGCAACGATGGCACCAAGGCTGGGCTGGGAGGTCAGGCCGCTCATGGCGTCCATCGCGCCATCCACGGCATCGACACCGGCCTCGACGGCTGCCAGCACCGTGGCGATGGCGCCGCCGCTGGTGTCGTGGGTATGGAAATGGATGGGCAGACCGATTTCATCCTTCAGCGCCTTGACCAACGCCCGGGCCGCCGCCGGGCGGCAGACGCCGGCCATGTCCTTGATACCAAGGATATGGGCGCCAGCCTTTTCCAGTTGCCGGGCCATGTCCACGTAGTATTTCAGGTGGTACTTGCTGCGGGCCGGGTCGTGCAGGTCGCCGGTATAGCAGAGGGTGCCTTCGCACAGGGCCCCGGTCTCGATGACCGCATCCATGGCGACGCGCATGTTCTCCACCCAGTTCAGGGAATCGAAGACGCGGAAAATGTCCATGCCGTGAGCGGCTGCCTGCTGCACGAAATGGCGCACGACGTTGTCGGCGTAATTGGTGTAGCCGACCGCGTTGGAGGCGCGCAGCAGCATCTGGAACAAGACGTTGGGGACGGCCTCGCGCAACCGATCGAGGCGCTGCCACGGGTCTTCCTTGAGAAAGCGCATGGCGACGTCGAAAGTCGCGCCGCCCCAGCATTCGAGCGAAAACAGGTCGGGCAGCAGGCGGGCGTAATGCGGCGCCACGGCCAACATATCGGCGCTGCGCATGCGGGTGGCGAAGAGGGATTGATGCGCGTCGCGCATCGTCGTATCGGTAAGCAGCACGCGTTTCTGCTCGCGCATCCAACGGGAGAAGCCGTCGGCGCCCAGTTCCTGCAGTCGGTCCCGACTGCCCGGCAGGGGCAGAATGCTCAGTTCGGCCTTGGGTAACTGCGGCTTGCTCAGCGGGTAGGCCGGTCTCGTACGTCCCTTCATTTCCGGATTGCCGTTGACCGTTACGTCACCGACGAAGCGCAGGAGGCGGGTCGCCCGGTCGCGGCGCGGCTTGAAATTGAAGAGTTCCGGCGTGGTGTCGATGAAGCGCGTGGTGCATTCGCCGTTCCTGAACGACGGGTGGCCGATGACGTTCTCCAGGAAGGCCAGGTTGGTCGACACGCCGCGGATGCGGAATTCGCGCAGCGCCCGGTCCATGCGGCGGATGGCTTCGTCGGCATCGTGGCCGCGGGCGGTGACCTTGACCAGCAAGGAGTCGTAATAAGGGGTGATGATGGCGCCCGTATAGGCGGTTCCGGCATCGAGGCGGATACCGGCGCCGGCGGCACTCCGGTAGGCACCCAGTTTGCCGTAGTCGGGCGTGAAACCCTTTTCCGGGTCTTCAGTGGTGACCCGGCATTGCAGGGCATGGCCGGCAAGGCGGATGTCCGCCTGGGCCGGCAAGAAGTCGCTCTGGCCGATGTGTCCCCCCTCGCTGACGACGATCTGCGCCTTGACGAGGTCCACGCCGGTGACTTCCTCGGTGACGGTATGCTCGACCTGGATGCGTGGATTGACTTCGATGAAGTAGAAGGCACCGGTGTCGGCATCCATCAGGAACTCGACCGTCCCGGCGTGCGTGTAATCGACACCGTCGGCGAGCTTCAAGGCGGCGGCGCACAAGGCGTCGCGCTGCTCCGCTGTCAGGTAGGGAGCCGGGGCGCGTTCGACCACTTTCTGGTTGCGCCGCTGCACCGAGCAATCGCGCTCGAAGAGGTGTACGCGGTTGCCATACAGGTCGCCGAGGATCTGCACCTCGACATGGCGGGCACGGACCACCATCCTTTCCAGGTAGACCTCGTCATTGCCAAAGGCGGCAGCGGCTTCGCGGCGAGCCACCTCGATGGCTGGTAGTAGTTCGCTCTCGTCGCTAATCGCCCGCATGCCACGGCCGCCACCGCCCCAACTGGCTTTCAGCATGATCGGGTAGCCGATGCCGGCAGCCAGCTTGCGGCAGGCTTCGTCATCGTAAGGCAGGGCACCGGTTGCCGGCACCACCGGCACGCCGACCTTTTCGGCCAGGGCACGGGCGGCGACCTTGTTGCCGAGTTCGCGCATCACCGCCGGCCGAGGGCCGATGAAGACAATGCCGGCCTGGGCACAGGCCTCGGCGAAATCCGGATTTTCCGACAGGAAGCCGTAGCCGGGGTGAATGGCATCCACCTTGGCCTGCTTGGCGATGCGGATGATGTCGGCGATGTCGAGATAGGCGGCGATCGGCTTCTTGCCGTCGCCGACCAGGTAGCTTTCGTCCGCCTTGAAACGATGGAGCGCGAAGCGGTCCTCGTTGGCGTAGATCGCCACCGTACGCATCCCCAGCTCAGCGGCCGCCCGCATGATGCGGATGGCGATTTCGCTGCGGTTGGCAACCAATATGCTTCGGATTTTCTTCATCGTAACCTCGCTTTCGGGACAAACGATCCCTGCCGGGGTGGTGTGCCATCCCGTTCATCTCATCAAAGGAAAGCCGGCCGCACTGGGCAGCCGGGGTCAATCAGCTATAGCGCTTGTCGAGGGCATCCCACTCGGGCTTGCCGACCAGACGCTGGCGCTCAGCGAACGGCGTGACCAGCCCACTCGACTCGGTCACTTCCTTCTCGTCGCGCAGCACGGTCAGGGCTTTTTGCATACCCATCACAGCCCCCTGCAAAGCGGCATTGGCATAGAGCACGATGCCGAAGCCCAGTTTGCCGAGTTCGTCGGCATTGAAAATCGGCGTCTTGCCGCCAATAACCATGTTCATCAGTTGGGGCGTCGCCAGGCGCTGAGGCAGCGCGCGGATTTCCTCGGCGGTGGTGACGGCTTCGACGAAGAGAATGTCGGCACCGGCCTCGGCAAACTTATGGGCGCGCTCGACGGCGGCCTCGAAGCCCTGGACGGCGGCGGCGTCGGTACGCGCCATGATCAGAAAGTCAGGATCGCGGCGGGCGTCGACCGCTGCCTTGATCTTGCTGACTGCTTCCTCAGTCGAAATCACATCCTTGCCGGCGAAGTGGCCGCAGCGCTTCGGCGCCACCTGGTCTTCCAACTGAATGCAATCTGCCCCGGCACGCTCCAGCGTGCGCACCGTGTGATAGACATTGAGCGCGTTGCCGAAGCCCGTATCGGCGTCCACCAGCAGCGGAACCTCGACCGCATCGCGGATGCGCGCCGTGTGGTCGGCAATTTCGGCGAGGCCCATGAAGCCCTGGTCGGGCATGCCGAACCACATGTTGGTCACACCGGCGCCGGTGATGTAGATCGCCTCGAATCCCAGATCGGCGATGACGCGGGCGGACAAGGCGTTGAACGCGCCGGGCACGATGACGCCGCGCTTGGCGGCGACCAGTTCTTTCAGTTTCTTGCGAGTAGACATATTGAATCCTTTAATTCTTGAAATTCTTGTGGCGTCAGGGCAATTCAATGGCTGTCGGACGCCCCTCGGCATCGATGGCGACCATTTCAAAGCTGCCGCCCAGCACTTCCGCTGCCGGTGAGCCCGGCTTTTCGGCCAGGCCGCTGACCTGCACCGTCAGCGAACTGCGCCCGACCCGAACGACCCGGCCTTGCAGCGTGAGCACATGGCCGATGGGAATGGGCGCGTGAAAGCTGATGCCGTTGGCGCCTGCCATCACCACCTCCTGCTTGGCCAGGCTACGCGCCGCCATAAAGGCCACCTTGGCCATCAGTTGCAGGCCCTGGCCCGCGAACAAGGTGCCATGGTGGTTGGCCAGCATCGGCAGCACCAGTTCGCGAATCTCGACGGTTTGCGCTGCTGGGGGCAGGGGCATGGTCGGCTGTCCTGGCATCAGAAAGCGTCGCCGGGGACACGAACCCAGCCTTCCATCAGGATGCGGGCGCTGCGGCTCATGATGGCCTTCGTCACCGTCCACTGGCCGTCCACGAGCTTGGCCTCGGCACCGACGCGCAAGGTGCCGGACGGGTGGCCAAAGCGCACGGACTGCCGCTCGCCACCGCCGGCGGCGAGGTTAACCAGCGTGCCGGGCACGGCTGCCGCGGTGCCGATGGCGACTGCCGCCGTCCCCATCATCGCGTGGTGCAGCTTGCCCATCGACAGGGCGCGCACCAGCAGGTCGACCTCGCTGGCCTTGACCGTCTTGCCGGCAGACGACACATAGTCGATCGGCGGCGCGACGAAGGCGATCTTCGGCGTGTGCTGGCGCTTTGGGGCATCTTCGAGCTTGGCGATCAGGCCCATTTTCAGGGCGCCGATGGCGCGCAGCGTCTCGAAGCCGGCCAGCGCCTCGGCGTCGCCGTTGATCGCGTCCTGCAACTCGGTGCCGGTGTAGCCGATGTCCTCGGCATTAACGAAGATAGTCGGAATGCCGGCGTTGATCAGCGTCGCTTTCAGCTTGCCGCCGGCAACCAGCGATTCGGGCGCGTCGAGTTCGTCGACCAGCTTGCCGGTCGGGAACATCGAACCGCCGTCCTCGCCCTCGTCAGCCGGGTCGAGGAATTCGAGCACGATTTCGGCAGCCGGGAAGGTCACGCCGTCGAGCTCGAAATCGCCGGTTTCCTGCACTTTTCCATCACGGATCGGCACATGGGCAATGATGGTCTTGCCGATGTTCGCCTGCCAGATACGTACGATGCACACCCCGTCCTGTGGGCTGCGGGCCGGATCGACATAGCCGGCATGGATGGCGAAGGCGGCGGCTGCCGTGGACAGGTTGCCGCAGTTGCCGGACCAGTCGACGAAGTCGCTATCAATGGCGACCTGGCCGTAAAGGTAATCGACGTCATGCCACGGCTGCGTGCTCTTGGAAATGATCACGCATTTGCTGGTGCTCGACGTCGCGCCGCCCATGCCGTCGATATGCTTGGCATAGGGGTCTGGGCTGCCAATGACGCGCTGGAACAGCTTGTTACGCGCTTCGCCCGGGACGCGACACGACTCCGGCAGGTCTTCCAGGCGGAAGAACACACCTTTGCTGGTGCCGCCCCGCAGGTAGGTGGCGGGGATGCGGATTTGGGGTACTTGCGACATCAGGCTGCTTCCTTTTCTGAGGCCAAAAAGTCTTGCGCAAAACGTTGCAAAACGCCGCCGGCTTCGTAGATCGACACTTCCTCGGCGGTATCCAGGCGGCAGGTCACAGGCACTTCCGATGTCTCGCCATTCTTGCGCTGGATGACCAGCGTCAGGTCAGCGCGCGGCTGGCGTTCGCCGATCACGTCGTAGGTCTCGCTGCCGTCCAGACCCAGTGTCAGGCGGGTGGTGCCCGGCTTGAATTCCAGCGGCAGGACGCCCATGCCGATCAGATTGGTGCGGTGAATGCGCTCGAAGCCCTCGGCAACGATGACTTCTACACCGGCCAGGCGAACACCCTTGGCCGCCCAGTCGCGGGATGAGCCCTGGCCGTAGTCGGCGCCGGCGATGATGATCAGCGGCTGCTTGCGCTCGAGATAGGTCTCGATCGCTTCCCACATGCGCATCACCTTGCCGTCCGGCTCGACGCGGGTTAGGGAACCCTTCTTCACCACGCCGTCGACAACGGCCATTTCATTGATCAACTGCGGATTGGCGAAGGTGGCGCGCATGGCGGTCAGGTGGTCGCCGCGATGCGTCGCGTAGGAATTGAAGTCCTCTTCCGGCAGGCCCATCCTGGCCAGGTATTCGCCGGCGGCGGAGTCCGGCAGGATGGCGTTGGACGGCGACAGGTGGTCGGTGGTGATGTTGTCCGGCAGCACGGCCAGCGGGCGCATGCCCTTGAGCGTGCGCGGATTGGCCGCCAGCGCGCCGACGCCTTCCGTGTCCCAGTACGGCGGACGGCGGATGTAGGTGGATTGCGGACGCCAGTCGTAGAGCGGGCTGATTTGTTCCGTTTTTTCGCGGTTGACCGCAAACATCGGTTCATAGACTTGGCGGAACTGCTCCGGCTTGACGCAGGCAGCGACGATGGCGTCGATTTCCTCGTCGCTGGGCCACAGGTCTTTCAGGCGGATTTCCTTGCCATCGACCACGCCCAGTACATCCTGTTCGATGTCGAAACGCACCGTGCCGGCAATCGCGTAAGCAACCACCAAGGGCGGCGAGGCCAGGAAGGCCTGCTTGGCGTAGGGATGGATACGGCCGTCGAAGTTGCGGTTGCCGGAGAGCACGGCAGTCGCGTACAGGTCGCGCTCGATGATTTCCTGCTGGATTTTCGGATCGAGGGCGCCGGACATGCCGTTGCAGGTGGTGCAGGCGTAAGCGACGATGCCGAAGCCGAGCTTTTCCAGTTCCGGCAGCAGGCCGGCTTCTTCGAGGTACAGCCTGGCCACCTTTGAACCCGGCGCGAAGGAGGTTTTGACCCAAGGCTTGCGCACCAGGCCGAGGGCGTTCGCCTTCTTGGCCAGCAGAGCGGCGGCGACGACGTTGCGCGGATTCGAGGTGTTGGTGCAACTGGTGATGGCAGCGATGATGACCGCACCGTCGGGCAAGCGACCGGCACGTTCGTCGATCCAGGCTTTGTTCAGTTCGGTTTGCGACTGGGCGGCAATGCCGCGCTCCTTCAAGGCCGCAGTCGGTAGCCGCTTGTGCGGATTGGACGGACCGGCCATGTTGCGCACGACGGTGGACAGGTCGAAACTGAGGACGCGCTCATACTCGGCGGTTTGCAGCGCTTCGCCCCACAGACCGGTAATCTTCGCATAGTGCTCGACCAACGCCACCTGCTCTGGCTCACGGCCGGTCAGCTTGAGATAGTCGATGGTCTGCTGGTCGATGTAGAACATTGCCGCCGTGGCACCGTATTCCGGGCACATGTTGGAGATGGTGGCGCGGTCGCCGATGGACAAGCTGTCGGCCCCTTCACCGAAAAATTCCACCCAGGCGCCGACGACGCGTTCCTTGCGCAGGAATTCGGTCAGCGCCAGGACGATGTCGGTGGCGGTGATGCCGGGTTGGCGCCGACCGCTCAGCTTGACGCCGACGATGTCCGGCAGACGCATCATGGAAGCGCGGCCGAGCATCACGGTTTCAGCCTCAAGGCCGCCGACGCCGATGGCGATGACGCCCAGCGCATCGACGTGCGGCGTGTGGCTGTCGGTGCCGACGCAGGTATCGGGGAAGGCCACGCCGTCACGGACCTGGACGACCGGCGACATCTTCTCCAGGTTGATCTGGTGCATGATTCCGTTGCCCGCCGGGATCACGTCGACATTGGCGAAGGCCTTCTTGGTCCACTCGATAAAATGAAAGCGGTCCTCGTTACGGCGGTCCTCGATGGCGCGGTTCTTGGCGAACGCATCGGGGTCGAAACCGCCGCACTCGACAGCCAGCGAGTGGTCGACGATCAACTGGGTCGGCACCACCGGGTTGACCTTGGCGGGGTCGCCGCCCTGGTCGGCGATGGCGTCACGCAGGCCGGCGAGATCCACCAGCGCGGTTTGGCCGAGGATGTCGTGGCAGACGACGCGAGCCGGGTACCACGGAAAATCGAGATCACGCTTGCGGTCGACGATTTGAGTCAATGCGGCCGTCAGCAGCCCCGGATCGCAGCGGCGAACCAGTTGTTCGGCCAGTACGCGGGAAACGTAAGGCAGCCCAGCGTAGGCACCGGGGCGGATGGCGTCGATGGCAGCGCGGGTGTCGAAATAATCGAGCGCGGTACCGGGAAGCGGTTTGCGGTATTGGGAGTTCATGGGCATCCCTGCTTATTGACGCTGCTCGATGGGGACGAACAGGCGGTCTTCCGGCCCGACATAATTGGCGCTCGGACGGATGATCTTGTTGTCGATGCGCTGCTCGATGATATGCGCAGCCCAGCCGGAGGTACGGGCGATGACAAAGAGCGGCGTGAACATCGCGGTCGGCACGCCCATCATGTGATAGCTGACGGCGCTGAACCAGTCGAGGTTGGGGAACATCTTCTTGACTTCCCACATCACGGCTTCGAGGCGGGCGGCGATGTCATACATCTTGGTCGAACCAGCTTCAACGGAAAGCTGATGGGCGACGCCCTTGATAACCTCGTTGCGTGGATCGGAAACGGTATAGACCGGGTGGCCGAAGCCGATAACCACTTCCTTGGCCTCGACGCGGCGACGGATGTCGGCCTCCGCCTCGTCCGGCGTGTCATAGCGTTTCTGGATTTCGAAAGCGACTTCGTTGGCACCGCCATGCTTCGGACCGCGCAGGGCGCCGATGGCACCGGTGATCGCCGAATACATGTCGGAACCGGTGCCGGCGATGACGCGGCCGGTAAAGGTCGAAGCGTTGAATTCGTGTTCGGCATAAAGGATCAGCGAGGTGTGCATGGCCCGCTCCCACAGGGCAGAGGGTTTCTGGCCGTGAAGCAGGTGCAGGAAATGGGCGCCGATGGAGTCATCATCGGTTTCGACCTCGATGCGCTTGCCGTTGGTCGACCAGTGATACCAATAAAGCAGCATCGAACCCAGGGAAGCCATCAGGCGATCGGCTATGTCGCGGGCGCCGGGGATGTTGTGATCGTCCTTTTCTGGCAGGGCGCAACCGAGCGCCGAGACACCGGTACGCATGACATCCATCGGATGGGCGGAGGCGGGCAGGCATTCCAGCGCCTCCTTGACGCTCGTCGGCAATCCGCGCATCGCCTTCAGCTTGGCCTTGTAAGCCTTCAATTCCGGGGTGGTCGGCAGCTTGCCGTGTACCAGAAGGTGTGCCACTTCCTCGAATTGGCAACGCTCGGCGATGTCGAGAATGTCGTAACCGCGGTAGTGGAGGTCATTGCCGGATTTGCCGACCGTACACAAGGCGGTATTGCCGGCAAAGACGCCGGACAGTGCGACGGATTTCTTGGGCTTGAAACTGGTTTCTTGGACAGCGCTCATGGTTTGCTCCTCGAATAGTTGGAAAAGCCGCTCGCCGAATTCCACTTGCCAGCGACGGCGGTTTTTCGCAATATACGCACCGAGAAAATACTGGATAGGCCTGAAATAGCGTAGGTTTGCGAATTCAATGTTGTGAATTTGCAAATGTTGCGAATAAACTGGAGCGGATTATGAAAAAGGCTTTTATGGGCGTTCGCCTGAAACGCCTGCGCGAAGAGCGCGGACTGACCCAAGTCGCCTTGGCGCGTGCGCTGGAGTTATCCGCCAGCTATTTGAACCAATTGGAGCAGAATCAGCGGCCGCTGACCGTACCGGTTCTGCTCAAGCTCAATGCGGTCTTCGGGGTCGATGTACAGCGCTTTTCGGAGGACGACGAGGCGCGCCTGATCACCGACCTGCGCGAACTACTGGGCGAGCAGCCTGAACGCGACGCCATTGCTCTCGCCGAAATCCGTGAATTGGCCGCCAACATGCCTGCTGTCGCCCGCACCTTGCTGCGCCTCGCCAAAAACCAGCGTGCCAGCCACGAGCGCGAGGAGGCCTGGGCAGCCCGTCTCGGCCTTGATCGCAGCGAACTGGGGGCAGCAAAGCCCATGCCGTTCGAGGAGGTTCGTGACTTCTTCTATGCCCGCCACAACCATATTACCGAACTCGACGAACTGGCCGAACGACTCGCTGGCGCCTGGCTGATACGCCCAGGGGAGGCGGCTGAGGCGTTGGAGAAACGACTGGAACATGCTCACGGGGTTCGCGTTGTGCGCAGCGCTTGGCAGGAGAGCGGTGCAGAAGTACAGCGGCGCTTCGATACCGTTCAGAAGATACTCACGCTATCGCCTCATCTAACCAATGGGCAAGCCGCCTTTCAGATGGCAACGCAAGTAGCCTTCCTCGAGGCGAGCCCTCAAATCGACTCGATCACCATGCAGGCCCGATTGTCCAGCGACGAAGCGCGACGCCTGGCTCGCATCGGCTTGGCCAACTACTTCGCCAGTGCCCTGATCCTGCCTTACGGGCAGTTTCTGGAACAGGCCGAGCAGTTGCGCTACGACATCGAGTTGCTTGGCCGGGCCTTCGGCGTTGAATTTGAAACGACCTGTCACCGCTTATCGACCTTACAACGCCCGGAGGCGCGCGGCATACCGTTTTTCTTCGTTCGGGTGGATCGCGCCGGCAATATCTCAAAGAGACAGTCGGCTACTGATTTCCATTTCTCACGTATTGGCGGCACCTGTCCGTTATGGAACGTCTATGAAGCCTTTGCACAACCGGGGCGTATCCTGACCCAGTTGGCCGCCATGCCCGATGAACGCGCCTACTTGTGGGTCGCCCGTACGGTCTCGCGAGGTTACGGAGGATTTGGCGCAGCCAGCAAAACGTTTTCCGTGGGCCTAGGGTGCGATCTGCGCCATGCTGAGCGCCTAGTATATAGCAAGGGGCTCGACCTTAAAGACAAGAGTGATTTCACGCCCATTGGCGCGGGGTGCAAGGTGTGTCCGCGAGGGAATTGTCCTCAAAGGGCATTTCCTGCGATTGGAAGCCACCTTGTTGTCGACGAAAACCAAAGTCGATTTGCCCCCTATCCCGTTGGATAAAGCTCGGTTTCATACCACTCCTAAAGCGGGACCCTGGTGAATACGGGAGTAAGAACAAATAATCAACCATTATCGCGTCTTATAATTACGATTTCTGCGGCCTTGAATTTCATTGAATTAGTATGTAATATCATATTACGTAATACAGTACGAAATTCGAGGATGCCATGGCCAGAGCCGGAATCTACAAGTCAGAAGTGGTGAGAGCGCGAGACAACCTGTTGGCGATGGGGCGTTACCCGTCGATCGATGCCATCCGTGGCGAATTGGGCAACACCGGCTCGAAAGGCACGATTCACCGCTACCTCAAGGAGATCGAGGAAGAGGAAGGCGGGAACACCGGCACCCAGGTCGCGGTCAGCGATGCCATTCAGGATCTGTCAGCCAGGCTGGCCGAACGTCTGCATCTGGAAGCCGATCAGCGCATGACCGCACTGACCGACAAACACAAAGCGGAAATCGCGTCTCTGAACGACGTCATGACTGCCTTGCGTAACGAGGTCGAATCGTTCCGTGGACAGGTCGAACGTCAAGCCCTCGATCTGTCCAATGAAAAAACCGCTCATGCGAACACCGTGGCGGCGCTTCAGGAAGAGCGGATTGCCCGTGCTCAAATGGCTCAGCGCATTCAGGACATGGAAGGACAACTAACCAAGGAGGAAACGCATCGTCTTTCCCTGGAAGAGAAGCATCAACACGCCCGCGAAGCGCTGGAGCATTTCCGTACTGCAGCCAAAGAACAACGGGAGCAGGATCAACGGCAATCCGAACAACAGATTCAGTTCCTGCAGGGCGAATTACGTTCTGCCAAGGACTCGGTGAATACCAAGCAGCAAGAATTGATCAGTAGCCACGAAAGCAATGCCAGGCTATCAAGTGAGCTTGGAAATGCACGCAGTGAACTTCATCGACAAGAGGGCGAGTTACGATCACTGCGTTCGGCCAAAGAGCAGTTGGCCGTTGCCGAGGTGAAAAACCAACAGTTGTTAGCGCAATTGGCGCAAGCCAATGCGCGGGTGACCGATCTGGACAAGGAAAACCAAGCGAACGTCAGCAAGCTACAGGAGACTGCGGAAACGGGGCAGCGGCTGGAATCCGAACTGATGGCGGCGAAAGCCGTTGTCGTCAGCCACGAGAAAATCTTTGAAAGGCTCGCGGCATTACAGGCGCCACAGGCAAAGAGCGTCAACGCAAAGAAGAATAGTGTTGACAGTCAAAATTCGCTTTTTAATTCAGACAAGTAGGCTATTTTCGGGGAATTTTTCATGATTCCCGGCCGACCCTCTCCTTGAAATGCGCGGCGAGCAGCCGCCGACCATTGTCAGATCATAGCCGCCGGGGCGCGTTTTATCAATGGGCTTTGTCCGCTGTCCGGTCAATTCTGTCCGCTATCCGTGACTTATTGATGATTACCCGATTAATGTTGAATAATACGGGCGAGGGTGCTAAATTGGGTTCAATTCGCGTATGTCAGCAAAATTAGGTCAAAACGCATGGTCGAACGAAAAGATCCAACCCCGGCGGCGGACGCCCCCGCACCACCTATTCAGGCCACTCCGCCAGCCGCGCCGGCCCCGGGGGTCGGCAGCGCCCGCGCAGTCATGTTCCAGCCGCGGCAGCTTATCGCCGCCGAGACCGACGAACAGGCCATCGAGGCCTGGCTGCTGCAATGCTCCTCCGCCGCGACGTCGGCGAATTACCGAAAGGATGCGGATCGCTTCCTCATGTGGATCAAGGCGCGCGGCCGCAATCTTCGGACGCTGGTGGTGGAAGACCTGGCTGCGTACAGCAGTTTCCTGAATGGCTTGGAGGAGCTGGCACCGGCCGACGCCGAGCGGTGGATTTCGTCTCGTCGGTGGCCGAAGACCGACATTCGCTGGCGCCCGTTTCAAGGGCCGCTATCAAAGGCCAGTCAGCGCCAAGCCCTGGTGGCCATCGGCGCACTGCTGCGCTGGCTGGAAAAGACCGGCTACGTTGACCGCTCGCCAGCGGCGCTGATGAAAATCGCCAAAGTCCGGAAACGCAAGGTCGATCGATACCTTCCCTGGAAAGCGGTGGATCTCTTGCTGAACGCTGCCGACCAGATGCCCGTGGACAACGCCGAACAACGTCGCTACAAGATTCGGACGCGCTTCCTGGTCTGCCTGTTCTCGCTGACCGGTGCACGCCTCTCAGATTTGCCCCTGGCCACCATGGCGAGCATCCACCGCAATCCAGACGGCCTGTGGTGGTGGTCGGTGACCGGCAAAGGGGACAAGGACGAGGAAGTGCCCGTCCCCCGAGATCTCCTCACGGAATTCAGGAAGTACCGCGCATCCATGGGGCTGTCGGAGCTACCATCAGCCAGCGATGAAAGCCCGCTGGTTCCTTCGCTCCGCGGCGGTGGTCCAGCGGCCGAGAGCACGATCTACGTCGCCCTCGAGAAGCTGTTCAAGCAGGCTTCTACCCTTGCCCGCGAATCCGATCCTGATCTCGGCGATCGCCTCGATGTCGCCTCACCTCACTGGCTGCGACACACGGCACTCACGCGCCAGGCCGATATGAAAATGGACCTACGCTGGATTCAGGCAAATGCCCGCCATGAGGACATCAACACCACCATGTGCTACCTTCACCAGGATGATCGCGATCGTCACCGTGAAACCGACCGCGTAATGAAACTGGAGACGAAATAGCAAAGCAGAGCTCACCGGGTTGAGGCGCAGCGACTGTCCGAAAAAAGTCGCCGAGCTGGGTTTCGACGTGCTTGATCTCATTGAGGCGGACGAACTGCCCGCCTCGCTATTCAGTCCGATAAAGTTGGTTGAATCAAAATCACGGAAATCGCAGTCGTTTCATCGGTGAAGCCAAATTCCGTATGGAACCGCGAGGCGTATAAGACCTTACCCATGACTAGGTGTGCCGCCAAGTGATCGATCAACTCGTTCCCAAAATCAATATGGACCACCTCAAGTCCATGGAACGCAATACCCATTTCATCGTGAATATTGAATACTTCATCCCGCCACTCATGACTTTCTTTGCAGAGCTTCGGGCTAAAGGTTCGATCGAGGCCGGGTGCTGCGAGTCGAGTCAACAAGGCGTCGAGTGGACGAAGCAGGCTTGGCAACTCATCATCGTAACAAGCAATCAGTTTATGAGCCTCGTCATGCCGGTCTTCGTCCGGAAATGTCTCGTAGAAATCCTCGTCATTCTTTGACCATCCACCGTTGGATAGGTTGATCAAGCGATCCACCGACCGCTGGATTATCGGAATATCCAATTCATCCTCTTCGAGGCCACTGAGTAACAAATCCAGCGCTTCACGGCTGCATTTAACCTGCTTGGCAGACCCCACGTGCGCAATGATGGCAGCGAAAAGCTCAGCCACTGTTGGAGCCGCCAACCCTGCCACTGGATTGACGGTGGCTCCAACACGGTGACTCAACGTGGTCAAAGAAGACATGACAAAGTTCATCATCAGTCCCTTGTCGTCGAACACCCGGTCGATAATCTGGCCACCGGCCTCGCCGGCTGCGTTGATGAGCACGAAGGGCGTGCTCCGGCCAAGGTCAGGTTTGCGCTGGCTCTGAAGGAACGTCAGAGCTTCATCCGGTGACAGTCGAAGTAGGTTCACCTGACATCGAGCCGGATCGTCCAGCCCTGCCAGGGCCTTTACCGAAACCTTCCGCCAGTCGTAGCCGTAAAAGGCAGCGATAGGATCATCTCTTTGGATGGGTTTTCTGCGCTGGGTTTCCAGGGCAATCCGCCAAGAAGGGTAGCCATTCAGGCCGGCGGTCAATTCTTGACACTCAGCCAAGCTATAGGGAGGTGGGTGCTGCTCGAAAAGTCCAGGCAGCAATCGCTTGGCGTTTTTCGCCTGCTTTTTTAGATGGTCCACTGACATAACGCGCTCCATGTTTTGGCTTCCAAACGCGAACGCCCGCTATTCGCATCAAAGCCCACGAAAGTGCGGTTATCGGGGATTTGAAGGGTTGTTGCCATGTCGAGGCCCTTTGGGCTTCGCCCTTGCGGGCGGCGCGGTGTCGATCCACCACAGAACACATCCTACATCTGTTTTGCCCAACGGGAAAACTGCTCTGTGGCGGGGAAGTCGAAGGGAGGATGATCGGATTTAACTTGCACGCTTGCTTGACCGTTTTCAACATTACTTCCCCGCCTGAATTTGTTATTCATCACTCACCCGCAGCGTCTTGCACCCATCTGATGGGAGCCTATCTATTCGGTTATCATCGAATTACCACGTAAAAAGCTTAAATCACCCCATGGCGCTAGTAGCGATCAGAGCCGCAAACGGCCAGGAAGTCGAATCATTCACCGCGAGTGCAGAAGAATGGCAACGGATGCAACTCGACCCTCCTGGCACATACCTTATGACTGGGTCCCGGTGGCCAGCTGTACTAAAGCGAAGCATCCGAGGGCTGCAATTTTTCGCGCATAGCCCCGGATTTCCGGGCGCCAAGTCGCAGCCAGAGTCCGAAGATCACCGTGCTGCCAAGTTGGCTGTGGTCAAGGCACTTCGGTCGGCAGGCTACTTTGCAAAAGTCGAACAATCAGGCCATTCCACCCATGGTGAGGAATGGCAGGCTGACGTCCTCTGTACTGCTGCGGGAAAAACAATCGCATTCGAGGTACAGCTATCACAGCAGACGCTTCAAGAATATCGGCGAAGGTCGCGCCGATATGCCGACTCGGACATAGCTGCTATTTGGATAGTGAAAGCCCCCGGGCATTTTGCCGCTCTATCGAAGGCCCTCTTCTACGAGTCCCACCAATCTCATCGAGCAATAGGTGACAGGCCGGTATTTGCGAACAGGGACTTGCCTTTGTTCCCTCTCGAGATTGGCCAGGTAGGGGCTTCAGATGGAGAAAGCATGATGATTGCTGTACCAAGCATCAATGGTGTGCGTCGTATGCCAATCGCAGAATTCGCGATAGGCGCCGTTGCGGGAAAACTTTCATTTGCTGGTGAATGGATGTGGCATGACAACATTTAAGAACGCCCCACCTCCGTGTAGTACCCTGAATTTGGCTCGTGATATGGGCCAGGCATGACAGACAAACTTCTCGGATTCGATTCCGTACCACCATCTGATTTACCGGCAGTCCACATGGATATAAACCCACAAGAGAGCAAAGCAGCGAGCGACGCTTTGCCAGCAAACAATCCCGCCGATTTCCGCCTCACCCGGCTGATTCTTATTGACTCGTATGCACGCGGGAAAACAGTGGAAATCGACCTGAGCGGCCATACAGCGCTCACCGGCGAAAACGCTTCTGGCAAAACCACCCTGCTTCGCCTCTTCCCCCTGTTTTTCGGCGAGGCTCCCTCTCGAGTGATCCAGAGCGACGAAAACAACCTGAAATTTGCGCGGCACTACCTTCCCCACACATCGTCCTATGTGGTCTTCGAATACGAGCGCCGCGGCCAGCGTGTCTTGTCTGTGATCCATGCTGATGGCCAAAGCGATGGGGCGAATTACCGCTTCATCAACCGTCCTTTCAGTCCCGAACTTTTCCGCGACATGAACGGCCTGGTGCAAAGCCAGGATCTGTCGCGTCACCTGACGAAACTTGGGGTCGAGTTCACCAAGCCGTTGTCCCTGACACTCTATCGTCAGATCCTCCAGAACGAGGCCGGCCGTGAGCATCGGCAGCTGGCCACGATGTACTCCTTCACCGGCAGTGGCGGTCGGCTGAAGCACATCGAGCGCATCATCACCAGCATCCTGCAGCGCGCCACCACCTTCTTCGATCTGAAGCGGATGATCGTCTCGTCTATCCAGGAGAACACCGACGCCTTCTCCATGCGAACGAGCAAACGCGAACTGACCCACTGGATCGGCGAATACGAAGCGCACAACGCTGTCATGGAGAAGGCATCCATCATGGACGAGCTGGAATTGCACGACCAGCAGCGCCGCCAGGCGGTCGATGAGTTCTCCATCCTCCATGCACGCTTCCAGTTGATGCAGGACCACTACCAGGCCCAGGTGATCGCCGGCGAAGCCGAGGAAGAACGCCTGAGCACCCTGCGGACTCAGGTGGTGAATGATTTCAACGCACGTTCGCTGACCCTACAAACCGCTGTCACGGCCGAGCAGGCCAAGATCAACAGCGCCAACTCCACATTGTCCGCACTGGACCGCCGCAAACAACAGTTCGAAGCGGATAAGGCTGACGAACGGGCACAGGCCGTCGACGCCTTGCCAGAAATGGAAACCCGCTTAAAGGAGCAAAGGACCCGGCTTCAGGAGCTGGAGGACTCATCCAAGTCGGTCGTGGAAATTTTCGACAAAATGGATGCCGCGGCGCGCAAGGACGCCGATGACGATACCCGCCAACTTGAAACCCGCAAGTCTGGAATGGTACAGGACTTCTCGAACCGTCAGGCGGCCATCTACAGTCGGCACGCCGAGCATCAGCGACAAGTCTCCGATCGGCACCGTACCGAACTGGTTGGGCTGAACACGAACGTCGCCACCCTCGGAGCAGATGTTGCAAAACTTGAGGTTGAGGCGCGCAACCCTCAGCCCGACCCCGAAGTCCAGCAAGCCTATGACCTCGAACTCGAAGCGGTTCAGGAAGCGATGCGCCGGATCGATGATCTCCGCGGTGGTCTTGAACCTCTTGAGCGCAAGCTGTCCCGCGCGCAGCAGCAAGTCGTCGACGAAGAGGCCATGATGAATGGCAGCCAGCAGTCGCTGGAGAAGGCCGAAGGCGAACTGCAGGACGTCATTGCCGCCGGCAATGCGGGAGAGGAAACCCTGCTCGGCTTTTTGCGGGTCAACAAGCCGGACTGGGCCCAGGACATCGGGCGTCTCGTTCCTGAAAAGACTCTGTTGCGAAGCGACTTGGCGCCGGCCCTCACCAGTGGCAGCGATCTCTTCGGGGTGACCATTGACCTTGATCAGCTGGATGCCTCCCGGCTCGCATCCGAAGAAAGCATCCAGCAGGAAATCGCGCGCCTGCGACAACTGGTCGACAAGCGCCAGAGGCAGTACGACGAAGACAAGACCAAGCTGAGCGAAGCATCGCGCCAACGCCAACTGGCCAAGGATGCCCGAGATGCGCAGCAAACACTGTTGAACCAGGCGATCTCTGCCAAGGGCCGCGCCGATCAGCGACTCATCACCGCACGAAGCCGGCTACAGGCGAGCAAAGACACTGCCCGCCGCGCGGCCGCTGCGGCGCTGCAAGTCTGCCGGACCAACCTCGAAGCAGCCAGAACATCCCTTGCGGACGCGGAAAAGCGGCACGCAACCGAATTGCGCGAGCAGGAACAGGCCAATGCTAAGGAATTGGTCGAGTTGAAGCAGGCCCATGAAAAGGAAGTCGTATCCATCGACAGCGCAATTCAAGGCATTGCAGGGCGACTCAAGGAACGGCTGGCTGAAATCGCCGCCCAGCGCAATGAAGCCCTGAAGGCCAACGGGGTCGACGTGTCTGTCCTGGACCCGATTCGTTCCAACATCCAGGAACTCGACCAAAGGATCGACCAGGCCAACAAGGACCGGCGCTACGTCGCGGAATACCGGGACTGGCTGGCGGTCTCTTGGTCACAGCGCCCGCAGCACGTCGAAAGCCATGCTGCCGCCAAGGCTGCCAAACAACAGTTCGAGGAGGCGCATCGCGAACTCATCCGTGACCGGGACACAAGGCTGACAGAACACGATCGGAGAGCCAAGGAGGTCGCGGACACGATAGACAAGGCCGAAAAATCGCGCCGCGAAGCCTACGGGCAGATAGGAAATCTGGCCTCCTGGCCCAAGGACAAGGCCACGTTCGAGGCAGGCTTCGACGATCGCGTTTCGCTTGAACTCCTCACCGCCCGCCGGCGGGAGTTGCAGCGAAATTATGCCGAACTACTGCAGCGCATTCACGAAGGCATCGACGACATCCGGAAGCAGATGATGAGCACGCCCGGTACCGGTCCGGAGCGATACCATGCAGCGGCTCAACAGCGTATTGGCTACCCACCTCCTGGGCATGAATACCTCTGGATCGAGGGGCTACGTGGCTGGTACCAACATGAGCACGCGCAGAACAAGGCCACTCTCATTCAACTTGGGAAGACCTTCGCCCAGAACATCTCCGCCTTCTGGAGCGGCCTGGGCAACTTCAAAAAACAGGTCGGAAATTTCTCGAGCGACCTCAAATCCCATCTTCACCAGGGGCAGGTTTTCGCCAACATCGCTGACGTCTCCGTGATCATCACGACCGACGTCGACAAGCAGAACTACTGGCAGGCCATCGAGGCACTTCACCATGAGTACGATTCATGGCACACCCAGGGCGATGCTCTGCCGCCGGCAAGTTTCATTTCGGCGGCACGGGAAGTTGCGATGGTCCTCAGCGACGACAAGGGGCTCGTAGCCGATCCGGTCGACTTGATCAACCTGCAGGTCACCGCCAACATCGACGGCGACGGCAGTAAGGTGGCAAAGAACGAAGCCTCTCTGGCCCGCATGAGCTCCAATGGCCTGTCCTACATCATTCTGGTGGTCATCTTGATCGGATTCATCAACCGCATCCGACGCAAGGAGCGGGTCGCTGTTCCGTTCGTTGTGGACGAGCTGAAAGACCTTTCCGTCGGCAACGCAACCGCCCTCCTCAACCTGCTTGCGCGCAACAACATCACCCTGGTATCTGCATTCCCCGACGTCGATCCCGACCTCGCCCCGCTTTTCACCAAGAACTACAAGATCCTGCCTGGCCGCACGCTGGCCACCGTGAAGTTGGAACATGAGGAGCACGTCCATGCTTGATCAAGTTGTTCCGAAGCTTCTCGAGGGCGAGTTCATCTGCGAGGCCACCGCTCCCTCCCTGTTCCGGGCGCTGGCGGATGAAGCCTTCCGGGCCGAAGTCGATGCCTTCCTCGGCAAGATCAAGCGCCGACTGACGATCACGCCAAATGGACAAGCCTATTACGCCTCGTGGGTAAAGGTAGGTAAGGAGCAGCGCACGGAAGCCAAACGCGTGATGGTCTCCATCAAGCAAACGATCCGGCCGGTCATCCAGTTCATAGAGCTGTGCATGGACAGCCAGAAAACTGATGTGGTGCCATCGCCCGGCGACCGTATCGACTACCCGGCCATCCTGAAATCTGTCACCGAGCATCCTCACCTTCAAGAAAAGCTTCGGGAATTCGCCAGCCTGGGTAAGGAATTCGCTGCAAACGAGGCCTCCTCCAACGCGATGCTCGGCAAGGTATTCCAGCAGCTCGAAAAGGCGGGCTACATCGTCTTCGCCTATCCAGAACAAGAGGCCTGGCGTTTCGCCGGGAAACTGGATTACTACCTGCAAGTGATTACCTTCCTCATGGAAAACGAGGGAATCCAACAGCAGGACGTGAAGGATGACGATCCGGAAACGGGGAGGCTATTTTGAGCGACCATACCGCGGTTGAGATATTCCTGTCCCGCCTCTTCAAGTGCGCAGGGACGGTCAGCACGACCTACTACAACACTCGGGTCGTCAAAACCCCTGATAACGCAGCTGACATTGAACTGCTCAAGCAGATTCGCCTGATCTCCCCGGACATCCGCGACACATTCCAACTCCGTTCATCGTTCCGCCAATTCCTGAACACTGCGCTCAGCACCGAACGGCTCTTTGCGATCGGCGCCAACGTCAGTGGATATTTCGCCAGCCTTGAGAAACTGCTTGCCGAACACTCGCTCGCCATCCAGGACGGACGTGATGCATCGGCCGAGCAGTACGAGATGGCAATCCGCGAAGCGATTTCGGACATCGCCGACTCCATCGATGATGAGCTGACTATCCTGTATGCGATGGTGGCCACCAAGTTCGCCGCAGTGTCGACCATCGCTGAGAAGCGCCGCCAGAACCTCCACTACCAGGACCGCACCAGCAAACTCGTCAGCCTCCTGGAGAATTTCCACTTTGCAGACTTCGCCGACCAACTGGCCGGCAACGAGGATCTGGCACTTTCGTTCCGCGCACTGCTTGAGGACCGAATTCCAACCTTCCGCGAAAAGCTAAAGGCTGTCCTGAAGCAGCTTCAGCAATACCTGTTCGAGTTCCGCAAGATCGAGGACCGGACCCGGCTCGTTCGCTCCTTTGCGCTGCACCTGAACCGGAATCCCGACTGGGCACCGAAGAACTGGGACGAGGCTGCGACACCGCCCGAGTGGGTCGGGTTGGCGGCGCCGATGGAGCTGGCCTGCCACCCGGATATCTCCCAACCTGAGTCAGAAGACGTTCTGCGGGAAATCGCCGCCGGCATCCCAGCTTCGGCCGAGATGCGCATAGAGCGCCGTCCTCCTGGCCAACTCGTTGAAGAAACCCCAGAAACAGTTGTCGTCGTAGCCCAATCCCCGCTGAAGAAAGCGGTCCGGGCATTCTTCACGGAGGCTGCAGAAAGTCCAGACTGGATCTCGGCGCGGCGCTGGTGGCTTGAGCACCCTTCGATGACCATCAGCATCGGCGAAGATGTCTGGTTGCTCCGCTTGGTTTCGGAAGATGAGCGTGAAGGCCGTGACAGTCTCTGGAGCTTCCGCCGCGTCGAGCACCCTCACCCGGTCTTCGATGGTAATGTTCTGATCCACGACGTCCTGGCCGCACGCAGGGGCCTTTGAGTCCATGCTAGATCAGACGCTGGCCCAGCTGATGCAGCGCCTTCTGGAGAGGGGCGCTCAATCGACTACACTGAACGCAACAGCACGCCGGCTGCCGGACGATCTGGGCATCGGCCGCGTTCAAGGCAAGACCCTGTACCTGAGTGAGCGCAATCACCAGGAAATGCGAGAACTTCTATTGGCCCGCGGTTACTCTGCAACTCCGGTACCCTTGAAAGAAATGTCTCGCAGTGACCGACTGGCCGCGGCGACCCCAAACGAAAAGGCCGGTGGCGGCGCGGTCAAGACAGGACGGATATCCCTCAAGGCCCTTCCTGGCAAGACGCTCAACATTGCCGGTCGAATGCTACCTCTGCCGGATGGGTGCCATGTCGATATCGATTGGCACAGGATTTCTGACGCGATTGAGCACGATGCCATCATCTTGGTCGAAAACTACGAGGTGTTCGACCAGGTGCATCGTCTGCACCTCGCCCTTCCTCCTGCGTACGCGAATGCGCTGGTCTTGTACCGCGGTGACAGAACAGAAAGCAGACAGGACAACGTTAAGGCATTTCTCTCTGCCACGAGCCTGCCTGTCATAGCGTTTCCGGATATGGACCCAATGGGTCTTCAGATAGCGGGTAAGTGCCCGCGCCTGGCTGGGATAATCGCACCTGAACAAACTGAACTGGAACGGGTTCTTTCTTCACCATCGACCGCCCGGCTTGATCTTTTCAGAGACCAACTTCCAGGGGTTGCCGGGTTCCTCCGGTCAGTACCATCAGCGTCCCCAGTATCGTCTTTGTGGGGGCTATTACAAAAGCATCGCTCTGCTGCTGTTCAAGAAAGATGGCTGGCCGACGCCACTCTCTGTGTTCTATGGACCAGCACCTTCGCTAACGCCGTGGGCGCAGACGTCAGCCTTTAGCGAGCTTTAATGGCGTGATATCCCGGAACATGATGATCTGGTTCCGACTGTCCTTCTTCTCCTGGAAAAGGGCATTCTCCGCCTGAAGGAATAGCCACAATGCTTCCCCGCATTTTGCCGGCTCTCCAAGGTCGCCACGCCTATGCTGACGGTAACCCGCGACGCTACAGAGGACGCCGCATGTGGACATCAACACCACGATAGGCTACCTGCATCAGGATGATCGCGATCGCCACCGCGAGACTGATCGTGTGATGAAGTTAATGCCTGAATAACAAACAACAGAACGGATTAGTTTGCACGTCAACGTGCAATATTAAATTCACACCCTTGACCATGCCGATGCCGCTTTGTTCTTGACAAATGGACGCAATGCGTCCAGCATCGCGTCATGAATTGACCTTTGAAAGACGCCTGTGAAGACCATCAAGACTGCTGCTGACATTGCTGCTTTGTCCGAACAAGACAAGGACGCCGTATTCGCCTTCGATACTGCCCGTGAACGCCTCAAGGGAGGCATGGTCCGCTCCTTCTTGATTCCCTGCCTGGTTGTTGCTGGATCTCTGCTGTCCATTTACTCCACGCAGTCGATTGAAGGTATGGATTGGGTCCGTCCCGCTTCCGAATGGGTTGCCTACATAGGAATCGCCTTGGGGCTACTTGGTATCCCGCTCTTCTCGCGAAACCTGAAAAGCGACTACCAAGCAATGCAGGCCACCAAGAAATTGCTGACCGAGCGAGGAATTGACGCCTCCAAGATGCGCAGCGACGATGTTTGGACAGGTCTGTTCACTCAGCCGAAGGCAGGGTGAGCTGTTATGGCGGAATTCACAATCCTCGTTGGCGATGAAGTTGTTCGCCTGACCAAGAAGGAGGTTGAGGCACTTCGCAAGTCGCTCAAGACTGACGTGCTGGTAACTCCGGAAGACTGGACGCGCAGTGAACTTCAATCGAGATCACAGGCTCGAAAGAAGCTGATGGATGCGCTTTATTCTGCCGAAAAAGACATCATCCTGCGGTAATCAAAGCCATGAATACGCTAGAAACACAAAACGCCAGCACGGTTATTGACATGGCTACAGCCGTTCGTGAGCGGGCATCCATCAAGGTCTACGCCAATGGCAATTTGGTTGGTGAGATTTCTATCGCCGAACATGAGGCGTTTAAGCTCGCGGCAAAGAATGACCGGAGCCTGTACCGCGAACAGGCACTGAATTACCTTGAGGCGACGTTTCGCCTAGTTGGCCGGATCGTTTTATCTATCCCGGAAAACTGGTTTGTCATCGCTGTTTTGTTGGCATTGATGATGCCCAGCGAGTTCAATTCACTGGTTTCGGCAATCATCGCCAACCCGTCTACATCCTCAACGGAATTTCTGAATACTGTGCGTTGGGCGCTTGCTGCCAGTATTGCTTCAACCGCATTGGTCGCGGTCATCAGTGGTGAGTCTTTCGGCTTGGCAAATGTCTTTGATGACCGAGTGGCAATGATGATCCGCGCAAAATTCAAGTTACCGCCCATGTGCAAGTTGTTTGTCGATGCTGAGCAGATTCTGGATGGGCTACCTTCTCACCAGGCTCCCACCCACTTTGGGAAATAGATATGGAATACCGTGATTTCTTGAAAGAGATTCCTGAAGGCCTTGGTGCTACCGAAAAGACCTTGCAGCTATGGTTCGTAATTTATCAGTGGATTCTTGAGCATGGTTACGCCGACTCTGCCGATTCGCCCGCATTTCTCCAACACATTAACGCATTCAGAAAATGCTCAACTCAAACTGTAGCTACCCATTTGCGGCGCATGTCAGACGCAAAGTTAATTAAGCGCTATGTACTTCGCAGAAAATTGTCTGGCGAGGCAAAAGAAGAGCTGTCGATTGGCTCCCTACTTTTTGCCCCGGGCGCTGAATCAATCCCAACAACATTTGTGCGGTATTGCCTGCCGGGACAGCAGTGCCCAACCGAATTCAAATCGTATGAAGCAGCGGTGTCCGCTTTAGACGGACGAATGAACGCGATTCGTGAAACTGTCCGCCCCTAAACAGCGAGGAAGAATCATGCGTACCATCGGCCGCCGCAAGGAACACCCCATCACCTTCTCGGCATCGGCCGAGTTGCTGGTTGAGGGGGCGCGGTTCAATGACGAAATTCACCGCCTTCCGACCGGTAATACGACCCACATTCCCAAGGGTCTGTACCGGTTCAAATCCTTTGAAGAAGCCAACCAGCACCAACAAGATTGCCTGGTCGCGGGCATGGCTAAAATCGCCCTGGAGCGCAAGTAATGGAAGAATACAGCCGACCGGCCACCCTTGACGACCTCAAGGCACTGATCGCATCCCTGAACGAACAGTGCGCAGATTACCTGCTGATCGGCGGGTATGCGCTGTTTGCCCATGGCTACCACCGTGCGACCACGGACATTGACGTTCTGGTGCCGGCGACCCAGGAAGCCGGGATCAAGATTCGCTCTGCATTGATGGTGCTGCCGGATCAAGCGGCCAAGAACATCGACCCGGCCTGGTTCGATGAAGGGGAGAACATCCGCGTGGCCGATGCCTTCATTGTCGACATCATGCTCAATGCCTGCGGCGAGACGTATGAGACGTTGAAGAAGTACGCTGAGACGCTCGATGTGGATGGCGTGCCTGTTCGCACGATCAACTTGGAGGGCTTGCTACTCACCAAGCAGACCATGCGAGAAAAGGACGTGTCCGACAGAATTATTCTGGAACGTGCCCTGGAAACGCTCAAGGAGCGTGTGAGCAAGCCCGAGTCGGATCATGGGCTTGGCTTGTAACGATGACGCCAAACTGGCAACCAATTGAGGCATTGCCGCTCATCGCCGGCATGCTCGATGACCAATTACACTCCCTCCACACGCAAGTAGGAAACCTGGAGCAGTGCCGTCATCGGCCGTGGGTTCTCGATGGAGAAACGGTCAATCGCCTGCAAGCGGTGTTCGGCGAACAGATGGACTCGCTGCCGGTCTTTCGCGAGCAGCTTGCGCGATGGCTTGAGTTGCCCCTGGATGAACATCAACGCCAGGAAATTAACCGGCTGAACGCTGTTCTCGACCAGATGAAAGCCGCCATTGAACGCATTCTCAGCTTGGCCGGAAATATACGTTGACCACAATGCAACTTATCACCGAAAGAATCGCCCAACCGTCCCCCGATGAGGTCAGGACTGCGCGTGAACGCGCTGGACTTAACCAAACGCAGGCCGCCGGGCTTGTGTCGCCAGCAACGGCTGCTGGCTACAAAACGTGGTCAGGTTATGAACAACCAGCAGGAACCCGTAACCATCGAGCCATTCCCTTGGCCGCATGGGAACTGTTTCTTTTACTGACAAAACAGCACCCGTCGATGCACCTAAAGAAGGGCGCGCCCCCCGGAAAATCCGGATGCCAGATCCTTTAAGTCATTCACCATGAAGATTGATCCGCATGAAGTGACTAGCCGAAGCATTGCTGTTGTCTCAGAGGTGCCGTTGATAGCTACCCAATGGCACAGACACGGTGATCACCCAAGGGTGCATGGGATGAACGGCTCCAACTGGGAGTTGTTCCCTGACGAGGACGATGTACGGTATGGCTTGCTGTCGGGCGGTCATTCGGGTTGCTTGCTGGTCGAGTCCGGCGACTGGATCGTCTGGAACGAGGTTTTCAAGACCTACGCCATCTTCAAGCCGGATCAGTTCGAGGCCTTGTTCTCGACTAGCGCCGCAGCCATTGCGCCAAGCGAAAGATAACCACGAGCTCAGCGAATGTGGTGCTTCTGGAGAGAGAGCAGCTTTCATCGGCGTGACGGCGCCTCTGTCGCTCGCCTGCACGATGAGCAGGATGTTCCTGTCTCAACGTATTGGCTTGCATGGCCACCATTCTTCGGCGATCCAGCGATCGATAAAGCAGTGATGCGACGCAGATTCAAGACGGCTGGCCGTGCTATGACGTTCGCAGACAAGACTTGGCCGGAAGAATCGTGATGGAATTTATTCGGCATAGAAATATCTCAAAAGCCCCCTGCTCTGCCAGCTAAAATTTCACCATCACGAAATCAAATGGTGAGCACATGACTCTGGCTTCCTGTATTGGCTGCGGCTGCGACGATCTGCATGCGTGCGTCGACGATCTTGGCCCATGCTCCTGGATTGTGGTCGATCGAGACGCCGGCCGCGGCGTATGTTCGTGCTGCGAATCCCACATGGAGCGTTGGAACGCTGGCGACCGTTCCGTGTTGATGCTGGTGGCCAAGATCACAAGAGACGGGGAAACGGAACCGTACTTCATCGAGAAGAACGGTATCGGATCCTTCCCCTACTTCCTTGAGGTTGAGGCCGGCGACAAATTCAGCATCGAGTGGGTCGAAATGTCCCAGGAACAATTCGAGGCCCTGCCGCAATTCGAGCACGTGCGCCTAGCGGAAAAGTGGCTCGAAGAAATCACCGCCGCCGGCGACGCCGAATCCGAAGGAAAGATGGATGAAGCAGGAACTCACCGGGCAGAGGCGCAGCGACTGTCCGAAAAAGTCGCCGAGCGGGGATTCGACGTACTTGATCTCATTGAGGCGGACGAACTGCCTGCCTCACTACTTTGACCTACCGACAATGAATAAAGCAGACCTCATTTGGTGGCCCGACAATAAGAAGGGAGTGATCATCAACGCCGTTGCGGCGCGTGATCGCGCCACAGCACGTTTCGTGGTTACCCGCGCCATTCGACTCGTTTTCCCCATGCCCATCATGGTGCTCGCGTCCTACTTGATCTCAACCACGCTGACGTTCCCAGACGATGCCCCTGGCTGGGTACTCACCTGGGTTGAATGGGGGCCAACGACGCTCGCCTGGGCATGCGCCACCATGACGCTGGTCGTTGTCGCGATGCTTCTCATCGACTGGCGGCGAGACCGAAGTGCAGCCGTGGCCCTCGCATGCGAGGCCAGTGCCCTCGGCGTGGACATCGCAAAATTGGATGGCGACTGGGTGTTCGAGGCTCTGGTCCTTCCGATGGTCAGACGCAAGGGGATCACGTTGCCTGACGGCTCGGTAGCCCATCTCACGGAGGAATAGCATGTCCAGCTTGCCGAAGATTGATCATCAGGAAAACGCGGAGAGAAATCTGGGGATCGCAATCGACCGCCTGGACGAGATGCGATGGGCTGTGGTGGGCGTGGATAGCCCGGATGCAGAATGCCTGGCCAAATTCGACGAAGGAGTGGCAAAGCTTAAAGAAGCCCTGACCGTGATCCGGCACTCCCCGTCGAAAACCACTGGCCGCTAAAATTCACCCCCCAGGGGTCCATCAAGCTGTGACGTACTCCTCTAGTGCGCTTTAACCACTCCAATGTTCAACATGGAGTGAAATAGAACTGGCTAATTCTCGTTGCGGACACCATTGAACCCATAACCACCCACCGTATATGGGGGGTGACGCCAGTACCGCCAGGAGTCGTTGACCCTTCTGTCGAGTTGTAACCACCCCCTAATGAGGGTGAATCCAGCGTAAACCTTGCGTTTCGCATCGCACGCTTGATTGTAACCACCCCTTCAACAAGGGTGCATCAAGTTGACCAGGTACCTGCCCTGTTTGTCAGCCTCCTGTAACCACCCCTCATCTGAGCGGTGCCTCCAACGGCCAATCTGCGACCGCAGAACCGATATTCCCTGTAACCACCCCTCATCTGAGCGGTGCCTCCAACCACGCTATGTAACGCCCGCCCCCGTCAATTCCTGTAACCACCCTCGGAATGGGGGTGTATCCAGCCGGAGCGTCAAAAACCGCTCAGTACATGTACCTAAAACCACCCATCAAATCTGTGGGTGCATCCAGCAAAGTGATGCGACGGGAGCGAGTGCTTGATGTTGTAACCACCCACGGATTGGGGTGCATCCAGTTGCACGCGGATTCAATCCATCGCTGGTCTAGCTGTAACCACCCCTCAATTGAGAAGAGCATCCAGCTGCATCACCAGCTAGCCGACATTTCACATCCCTGTAACCCCTCTTCGTGATAAAGGGCGCATCTTGTCACCTATTTGCGGCGAGTCTTGTCTGGCCACCTGTAACCACCCCTCGGCTTGGGGGTATATCCACCACCTTTCTCGGATGGTACTCATCCTTGCCTCCTCTTGTAATCACTCCCAGGATTAGGGGTGCATCCATGCATGGTGATTGTGAAGACACCGCATCCAGGCCCTGCAACCACCCCTCAGATGTGGGGTGCATCCAGCCAAGTTCATTGTCTGGCTGATACTCCTGACCCTGTAACCACCCCTCAGATGTGGGGTACATCCAGCCGACAACTGCCAAGGCCTTGTCAATATCAGCCTGTAACCACCCCCAGGATTAGGGGTGCATTCAGCCTCCCTTGAGGCAGGGCACTACCGCGAATCTCTGTAACCACCCACCCGGATTGGGGGTGCATCCAGCTCCAACGCATTTGAAACCCAAGCATGTGCACCTGTAACCACCCCGCAAATCTGGGGTGCATCCAGCAGTCAGCCGAATCCTAGAGCGGGTTGAGATCCTGTAACCACCCATCGAATGAGGGGTATATCCTGCTCTTTCCGAGCACCGGATTCCATATCTGACCCTGTAACCACCCATCGAACAGCGGGTGCATGAAATGTCATATCAACTGCGAACTGCAAAAAGCCGTTCCACGATTCTCTGGCGCCCAGTAGGGCGGTTTCCATGCTGCTCGAATCTCGAGATCATCATCGAGCAGCTTCCAAGGCCGCACTCTTAGTCGCCATTGGCTCATCGCCAAATTGTCCTCTTCAATGGCGATGGATTGGATTTTCCCGTGTCCACTACGACGCCGCGCACCGATGTGCGTAATCCTTCCGTTCAACAATCGATCCTCCACCCACCACTTTTCAGCGATGCACCACCCAACCAAAGTTAACAGGGCCCCGCTGCTTGTCGCAGACTGCTGGACGGGATAGAAACCAAGAAGATTCCGATGCACACCGCGCGCCGTTTCGAGCTGGATCTGGTAGCGTTCCATCGGCGACCCAGGCTTATGCCGTCCGTGTTGGATGTGCTCTCTTCCCACCCGGGCTGAATAGTCATCCTGGTTCATTCTTTGAGTGTAAAACCGTGCGTCGTTGAGAACAGGCCCTTCTGGCTGAACTGCGCTGGCCATATAACACCAGTCACCGTCCTTCTCGAACCGCTGTATCGGCATGTCATCAGCAAGAGCGCGCAACTGAGGTATTCCTGGTTCGTCGGCGACGTCCCCGAGGGCATCAAAGGTTTGTGCGTAGGCCAAGAGAGCATCGAGATGCAGAGGGTAAGGCGGTGGAACAAAACCACCGCTGACCTGAAAGGTGATTTTTAACGGTGTCATATCAAGCCTCGGCCGGTGCCGTCTTCTTGGCCTTGGCCTTCGCCTTGGCTTCCGCCTTCTTGCCCGCACTGAAGTCCTCGAAGAACGAGGCCATTTCAGCCGTCGTCAGGGAGCCAATTTCCTCCTGGGCTTGCGAGGTATAAACATTGGCCGCGTCAGGCAACTCGAAGTGGCTTGTGCCATAGAAATCGGACCAGGCTAAATCTTGATCGTCATAGGCGATCTTGATCTGATTAACCCGCACCTTGCCGAAACCACACCGGGTCCATCCACCGAAGGCGTTTTCCTGGAAAAGATCCCGCAGGGACAATAGCAACATGCCAACCTGTCCCGGCGTGACATCCTTGTCAAGGTCTATGCAGAAGTAGAAAGGAACGCCCGGAGCCACCGTCTCGATACCCATCATGTTGCTTACATCGGTCTTCGTATCGCCATCGGTTTTTCGGCCTTCCTTGTTCGCCAGCACGCCGTCTTGGTGCGCAGCTACCGTTTCGAGAGGGTTCTTCACGTAGGCCTTGATTTCCTCGGGACGCATCACCCGATAGAGATCATCCACCCGGATCGATGTCCGCTCGCTCATGACCTCCCACGGGCCTGCATGTTTCGCGGGCTCACCTTCCTTCTGGAACTTCGGCATCACCAATTCGGCCAGGTAATCCGGTACCGCCCCCGTCTCGATGGTCGCCTGAAGAACCGGCAGCATGTCCGATACTCGGTACATAGACGAAAGCAGGCGGGCGCCGCCCCCAAACAGCCCCATGTAGACGTTCCCGCGTCCGCGGATGATCTCTTCGACCGTCTTCGGCGTTTGATCCGGACTCGCACTCGACGCACCGCAGGTCAAGCCGAGATACAGGTCACCAGGCACAGGCCCCTCTTTGGCGCTCAATGCCTCAACGACCCGGGCAGCAGCTGCCCGCCGCAGGCCACCACGAAAACCATTCGCAGGATAGATCGGCAAGTCGTACAGCCGGCCATTGTTCATGAGCCGCAGCTTGGTCGTGCGACTCACATTGGCAGTCTTGTCCACATTGTCGGGATATGCGATGTAGAGAGGGGAAGTCAGATTCAGTTGAATTTGGATGCTGTTCATGATTTGTCCTTAAAAATTGAGGGGATCCGGCTTAGTGATCGTCGCGCTCAGAAATGCAGTAAGTGCCCAGGCCTCGCCACCATTCAGGGTGGTCAGCTCCATGAAATCCTCTGGGGCTATTTTTTGCTCGGCCTGGAGTTTCCATACCCAGCTCTTCAGTCTTCCGCCTTCGGCAGACTGAAATTTCCAGTCATTAACGAATGGATTTTCGATCGCGTCCTTCACCGGTCGGCCTGGCGTAATTCTGGCCGCATCGATGCGCTTTGCTATCTCCACGCAATTCAAGAGCTTCTGCCGGCGCAGGCGGAAAATCTGCTCACCTAAGCGAACCATGATCAAATCCTTCGATAGGGAGACCGGTGCCCGCCAGATAACGTGTTGCTGCTTGGCATTCTGGATGGCGATCACGAATGGAGGTTTTGGTGGAGTCAGGAATGCCCACGCACGATGCTCTTTTCGCACAATGGGGAACACCCCTTCGCTGCAAACCAAAATTGTGGACGCTCCCATCTGGAATTCCGAATTCCCCATGATTGCGTTGCATGCCCCACACCGCCACTTTCCATTCGGTATGGCCAGGGAAGATTGATTCGTAAAGGTCCTCGGAAGATCGAGCTTATCGATCGGATCGCCTGGGTTGATATCTGCACCACAAACGGCGCATCGTTGCCCAACATGGTCGGGACCGGCCAAGACGGCACCAATCGCTTTGATGCCGGCCGCCTGAATCGTCAGGTGTGACGCTGTGATTTGTCTCACGACCACACCCCTCCTGGCTTGGCGCGGTAGATCAATCCGTGGCCTCGCGCCTGCAGATTGCCAATCTGCCACATACCATGCAATTCCAGGTACATGCTGAAGTTGGCATCAACCAAAGACACGTACTCGTTGGATAAGCCCGTGTTGAGGTTAAGGCGCATCCCCATTTCTTTGGCGTGGTGAACCTGGATCTTCAGCGCGCTATCCGGCGGGAGGTCGAATCCGAAGCGCTCTGCCTCGTCATTGAGTTGTCGAAGGAGATATTCCTTGATGATTTCCTCGGTGGACAACGCTCGGCGTTTCGCTGAACGACGCTTGAATGCCGCTCTGGACAGGTTGTAAAAGACTGGCATCGCTGCGGCCTCAAGCCCGTATTCGAGCTCCATAACCTCCATCTTTGCTGGCGAACCGTAGTGGTTTGCTGCAACACGGGTTGCAATGCCTACGCACGGGTCGAACAACTCAGCGTTGCCGGTTTTTGAAAGGACGCCAACCCAGTTTTTGCTGCCGATCGTTCGGATTTCGGCTTCGCCGGTCGAAAGAGGTTTTCCATCTTCGCCGTAATGGAAAAATTGCGGCGGAAGGATGGCCCTCCCATCCGCAGCCTTCGCCAACATCTCTCGGAACTTGTCCCGATAGATCGTCTGACACCCGGGCGGGGTGTTTATTCTGAGTAAGAGTTGAGTCAAAAGAGCCTCCTTTTGTGGGCTGATGCGATGCAATATATCACTCTCACTATCGATTTATTTTTTATTTATTCGGTTTTAGAGTCATTGCGTAATTTTTAGCGACCCACCGTATAATCACCTCATGCCTACACTCAACGTCCCCAAATCCGCTTGCTCCCTTTTGCATGCTGGATTTCATCCGAATGACGTCAGCGACGAGATTCGACTTTTCATTCGAGGTGCCATCCAGGGCCTGATCTGCCAGGCAATCGACGACGGCATCCCACCTGCAGAATTGCCAGCCGCGGCAGAAACTGGCATCCCAATGAACATCTCGTTCACAAAGGGCCACGACCGGGCAATCCGAAATCTGTCGAAGGAGAAGAAGATTCGAGAAGGCGACGCAGCGCTTTCCTATCTCTACGCAGCTATCGCTCGAGGAGATGCCATCGAGCGTAGGAAATCCGTATCGGAATCTCCCCTCCACCCTTACGTAGCCGCACTTGGACTCACAGACCGCCAACACCAAAATGTCTTCGGCGAGGCCTTGATCGAAACCCTCTCCGGCAAAAGCATCGGAATGGTCGAGGGGGCCACTGGCATAGGCAAGACTCTCGGTATGGTGGCGGCCGCAGCACATGTCCTCGAAGGACGGTCATTTGGGCGATCGCTAATTGCGGTTCCAACCCTAACGCTACTGCGCCAGTTTGCGCGCCAGCATCAGGCGTTGGCAGATGCCATCCCTGAGTTTCCTAGCGCACGATTCATCCTTGGCAAGAACGAGTTCGTGAGCGTCGGAGAATTGCGAATCCTGCTTGATAGTGGGACCTTCAGCGAATACTCAAGCACCATCCTTGGATGGCTTGGGCAAAACGGTCCGTCCCCTAGCAGCGATCAGGCCATTGATCACCGATTCCTGATATCAAGTCTGATCGCTATTGCTCCGCAGTTCCCGGTCGATGCGGTTCGATGTGGCAACCTGACAGACGATGGCGATCCGGGCATGGCCTCGTATCGAGCTCAATTCGAGGTTGACGAGTCAGAGAGGCTTGAATGCGAGATCATCTATTGCACCCATGCCATGCTGGCAGCCGACATCCGCCGGCGGATGTTTGGAGCCCGGTCCTCTGAAGAAGGGCTTGAGATTCGGCAGCGGCACCGAACAATTCGCCAGGAAGCTATGGGGCTACGCGCAGCACTCGATGATGCTGGCAATGAAGCCTATCGTGATGCCGGCATGGACATCAAAAACAGTATTGACGGAGAACTCTTCGAGTTGGCGGCACAGGCCGTAGCGCTTGATGCAGGGATTCTTCCGTCATGGCAATACCTTCTGATAGACGAGGCCCATTTATTCGAGAGCAACCTGGCGAATACCTTCGCCTTCAATCTTTCCCTTGGGCGCCTCTTGCAGCATATCAATGCTGCCCAAGCCGAAGGCGCAGTTTCGGCAGCGGCCGCCAAACGGGCCAGTAAGGCCATGACAATCATTCGGCACGCCGGCGAGAACAACGATGACATCAACCTGAAAAGCACTTCCCCCCAAGCCCGCGACGTATGCGCAGCACTCAACGAGTTGCTGTCCATCGTAACCGGCGTGAAGCCATCGAAAACGTCACCGACCATCACCACGCTCAAGGGGCAAGCTTCCGTGATCCGGACTGCCTTGCGCTTGGCCACAACGTCGGTGCTTGGCCGCTCCATGCTGTGCTATTCACCGATACGCGCATTTCCGCAACTTTCCGTAGGCAGAGCGTCTGTCAGTTCTGAACTGGCGTTTCTCTGGCACTCCTGCGAGGCGGGGGCGTGCGTCTCAGCAACCCTATATCTCCGGCGCCTTGATAAAGACTCTGCCTCTTACATGGCCGGAATCCTTAACATACCGACCAACCGCATGAGGGAATATCCGGTTATTCGGCCACACTGGGTAACGGCCCCGGTGGCGGGCCTGTGGATACCGGAGAGCACGAAAAATCCTTCCGGACGGCTTTGGCTTAGGCCGCCGACCAGGAGTGACAAGCTGGACACGGAACAGTATCGATTGCGGGAGGAAGAATGGCTGGAAGACCTCTCCGCCGAGATCCGGAAAATCCAAGTATCAGCTGCCGGCGGAACATTGGTCCTCATGACCAGCTATACCAGCGCGAAAGGGCTCGCCGAGCGCCTGGCTGATATCGACGGCCTCGTTGTTGCTGAACAGGGTGTTTCCATCTCAAGACAAGTCGAAGGTTTCGTCAATCAGCACTCGGCAGGGAAAAAGCCCCTGTGGATCGCGGTTGGCGGTGCTTGGACTGGCGTCGACATCAACGGTAAAGACTATGGTCTTGCCACACCTGGCGAAGACAATTTACTCACCGATCTGGTCATCCCTCGCTTTCCCTTTGGGACAAATATGTCCATGACGCACAGGCACCGAGCCGAGCAAGCGTCAAATGTGCCGTGGGATCTTCTCGATGCTGCCATGCGGTTCAAGCAAGGGCTAGGTCGCCTCGTCCGTCGCGAGGGACTGCCACCCAACCGTCGGATATATGTTCTGGATGGGCGCATGAACGAACCGACGTTCGATTTCTTCATGTCCCACTTACGGCGGATCATCGGGATTTACCCTGTGAAAACTCTCAAGAGATCCGCTGCGATTGACGACTAGCTCAGGTTTTTCGAGAGGACATCGAAGAACCGTCTTTTCGACCAATCCTTCCGATCGCCAACGACATAGAACCGTGCTTTTGCGCGGCTGGCCGCCACGTTGAGGAGATTCGGTCGGGACGAGGCCCAGTCCCGTGCTCCCGCGGTACCGCCGCCCAGCACCATGATCACGACGTCGGCTTCCTTGCCTTGTGTCGTATGGACGGTACCAACTCGGCGGTAGTCCAGGCCGAAAGCTTTTCCCATCCCCTTGAGCTCGCGCACTACATCGCGAAATGGCGAGATCAGGAAGATGTCATCAGCTGGAACTTGCGCTTGACCAAGCAGATTCTGAATGAGCCCTCGAAGCGCCTCACCCTCAGCAGGAATCCAGTTCCCATTTCCCTGTCCTCCAGGGACGTCGAGCCAGTAGCTGGCTGGCCAGGTCAAAGCCGCCGGCTTCTTGTGGTGGACCATCAGTCCATCGTAGGCGACTTCATTGGAAATAGAGAACATCGGCTCGTCGCACCTTCGGTGCACTCTCAGCGGAGCCCCAACCCAGATTGCATCGTCGCCCTCACCCACCGTTGTCCCGATCGCAGTCGTCTGGTCTGCGAGCTTCTGAACAGACGTCCTGGATGGGTGCAAACGGCTATTCACTCCCCCATTGCAGGCGGCAAGGGATGCCTCTACAGAACGTGGCAGCGTTACCACGGGCTCAAGTTGCAGAGGGTCGCCGACGACGACGACGCGACGGGCACGCCAAATCGCCCCCGCTGCTGCCTGCGGGGTGGCCTGTCCGGCCTCATCGATGAGCAGCCACCCAATGCCTTCTGAGGACATCGACCCACAGAGGGACGGAACAGAGGCAAATGTTGTCGAAATGACGGGGCACGCGATCGCCAGGCTGTCGAGCGCCTGAACGCGGACCTTCGGATCCGGAATGCCTCCTTGGAGCATGTCCATCGCGATACCGAGGTTGGCCATCATCTTGGAGGCGTTCTCCTCGATAAAAGCCTGATGCAGATTCAGTGCGGCGAGGAAGACTCGAATTCGAGCAGCCCGCCACTCTGGATGCGCCCAGGGACTCGATCGCTCCTGGTCGTGATCGTCCGCAGCCAGGTCGGGCCAGTATCCAGCAAGTCTGTCCTTTGCCTTGCGCAATTTCTCCTCCGCAGTGCAGCCGGCGGCGGCCAAGTCATCCAGGTGCCGCCGTAAGCCGTCAATCCTCGACTTCAGCTTTCCCAAATCCTCTTCGCTGGTCCTCCGCTCTCCCTTCAATGAAGCCTCATCGTCCTCGAGGGCCTGCAACTCGTGCATCACCTTGCGCAGATCTTCGCGCCATTGCTGGTGCGATTTGCCCAACGACGATATCCACTCCAGGATGCCAGGCTTGGTGCCGCGGATCGTCTCGAGGCGCTTTTTTATTTCACCATGACTCCAGCACCGAAATTCGCTGGACTACGCTACAGCCCGATACAGCAGGTTTATCAATGACTTAAGCGAGTTCAACATATGCCGGTGCTTTCCGAAACCTGACCTGACTTCCGACCGCCTGACTCCTATCCGGCCCTTGGAATCCAGGTCTTTCCAAGGAGTCATCATGGCTAAGATCAAACTCACTAAGTCCGCTGTCGATGCGGCGCAACCCCAGGCAGAGGCCGTCGAACTCCGGGACACGCTGGTCCCCGGCTTCCTGTGCAAGATTACCCCGGCGGGTCGCAAGGTGTTCATGCTCCAGTACCGGACGAACGCTGGCGAGCGCCGCAAGCCCTCGCTAGGACTGTACGGGGAGCTGACCGTCGAACAGGCGCGGTCGCTGGCGCAGGAATGGCTGGCCCAAGTCCGCCGAGGCGGAGATCCCGCCGCAGAGAAGGCGGAGGCGCGCCAGGCACCTACGGTCAAGGAGCTATGCACGAAGTTCATGGAGGACTACTCCAAGAAGCGCAACAAGCTCAGCACCCAAGCCGGCTATCAGGCTGTCATCAATCGCAACATTATTCCGCTGCTGGGACGCAAGAAAGTTCAGGACGTGAAGCGTCCTGAAATCGCCGGACTGATGGAAAAGCTTTCGTACAAGCAGACCGAGGCGAACAAGGTATTCAGCGTCTTGCGCAAGATGTTCAACATGGCCGAGGTATGGGGCTATCGGCCCGACGGTACCAACCCTTGCCGTCACGTCCCGATGTTCCCTGCCGGCAAATCGACTCACCTCATCAGCGACGAAGAAATGGGCAACCTGTTCCGACAGCTCGACAAGATCGAGTCGGAGGGGCTGGAGAACTACGTCATCCCTTTGGGAATCCGCCTGCAGTTCGAGTTCGCCGGCCGCCGCTCGGAAATCATCGCGCTGGAATGGAACTGGGTTGACTTGCAGAACCGGCGCGTCGTCTGGCCTGACAGCAAGACAGGCGGCATGTCTAAGCCCATGAGCGAGGAAGCCTATCGGCTACTCTCGACGGCACCCCGGCAGGAGGGTAGCCGCTATGTGCTGCCTTCTCCTAGCCACGCTGGCAAGCATCTAACCACGGGCGAGTATTACGGTGGCTGGAGCCGTGCGCTCAAGGCGGCTGGCGCTACGCACGTGGGCACGCACGGCATCCGCCACCGTTCGGCGACCGACATTGCCAATTCGGGCATCCCGGTCAAGGTCGGCATGGCGCTAACGGCGCACAAGACCGTCGTCATGTTCATGCGCTACGTCCACACCGAGGATAAGCCGGTGCGAGAGGCGGCCGAACTGGTGGCGAATCGGCGTAAGACGATCACCGGGATGCAGGGAGCCAAGGAGGTGGCCGCATGACCCGGCGCAAGGCATCCGTCTCAGCGCCAGCAGCGCCGCCCGCGCTGCTGGGCGACATCCGGGCACTGATCGAAGCGTCGCGCCAGCGCGTCGCCTCGGCGGTCAATGCCGAGCTGACATTGCTGTTCTGGCGCATTGGCCAGCGCATCCATACGGAAGTGCTTGCCGGGCAGCGGGCCGGGTACGGCGACGAAATCCTGCCGACCCTGGCGGCGCAGCTTGTCCGCGACTACGGACGTAGCTTCGCGGACAAGAACCTGCGCCGGATGGTGCAGTTCGCCGCCACCTTCTCGGACGAGCCAATTGTCGTGACGCTGTCACGACAATTGAGCTGGTCGCATTTCGTGGCGCTGCTGCCGCTAAAAGACCCGCTCCAGCGGGACTACTACGTGCAAATGGCCAGCGCCGAACGCTGGAGCGTGCGGACGCTACGCGAGCGCATCGACTCGATGCTATACGAGCGCACGGCGCTGTCCAAGAAGCCGGACGAGACGATCACGCAAGAGCTGGCGGCGATGCGCGATGCGCAGCGCATGTCGCCGGCGCTGGTCATGCGCGACCCGTACATCCTCGACTTCCTGGGCCTGCGCGATACCTGGCAGGAAGGCGACCTGGAAGCCGCGATCATCCGCGAAATGGAGTCTTTTTTGCTGGAGTTGGGCGCGGGCTTCTCTTTCCTAGCCCGGCAGAAACGCATCCAGATCGACGACGAGGATTTCCACCTGGACCTGCTGTTCTATAACCGCAAGCTGCGGCGGCTGGTGGCGGTGGAGTTGAAGATCGGCGAGTTCAAGGCAGCATACAAGGGGCAGATGGAGCTTTATTTGCGTTGGCTCGACAAGCACGAACGCGAACCGGAGGAAGCCTCGCCGCTGGGCATCATTCTTTGTACCGGCAAGAAGTCAGAGCAGATCGAGTTGCTGGAGCTGGACAAGTCGGGCATCCACGTAGCCGAATACCTGACGACCCTGCCGCCGCGTGCGGTGCTGGGGGAGCGGTTGCAGCAGGCGACCGAACGGGCGCGGTTGCAGATCGAGCAGCGGCAGCCTGGCGAGAAGTCCTGACAGCAGCATCTGTCCAACCGTACACCCAAACCACAGCACGAGCATGTGGCAACGGATCTCTTGCTCTATCGAGGCTCCATGCTAGTGTGGAATCGCCATAGGCCGATAAGGAACTGGCCTGCGGCTCAAGGATGCGCTGGGGCTAGTGGGCGCGAGCGCCCAATCACATGATTATCGCGGGCAGCAGCGCCATGTTCTATGCCGATCGCTGTTTTAATTAAATATCTCAAACTATAAAGTCAGTTAATTTTTTCAAAATATTCACGAATCAAGTCATCATTTTTTAAATACGAATCGAGAACCTGAAACAGAAAAAGATCCCCGCTAATATTTATATCAAACGGGATCATTGAGTTATCTATTTTGAATGTCTTTATTTTTCTATGCCCCTTGATGTTGGCATTGCTCAATCTTTCTTGATAGCTATCCAACGTATATACGATAAATTCGTGATCCAAGTGAGTTATAAAAAAATCATCGCCTTTTGAACTGTATTCAAGATGGATGACTTGCGTTACGACGTCGTCGCCTGCCACCTCAAAGTCCTCCATCAATTCTTCAAAAGTCAAACTTAGCTTCTCTGCGTCATGGTGAATCCATAGATTGTTCTCATATTTATCGGTGGAGTAGAACTTTGACAATCTAGGAAGGGAAGATATTTTCAATCGCAACGGAGCGCCAAACTCCATCTCCTCCATTGCAGGGACATAATCGGAGACGTAATCAATCCTGAATGCTATTTCGGACAGCATTCCTTTTTCAATGAGTTCCTCGATAGAGGTAAGCAGCTTCCTCGGAACTTTTATCCAGAAGTGTCGCCCTATGCGTTCATCGCGTATTGTCTGACTATCCTTGTCGTTGAATATCTGAATATTCTCGTTCAGGCTGACAAGACTATATTTAGAGAACTGAGCATCTTCCTTTCTTATGTCAATTCCAATTTTCTCGTACTCACGTTCAACTACCTTGGAATATTTTAGCTCCAGCATCTCAGCCCTCCCCATGATTGATTGGTGCTTGGAATAAAAAATGCAGCCAATGCGATAATTTGCGTAATTTTCTTTTATGTACGAAACACCATCTTCGTCATGGATATGCTTGTAGGAATTGTTGAGAATTTCTAGCGATCCCGGATACTCGTTGAGATAATTATTTAAGTAGTCCATTAAATGCTGGATTGTCTTTATAGCCAATCGCTTGTCCACTAGATCAAGCTGTGGCCCATAAAACTTGGCTGCGTTTGGATGGTCGCGTTTGGCTTCAAATTCTTTCAGAATGGCCGCCTTTTCATTCATGCAGCCCTCCGTATAAGCACGCATTACGTCTGCCTGAAAGCTCTCATTTGCCAGAGAGGTTTGGATGAGGGGAAGCAATTTCTTGACAAAGATCGGGTCTTTATTAAGAAAGACGTAGCAAAATTTCCCAAAGCTGAATAACGCGATTTTTTCCGAAGAAAATTCATTGATTTCTTCAAAGATATTTTTCATATTTTTTACTCAACTCGCCGTAGTCCAAATAGTAAGCGACG